>CAZYPI010000376.1:0-1517 GCA_964649335.1 uncultured Rikenellaceae bacterium | reverse complement strand
CAAAACCTTCTCCGCTGATCACGATCCTGCCGTCCGTTTTCCTGACCCGGGGCAGTCCCGACGCGCCGGTTAGAGAAGGAGGGAAAGAATAAGGGGTGAGGAGAAATTCTTCACGGGCAACCGGAAAGCCTTTTTGCGCCCAGGGGGTGTTTTCTTTCAGAACAGCAACCAGACGAAGGATGTTTTCTCCTTTTTCCGGGCTTATGGTGAGAGGGATGCTGACCGTGCCCTGATGATGCGGCGCAATATCGCCCGGAGAGAAAGTCCCGGAGTCGGCCGGGATCCCGTTGATACGGAGTTGCCAGATATAGTCGAAATGATCCAGGGTGGTGAAGTCATACCGATTGGTCAGGCGAACAGATATTTTTCCATTTTCCGTTTCGATCTTATTAAAACGAATATATTGATACACTTTTTGCATCTCGTAATACTCAGGGTGGGGTATGCGGTCCGGACCGATAAGGCCGTTGATACAGAATTCGGCATCGTTGGGAACGTCGTGGAAATCGCCGCCGAAAGCCCAAAACTCTCCTTTATCGAGGGTCAGTTGCCGGGGGTTGGCCGGATAAGAGAGCGGATCTCCGTTTATTTTTTTGGCGATGCCCTGGTCTACCCAGTCCCAGATGGCTCCTCCCACGATGCCGGGGTCGGCATAGATCACCTCCCAAAACTCTTTGAGATTTCCCAGCGAGTTGCCCATGGCATGGGCGTATTCGCGCATGATCACAGGACGATCCGTGATCTGTTCTCCGGTTTTTTTCAGTTGTTCGGGGGTGGGATAAGACTTGTCGAACAGGTCGGAGACACGCTTGTCGGAATCGCTGAACACCGGCCGGTGAGGGTCCAGTTTTCTTACCGTATCGGCCATAGCACGGAAGTTACGGCCTTTGCCGCCTTCATTGCCCAGTGACCAGATGATCACACAAGGGTGGTTCTTGTCGCGTTGCACCACCGAGACGGCCCGGTCAACATGGGCCAGGGTCCAGTCCGGGTTATCCCCCAAAATCGTATTGCCGATACGATAACCGTGAGACTCCTGGTTGGTCTCGTCCATCACATAGATACCGTATTCGTCGCACAGTTTGTACCAATATGGATCGTCCGGGTAATGGCTGGTGCGGACAAAGTTGATATTTCCCTGTTTCATCAGGATGATATCCCGGCGCATGGTCTCGCGGTCTATGTGGCGGCCGGTACGGGGATGGTGCTCATGACGGTTGGTGCCTTTCAGTTTGACCGGTACGCCGTTGACCAGGAAAACCTCCCCCCGGATGGCGACCTCCCGGAATCCGAACCTCCAGGGAATAAATTCCATCGCATGGTCTTTGTTGCCGTACAGGGCAAGTACCAGCGTATACAGGTGTGGTGTTTCGGCACTCCAAAGCAAAGGATCCGTGACATCCATGCTGAGGGTGACTTGTTTCTCCGACTTTCCGTGGATGACCCCGATATCCTGTTTCAGGATCTTCCGGAGAGGCGTTGCGTCAGGACGTAAAACCATTCCGTCAATATGACAA
>CAZYPI010000375.1:0-1545 GCA_964649335.1 uncultured Rikenellaceae bacterium | reverse complement strand
CCTGGAAAACCTGACTATAAAAGATTGACCATGACCGGAATCAAAAAGAACAGCAGGAAAAAAGATCAAAAGAAAAAACTGCCCGTGGTGGTCTGGCTTACCGGTCTTTCCGGGGCAGGCAAGACCACTCTTGCCAAACACCTGGTGGAGAGATTCGAGGAAAAAGGAATCCCCGTGGAATTTCTCGACGGCGATATTGTCAGGAACATATTCCCGAAGACGGGATTCTCCCGGGAAGAGAGGGACAGGCACATCAAAAGGATCGGGTTTCTGGCCGGGATCCTCGAGAGAAACGGCATCTCGGTGGTGGCCTCTTTTATCTCCCCTTATAAAGAATCGCGTGATTTTGTGAGAGAGAACTGCAGCAATTTTTTTGAGGTGTACGTGGCCACCCCCCTGGCAGAGTGTGAGAAACGCGATGTAAAACATCTGTATGCCCGCGCCAGAGCAGGGGAGATCAAGCATTTTACCGGTATAGACGACCCTTATGAGGAGCCGGAAAACCCTGAATTGAAAATTGATACCACCGGCAGAAGCGTGGAAGAGTGTGTGGATGATATTATACGGGAGCTGGGGATCTGAAACTTTTTATCCATACAGGATCATATGAAAACATTGGTTACCGGAACGGCAGGATTCATAGGGTTTCATGTGGTGAAACATCTCCTGGAACAGGGAGAGGAAGTCATAGGACTTGACCAGATCAATGAGTATTATGATATCCGCCTGAAGTATGACCGGTTGCGGGAGACAGGAATCAACCCTTCTCATCTCCCCTGGAACCGGGCAGTGCAAAGCACCACGCATGCAGGTTACCGTTTTTACAGGATGAACCTGGAAGACCGGGATCATCTCTTGCAACTGTTTGAACGGGAAAAACCGCATCGGGTCATTCACCTGGCGGCTCAGGCGGGGGTGCGTTATTCCCTGACCCACCCGGGCGCCTACCTCGACAGTAATATCTATGGTTTTCTGTCGGTGCTGGAGGCCTGCCGGCAATTCCCCGTGGAGCACCTGGTGTATGCCAGCAGCTCCAGTGTGTACGGCCTGAACAAATCCATGCCCTTCTCCGAACATGATCCGGTAAATCACCCCGTCAGCCTGTATGCAGCTACCAAAAAATCCAATGAAATGATGGCCCATACTTACAGCCACCTGTTCGGGATCCCTGTTACGGGCCTGCGTTTTTTCACCGTGTATGGCCCCTGGGGCCGGCCGGACATGGCCCTGTTCCTGTTCACGGAAAGGATCCTGGCAGGGCAACCCATCGAGGTATTTAATTTCGGAAAAATGGAAAGGGATTTTACCTATGTGGATGACATTGTCCGGGGAGTGACTGCCGTAGCTGCCATCCCCCCCGGACCCTCCGAGGACTGGGATGGCCTCACACCCGACCCGGCGACCTCTTCCGCACCCTTCCGGATCCTGAACATCGGAAACAGCCGGCCGGTCCAACTGATGGACTTTATCAGGGCACTGGAAGGCACCATGGGAAAGAAAGCCGTGTTGAATAAAATGCCCATGCAGCCCGGCGATGTGCCCGCT
>CAZYPI010000374.1:0-1557 GCA_964649335.1 uncultured Rikenellaceae bacterium | reverse complement strand
CATTTTTCAGCATCTGAACCCGGGGCGGGCTTTCCGTGAAGGATTTTTTCAGGTGACCAGTATTGTGACCTGCACCGGTTTTTCCACGGCCGATTACATGCAATGGACCCATCATGCCTGGTTTTTCATTTTCCTGCTGATGTTTGTCGGGGGCAGTTCGGGCTCCACCTCCGGGGGGATCAAGGTGGGCCGCCATCTGATGTTCCTGAACAACTTGCGGGTACAGTATCAGCGGCTGCTGCATCCCAAGGCGGTCATCAATGTGCATATCGGTGAAGCCACCGTTTCGCCCGAGCTGATGTCGCGCACGTTTGCCTTTTTTGTGCTTTACATCCTTACCTTTGCCATCGGCTCACTGATCCTGGTGCTCAACGGACTGGACACTACCTCTGCCATGGGGGCCGTGGCCACAACAATGGGGGGCATCGGCCCGGGGCTGGGATCGGTGGGGCCGGCATCCAATTTCGCCGCACTGCCCCTGACCGGCAAATGGGTGCTCTCGGCCCTGATGCTCCTGGGACGACTTGAACTGTTTGCCGTATTGATACTTTTTACGCGGGCCTTTTGGAAAAATCAATGATCTGTTTTATCCTTGTATAAAATAAACTCGCGTGGGCCTCATCAATAAAAGGATCATTATTTTCATCCTGGGCTTTCTCCTCATCCTGGAGAGCGGGTTTATCATGATCTCTTTCCTGGTGTCGTTGTTGTACCGTGAAGGCGATTCCGTCCCTTTGCTGGTCAGCAGTCTGGTCACCCTGGCTGCCGGAGCGGTGATGTGGTTCTTCAACCGGAAGATCGACCGGGACTTCGGCAAACGGGAAGGTTACATCATCGTCAGTGTGGTATGGATCGTTTTTTCCTTTTTCGGCACCCTGCCGTATCTGTTGTCGGACTCCATACCCAATATGACGGATGCCTTCTTTGAAACGATGTCGGGGTTTACCACCACCGGCTCCTCCATTCTGAATGATATCGAGGCCTTGCCGCACGGCGTCCTTTTCTGGCGCAGCATCACCCAGTGGATGGGGGGGATGGGGATCATCGTGCTCTCGCTGGCCGTCCTGCCTTATCTGGGGGTGGGGGGCATGCAGCTTTTTGCCGCCGAGGTGCCCGGCCCTACGCCCGATAAGTTCCATCCACGCATCAAGGAAACGGCCAAGCGCCTGTGGGGCATCTATATCCTCTTCACCCTGGCAGAGGCGGTGCTGCTGATCCTCGGGGGGATGAAACCGTTCGATGCCGTATGCCACTCTTTTACCACCATGGCTACCGGCGGATATTCTACCAAACAGGCCAGCATCGCCTTTTGGGCATCCCCCTATATCCAGTATGTGGTGATCTTTTTCATGTTCCTGGCCGGCATGAATTTCACCCTTTCCTATTATGCCCTGCACCGCCAGTTCGGGAAGGTATTTAAAAATGAGGAATTCAGATGGTATGTGGGTTTTGTGGTGGGGTTCTCGGCGATTGTGACGGTTTTTCTTTATGTCATCCATCACCGGAGCATAGAGACCGCCTTCCGGGAAGGGGTTTTTCAGGTGGTCTCCATTCTCA
>CAZYPI010000373.1:0-1561 GCA_964649335.1 uncultured Rikenellaceae bacterium | reverse complement strand
GCTTGCGGTCTTTCACCTTTTTTCTGAAATATTTCCGGATGGCATTCATCGTAATGGCAAAGAGATAACCGTTAAAGGACTGTTGTTCATCGATATCTTTTCTCCGGTTCCAGATCGTAATAAAAATCTCCTGCAGCAGATCTTCCACATCCTCCTCCCGCTCCAGATGCTTCCGCGTAAAATTATATATCTTTTGGCTGTATTTGTGAAACAGTTCATTGAAGGCAAAGATATCGCCCTGCTGCAGGGCTTTAACCAGCTTGTAATCTTCCGTTGAGACAGGACGATCCTTCATAACACACCGTTTTCTCCCTGTAAAAATAGGAAAAGAGATTATTAAACAAGAATATTTTTTATCTGTCAAACAAAAAACACTCTCAAGACTACAAAGACTTTTATTCCCTGCCAACATCATTTATCATCCCCTGCAGCTCTTTGATATGGGCCGGATAGATGCCGCGAGGGTTGACATGATACTTTTTGCACAGCGAAGCGGCCAGGCCCACGGCCACACCCATCTGGCCGGTGGTATTCATCACGCGCGGTCCGCCCAGGCCGACATGCGAGCAACTGAAACACCGGCCGGCCATGAACAGGTTGCGGATGTTTTTGGAATAGAGCGAACGGTAAGGAATGGTGTAATGATCCACCCGGTAATAGAGCGCCTTCGACAAAAAGTCGGGCCGGGTGGTATCCACCAACACCTGCTGGTAATGCACATCCACGGGCCGCACTCCGATGGCCACGGCATCGGGGAACTTACGCAGATTGCGTACATCGTCAAAGGTAAAGATATAGTCTCCTTGCAGGCGGCGCGACTCTCTTTTTCCGATCAGATAAGAGACCCATTCCAGTGCCAGCCGTGCATTCTCCGGGTTTTGTTTGGCATTGTAAAACGAACCGTATATGGCTCTGAACATATGATCCCGTATCTCTTCGGCATCTTTGATCTGGTGCACATCATCCCGTGAAAACTCCCACTTCCAGGTGCCGTGCGTGGCGCTGTACTCTTTCGCCACTTCCAGCGCCCAGGGCACTTCCGGAAAAGAAACCGGTTTCCTGCTCTCCCGCGTCCTCCACAACACGGACGATCCCATCACCCGGTTGTCGGCTTTTTCCGGGCTCCACAGATCGCCGTATTTTTCCAGCCCTTCTCCGTATTTCGAAGCGGGTTCCCGTCCGTACATATACTCCGCGCCGGCCCAGTAACCGATCCATCCGTCGCCGGTACAGTCTAAATAATACGGCGCCTGGAAACGTATCCGATCACCTGTCGAGGTGTGCCGGGCATCCACAGCCAGGATCGAGTCGTCCCGTGTCTGCACACCATAGGCACGCCAGTTGAGAAAGAGGGTAAGATTCTTATATTTCCGCAGATTCGTGAGTCGTTTCCAGTCATCTTTTTCTGCCGCCGGGTCGCCGTTGGGCCAGTGTTCGGTGTTGATCATCCGCAGGATACGGTCTGCCGGCCCGGTGATCCCTTCGGTATGCACGCGTATCTCGCCGCTGGCATTGCCTCCCGGCATGGGCCGGTCATGCACCAGCGCCACCTGCAGCCCCT
>CAZYPI010000372.1:0-1588 GCA_964649335.1 uncultured Rikenellaceae bacterium | reverse complement strand
TAAGGGGGGTACAATTCCAAAATATTTATTTTAAGATTCATCATATTTTTTCCCGATCTCTAATGATAAATTATAAATCATGACAGGTGTTTTTCTGAAAGTGGCAGGAAACCGGCAGATTGTCATCCGGGCCCTGTGGGTAGCCCTGCTGGTAGGTATCATCCTGAACCTGATCAACGAATGGCACTATTTTGTCTCCGGACAATTTTCACTGATCAGTCCGGTCACAGTCGTCTTAACCTTTATCGTACCTTATCTGGTTTCTTCCTTTTCTTCGGTCTTGTCAAAAATATCGCTTCAGCCGGGCGAAGTGGCCAATATCAGTGCCCGGGTTGTCTGTACCTCGTGCGGAAAAGGAGAAACAAGGATCATCAAAGGAGACTGGATACCATACTGTAATCATTGCGGTGACAAAACACGCTGGAAGATCGCCACTCTTTTAAGGGATGATCAGTCGCTGCAAAAGAACCGCGAAAAGTCCCTCTCTCTGTTTGCCCGGTACAACCCCAGTCCAGTGCTTCGTGTCAATACTAAAATGGAAATTCTGGACTTTAACGATGCCATCAATCCCTTGTTTGAAGAAAAAATTGCAGCCGGCAGCCTCATCACGGATTACCTCCCCGGGATAAATACCGGAACCATCCGGGAAACGATCCGCAAAGGATTGATCGCCCACCATATAGAAACACTTAAAAACAAGAAGATACTATTCGAAATACGGGGGATCACAGCCCTGAGGGTTGGCCACCTGTACGCTACGGATGTAACCGCCCTGACGGAAGCCCGTGAGAAGGCAGCCAGCATGGCTCTCTTTGCCGATCTGAACCCCGAGCCGGTGCTCCGGATCGGTCTGGATACCATACTGATCGATGCCAACCCGGCAGCCCGGGAAACATTCCCGGAACTGAACCGGGAGAGACCTCTGGCCCGGATATTCCCTTTTCTGGAAAAAACCGATCTGGAAGAACTGATAAAGAACAACCTAAAAGTGATACGTACCGAAACGATAAAAAACAGACACTACCGTTTCATGCTGCTTGGGGTATCCACCCGCGGTTTCTGCCAGTTGTATTCATCCGACATTACCCTGCGGGTGGAGAATGAAAAGAAAATCCGGGAGCAGGCGGAAAATATTCAAAGCAGTATCCGTTATGCCAGCAGTATACAAAAAGCTTTGATGCCCTCTGTCAATCATCTGAAAACTCTTTTTCCGAAGAGCTTTATGCTTTTTATGCCCCGCGACATTGTCAGCGGCGATTTTTTCTGGGTCACTGAAAAAGATCACAGGATGATCCTGGCGGTTGCCGACGGTACCGGCCACGGCGTGCCGGGAGCATTCATGAGTGTGCTGGGGATATCTTTCCTGACAGAGATATGTAATAATATGTCCAAGATCAGCCCGGAACTCATCCTGGAGCAACTCAGGAGGAAGGTAATCCTTGCCCTCTCCGGCACGCAGGAAGAGTCCGGTTTATCCGACGGCATGGATATTGCCCTGGTGGTCTTTGACCCCGAAACCCTGCAACTGCAGTTTGCCGGAGCACATCATTCCCTGTGGATCTATCACGGCAATGAGTTTACGGAGCTG
>CAZYPI010000371.1:0-1600 GCA_964649335.1 uncultured Rikenellaceae bacterium | reverse complement strand
ATAGATCATGTTGTCCACGCCGTTGATCTGCTGCTCCAGCGGGGTGGACACCGACTCTTCCACATCCAGGGCACTGGCGCCGGTGTAGTTGGATGTCACCTCCACCATGGGCGGGGTAATATCAGGATACTGTTCCATGGGCAGGTTCAGCATCGACAACGAACCGACAATCACAATGACAATAGCGATGACCATCGCCACAATGGGACGGTTCACAAAGAAATTTCCTTTCCCTTCCATAACGATCTATTTTTCGGGACTTTTGGACTCGAACTGTTTTATCACCGGTGACACCTTCATCCCCGAGCGGACCATCTGGATCCCTTCCAGCACCACGGTCTCCTCCGGCTTCAGTCCTTTGGATATTACCTGCAGGTCGCCCTGCAGAGGGCCGGCCTCCACCTCTTTTTGTTTTACAACATGATCTTCGTCCACCACATAAAGATAATACTTACCCTGTATTTCAATAATACTGCGCAAAGGTACCAGCAGGGCATCGTGCAGCACCTCCATCTCCACCTTCACGCGTGCAAACTGTCCCGGTCTCAGCAGTCTCCCGGGATTGGGAAAAGCCGCCTGTATCAGCATGGAGCCGCTGGAAGGATCCACATTCCTGTTGATAAAGCGGACAGACCCTTTGTGCGGGAACACACTGCCGTCGGAAAGGATCAGTTGCAGCGATTTTTGTTTCTGAGAAGGATTGTATATTTCCGTATCTCCCTGTTCATAGCGGCGGGCCAGTGTCAGATAATCCGTTTCCGGCAGAAAGAACTCCACATACACCGTATCTATCTGTGAGACGGTATTCAGGATCACGGGGTTGGGGTTCTGCCCCACGAACTCCCCCACTTTGGCATTGGTCTTGCCGATCAGTCCGGTGATAGGTGATTTGATGCGGGTGTAGTTCAGGTTGACCTTTGCCAGGTCAAGAGATGCTATTGCCGCATTCACCTCGGCCTGTGCCGCCTCATACTGGGCCTGTGCGGCATCCAGGTCGCTCTGGCTGACAGCGTTCATCTCGGCCAGGGGCTTGATGCGCTGCAGATCACTCTCCGCCTTGACCAGGTGTGTCTTTGCCCCGGCCAGGCGGCTCATCTGCTCAGCTACTTGCGCCTCAAAAGGCTGAGGATCTATATGATAGAGCAGTTGTCCTTTTTTTACCCGGGTGCCTTCAATAAAGTACATTCCTTCCAGAAAGCCGCTGACACGCGCACGGATGGGAATGTCATACTTGCCGTATATCTGCCCGACAAACTCTTTATATACCGGCACATCCTTCTGCATCACTTTGACTACAGGGATTTCGGGCGGCGCTTTTGCCTCCTCCCGGCGGGGTTTACAGGATAAAGCAGCCAACATGGCCGTCACAACAAGGGCCAAAACGAAAAAATGACTTTTCATCGGGAAAAAATATTAAATGGAACTTCAAATATCTCTGAACGATCAATGAACATACCTGTACTCACAATTTTCCGGAGCAATTTTCCGGTTTTTTGTAAAGATAATAAAAATAACTCTCCCCCGTAAAGGAACTAATAGAGGGTGGGATATTTCTCCGGGTTGGCTTCATGCATAATATCATACACGGCTTCAAACACAT
>CAZYPI010000370.1:343-1615 GCA_964649335.1 uncultured Rikenellaceae bacterium | reverse complement strand
TTGAAATTTGAAGTTTTGAAGTTTTGTTTCCCGGTATTGATCCTGTTACTATGGACCATTCTGTCCCTAACGGGACGAATAAGTCCTCTTCAAAGCCTCCGGCAAAGTCCCGGAGATACTTATTGGTAACAGGCAATCTCTTCAGTGGCTGTTGAATCCGGCAGACACGACCGGCAGCCCGTTGGGGCCGGCATGACAGAACTATGAGAATGGCAGACAGAACCTGTCAGCGTGCCGGTGTAGCCGGCTCCTGACAGTGTTTTTTGAGAAATGAGAGAGTAGAGATGAGAGGGATTGGATGATTGGATGATTGGATGATTGGAGGATTGGATAGGAAATAAAATATTTTTGTTATTTTTGCAGTGATAAAGTTCTGCTATGAACATAAAATTTGACCATACTGCCTGTTGTTGTGCTGCCGGTATTCTTCCGGGGGCCACCGGGTTGTGTATGTATTCCTGTTGAAAATCACAAGATCATACCCTACCGATAAACTCCCGGGCACACCCCCGGGAGTTTTTATTTTAAATTCATTTAAAAACAAAAATATTATGAAAACAATTTTGGATACCATTGGAAACACGCCGCTCATAGAATTACGACACTTGCTTCCCGGCAACGGAGTGCGTTTATTTGCCAAACTGGAGGGCAACAATCCCGGGGGCTCCATCAAAGACCGTATCGCCCTTTCGATGATCACGGCAGCGGAAAAATCCGGTGCTCTGACGCCTGACAAGACGATCCTGGAAGCTTCGAGCGGCAATACCGGCATCGGACTGGCGCTGGTGGCAGCGGTAAAGGGATACCGGACGCTAATTGTTATGAGTGAGGGAGTCTCCAAGGAACGGCGTCAGATACTGCAGGCCCTCGGTGCGGAGATCTATCTCACGCCTGCCGGCAGAGGCACTGACGGCGCCATTGAGTTCACCTATGCTTTGGCAAAAAAAGAGCCGGAGCGCTATTTCCTCACCGACCAGTTCAACAATCCGGCCAACTGGCGTGCACATTACGAGGGGACTGCGCCGGAGATCATCCGTGACACCGGCGGGGAGGTCACCCATGTGGTGGCAGCCATGGGTACCTCCGGCACTTTGATGGGCATGTCACGGTATTTTCGTGACCGGCATCTGCCGGTAAAAGTTGTCGGGGCGGAGCCCCTCCCCGGCCACCGCATTCAGGGGATGAAGAATATGCAGGAAGCGTATCTTCCGGGCATCTACCGGCGCGATCTCCTCGATGGCCATCATTACGTTCCCGACGATGAGGCCTATC
>CAZYPI010000370.1:0-333 GCA_964649335.1 uncultured Rikenellaceae bacterium | reverse complement strand
GGCAAACCTATGCCACCGCGTCCCTGCAGCTTGCCCGGCAACTGGCCCGTAAAGAAGGGATTTTCGCCGGTATGAGCGCCGGCGCAGCACTCTATGCGGCCTTCCGGACGGCAGAAGGCCTGCAGCACGGGAATATCGTCATGATCATTCCCGACCGGGGAGAGAAATACCTCAGCACCCCACTTTACAACCTCCCGGTCAAAAAAGCTACATCCTATACAAAATCAGAACATTGAATAACAGAAATTTCTTAACTTTTCACCTTCATACTTTGTTCTTAAGCCTTTGAGCTTGTTTCAGAACACAGATAAGATCAGTGCTACTCTGTTTCAT
>CAZYPI010000369.1:0-1631 GCA_964649335.1 uncultured Rikenellaceae bacterium | reverse complement strand
AATATCTGTTCATCAATCATCCTTCACCGATCAACGTTTCCTATGTGTTTTCGGATGATCTTGTCATACTCCTGCATCAGGGTTTGGAGCAGGGGATGAGCGGGGGAGAAGCTCTGTTCTTCGATATATGATACGGGCAGGATGTTGATGGAGGTGCCCGTGAGGAAGGCTGCATCGACACCGGCCAGTTGTTTTTCCGGGAGGGCTTCTTTCTGCAGGGTCAGGCCCAGGTCGCGGCAGATGCCGAGGACATATTTCCGGGATATCCCCGGCAGCACGAGGTGATCGGGGGCTGTCAGCAGGGTGTTCCCGCGGATAAAAAAGACATTGGAGCGGCTGCCTTCGGTGATGAGTCCCTGCCGGTTGACCAGCAGGGCCTCGTAGCGGCCGGTTTCGATCAGCTTATTATAGAGGGTGAGGCGCAGGGAGTGGTGGATGATCTTGGCGGTGGGACGGGGACGCTCGGCGTGGTACAGTATGCAGGAGACCCCGCGGGCATATTGCTCCCGCGTGGGGTAGTGGTGTTCGATGCGGTACACCAGGAAACGGATGTCGCCGGGGGCACCGGGGTGGAAATTAAAAATGATTTTGATGTTGCCTTCGGTGAGCCGGTTTTCCCGGATGACCTGGCGGACGGCTTCTGCGATCTCCCGGTCCCGGATGCCTGTGTTTTTGCCTTGTATCTCCAGGGTGTGATGCAGCCGTTGCAGATGGTCCTCCAGAAACAGGGGGATACCCCGGATCACGCGGATCACCTCATACACCGACTCCCCCTCGAAGACCATGGCAGTCTGAAAATCCCGGCAGTCGTACATCGTGCCGTTGTAAAAAAACCGTTCTCCAAAGCATTCCCGCATGGCGTTCTTTTTTCGTCAAACCTACAATTTTTTTTGGAAACAGGAGGGTGGCTCCGCCTTTGGGTTTGGGTCTTCATTGACGTCTATCACAACAATCCGGCAATATGCAACAGTTCATCGAGTTTTTTATCGGATATACTTTCCTGTTTGGATTTGTCATAAACGGCAAGCAGATAGGCTGTACGATTCATCTTTTTTATGCAGGTAATGACGCGGGCACCCCCGGATTTTCCTTTTCCTTTGGAGGTAATTGCCATACGTACTTTGTAGCAGTCTTTTCCAAGAGGTGTCCCCTGTCCCGGATTCTTTTCAAGCGAATCAATCAGTTTTTCAAGGTCGCTTTTAAAGGAACTGTGTTTTTTGGCAATGCTTTTGGCATGCTTCTTAAAACGATCCGTAACGACAACATTAAAGTTCATTTAAAAAATCTCTTGCCGGCTGTAATTTCGTTTTGCCTTCCTGATGCTTTTTTACTTCTTCAAGAGAGTGTTGTAAATCGTCAACAAACTCTTTCTGCTCTTTAGTAAGGCGTTTAACTTTTTTAAATCCCAGATTTTTTACCAGCTCCAAAAAAAACTGAAGTTTATTGTCCGGTATATCTATGACAATCCTTTGCATGGCTTCCTGTTTTTAAGACCCATTAAAAAAAAAACTTCTCCTGACGTTTTATCATACGCAAAATTAGTGAATTATTCTCTATATCGCAATATCACAGAGGATTTGTGGTTTGGTAGCCCATCGGGCTGTTTGTGGTTTGTGGTTAGTAGTTTCTGT
>CAZYPI010000368.1:0-1680 GCA_964649335.1 uncultured Rikenellaceae bacterium | reverse complement strand
GACCCCCTCACTCTTTTCTTTCTTCTTATACGTTTTATAATCAATCATGGTCGTTTCATCGTATCATTTATTAAGCCCCTGAGGAAACATCTGAAACGTAAAGGTAAACATTTGTTACCATATTTGATTTCGTGGGAGATTATAATTTTTTCATCAAATACATGAGAGAGGGCCTGTCGTTTGTTTTGGATTTGTTTTTTTGGTCATTACTTGATTTGTATTTTTTATTATCATAATTTTACTTTTTCATAATATTAAAAAAGACCCATGAAAAAGCTATTTGTCTTCGTCGCAGCCGTTCTGCTCATATCCTGTCAACCGCAAAAGATCAGGATCGCCTGTGTGGGGGACAGCATCACTTACGGAGCCCGGATCAAGAACCGGGAACAGGACAACTATCCGGCTCAGTTACAAAAAATGCTGGGAAAGAATTATGAGGTACAAAACTTCGGCCATTCCGGCGCCACCCTGCTTTCCCGTGGAGCGAATCCTTACGTCAGGACAAAGGAATATAAGGCATCTATGAACTTCTCCCCGGACATTGTTTTCATTATGCTGGGCACCAACGACACGCAAAAGAAAAGCCGTTCCCATCTGGCTGATTTTGAGAAGGACTATTCCCGGCTGATTAAATCCTACCGGCAACTCTCCTCCCATCCCCGCGTTGTTTTGCTTAAACCGGTTCCCGCTTTTAACTTTGGGGATACGGTCTGGATCTCGCCTGCGCTGATCGCCGGTAAAATACAACCCCTGACAGAAAAGGTGGCTTATGACAACCGGTGTGAACTGATAGACCTCTATCACTGGTTCCTGGACAAAGAAAATCTATTTGCCGATAAAGTACACCCCACGGCTGCCGGGGCCCGCAGAATTGCCGAAAGATTGAAAGAGTTTCTTGAGACGGACACGGTATCTTTCAATGCAGAAAAAGCTCTTACCATAAATACGAAAACAAAAAACTTCCACGGTTTTGAGATGATTGATTCATTATATGACAGCATCCCTTTTCATATTGTCATGCCCCGTCACACTGCCATCAACAAGCCCTGGATCTGGCGGGCCCGTTTTTTCGGCCACCAGCCCCAGTTCGACATTGCCATGCTGGAGAGAGGATATCACATAGTCTATTACGATGTTGCCGGTTTGTTCGGAGCCCCCATTGCTGTAAAAAGATGGAACCGTTTTTACCGGTGGATGCAACAGGCCGGACTGAACAGAAAAGCCGCACTGGAAGGTATGAGCCGCGGGGGACTGATCATATACAACTGGGCCGTATCCAACCCCGGGAAGGTGGCTTGTATTTATGCCGACGCCCCGGTGCTGGATATCAAAAGCTGGCCGGGAGGAAAAGGAAAAAGTGCCGGCAGCCCGCCGGATTGGGAAAAATGTATGAAAGTATATGGTTTTCACAGCGAAGAAGAAGCGCTGAAAGCCCGGGTAAGCCCCCTGGATCATACCCGTGAAATTGCTGACGCAGGATTCCCGATGCTGCATATCGTCGGCGATGCCGACCACGTCGTGCCGGTAGACGAAAACACCAATCCTTTTGCAAAACAAATCGAACAAAATGGAGGCGTGATCACTGTGATTCATAAAAACGGGGTGGATCATCACCCCCACAGCCTCCCCGACCCGGAACCTATTGTACGATTTGTGATGAAAAATTACGGAGAATAATTA
>CAZYPI010000367.1:0-1691 GCA_964649335.1 uncultured Rikenellaceae bacterium | reverse complement strand
CAACGGAATCCAGTTATGCCCATATTTGTCCTTACACAAAAAAAACCGTTAAAGCACAAGGGCATCCGTGTTCCAATTTGCACTTTTGTTATTTCTTTCAGCCTCAAACACGGCCGCAGGCCGTATCAAACCACAAACCCTGACGATCCTCCGGATGTCAGGGCCTCCGCTACGCTACGGCCACAAACGGTCCTTTGCTCTTTGCATAACACAGATTCAAATATAAACAACATGAACAATAGAAACGATAGAAACCATAGAAACCAAAATCATTCTATTTTCTTCAAGACCCTTTCAAACCTGAAACGCTTAAAGTTCCCAGACCACAGGATGCGCTTAGCCTTGCCGGTGATCAGCTCTTCGGGCACCGGGCCCCACCACCGCGAGTCGGTCGAGTTGTGGCGGTTGTCGCCCATCATGAAATAGTAATCCTGCCGGAACGTGTAATGCGTTACCGGACGGCCGTGCCACAGGTAAACGCTGCCGGCCCGCTCCGGACGGAAATGCTCATATCGTGCCAGTATCGCGGCATATCCTCTCATCATCCCGGCATTCACCGCCATCACCATCCCGCGTTGCGGCACCACCAACGGTCCGAACCGGTCGGGCGGATCATCCTGCCCGGGCGTCTCTTCTTCCGCCGCCAGCGGAACCTCTCCCGGCCGGTCACGCTCTCTCACATACCGACTCACCGAATCCACCGGTGCAGTGTGTTGCAGCAGTTCCGCCTCACCGACGGCCAGGTTCAGATAGCGGTAGCTGGCGTCTTTTTCATCCCATGGTCCGTAGCAGGTAAGGTGCAGACTGTCGGTCAGGTGTTGAAAAGCCCCCTGGTCTTGAAACCACACACTGTATTCCGTTTTTGCCGTGGGGGGCAGCGGTTGCGGGCAGCCGTTCACAAGCAGGATCCCGGCAGCCACCTGCACGGTATCCCCCGGCAGGGCCACGCAGCGTTTGATATAGGTCTGGTGCGGATCGCCGGGGTAGCGGAAGACGATCACATCGCCGCGGTGTATGTTGCGGAGGCCGGGCAGACGACGGTAGCGCCACACGAAAGTGTCGTTGGCGGTGATGGCCCGGCGGTTGATCAGAAAAAAAGCATTGAACCACGGCACCTCGAGGGGCGAGCGCGGCAGCGCCGGCCCGTACGACAGCTTGCTCACCACGATTCGGTCGCCCGGCACCAGCGTCGCTTCCATCGAACCGGAGGGGATGCTGTAGATTTCAAATACAAAAACCCGCAGGACCACCGCCAGCAACACCGCTGCGAAAAGCAACAGGAAAGCGGAAAGGAGTTTACGGAAAAAATCTCCCTGACATTCTTTTTTATCACTTATTTTTCTGAACAACCTACTCCAAAAATAGTTCTTTTAAAAATAGACTTTTCTCATCATCAAACTGGTATTTTTCTTCTCTACCCATCGCTTTATTCCTGCGAAAGATCACCAGTCTGAGCTATCTCTAAAAATTCATTGAATATCTAATTTCAAAAATTGTGGTAAGATATCATAAAAATATTTTTCATTTAATTCTGGATAACTCTCAGGTACATATAATAATGAGGGCACATCATTTTTTATGACAAAAATAAAAGGATCGTGAATCCCGACTATTTTATCAGATATATTCTTGATATGAATATATCTAAAGGGGTTAATTCCATTAATATATGTATTAAATTCGTCAGGGGA
>CAZYPI010000366.1:0-1702 GCA_964649335.1 uncultured Rikenellaceae bacterium | reverse complement strand
GTGATCACCAACGTGCTGGCTTTTGCCGTGATCTACATCCTGATCTTTGCCTTCGGGGTGGTGGTCATCTCCATCATGGAGCCCAATATTGATTCGGCCCTCAGCGCGGTGGCCACGACACTGGGAAACGTAGGGCCGGGGCTGGGCAGTGTCGGTCCCATGGACAACTTTTACCATATCTCCGCCTTCGGCAAATGGTTCCTTGCTTTTCTGATGATGCTGGGACGTCTCGAGCTCTTCACCGTCCTGGTGCTCTTCTCACCGACGTTTTGGAAGAAATAGCAAGGAGAAAGCCAAATTTCTACTTAATTTCGCAGGCTAAGCCTGCTAATTTCCACCTAATTTAGTTGACGCAGTCAACTAATTTCGCCTTAAGCGTAGCGAAGGATAAAAAACCACCGTATGACTCATTATATCTCTAACTTCCCGATCCCATCGCGAACCACCACCGGCTCTTCCCCGGTGCAGTCCACCACGGTGGAAGCGACATTTTTTCCGTATCCGCCGTCGATGACGATATCGGCCAGGTTTTTGTATTTTTCATAGATCAGCTCGGGGTCGGTGATGTAATCCACCACTTCATCCTCGTCGTGGATGGAGCTGGAGAGCACCGGCCGGCCCAGCGTGCGGACGATCTCCAGGATGATGTTACAGTCGGGAATGCGAACGCCGATGGTTTTTTTCTTCCCTTTGAACAGTTTGGGCACTTTATGGTTGGCCGGAAGGATGAACGTAAACGGCCCCGGCAGGTGATGCTTGAGCAGCTTGAAAATCGTCTTATCCAGGGGCGGCGTATATTCCGACACCTGTTTGATATCGGAAAAGATAAAGGAAAAATCCGGCTTTTTGGGGTTGGCTCCTTTCAGACGGGCCAGTTTTTCCAGGGCTTTAGGTTTGTTGACATCGCAACCGATGGCATAGACCGTGTCGGTGGGATAGATCACCAGCCCTCCGTTTTCCAGCACCCCGACAATGCGCCGGATGTGTTTCTGACTGGGTGATTCGGGATAAAGCTTTAACATCATGGGAGTAAAGGTTAACTTAAAGAAAACATTACCTAAAGATAATAAAATGTTTATCAAAAAAGGCTATTATTGCAATGTAAAAAAGACGGTTCGAGAGTAGGGTAAGCCGAAGTCAGTGGAACCGTCATGAAGGCCGCCGGGGGAAGGCATGTCGTTGAGAGAATGCCTCTTTTATTCCTTTAGCGGCCTTGCTGTTTTATCCCGTTATGATAAATGATTGTATAAAAGAGGGGTAAGCTCCTTATATCGCACCGCTACGACCGCCTTACCCTTGCTACCTTCCGGTCCTGGGGGAGTTCGACGGGAGCTGGTCGTATAAGACTTACCCCGCCGCAAAAGTAATAATTTTTCATCGTCCGGCAAATAAGGTTTGTCAGAAGCAGGTACCGGAAAAAAATGTATATTTGTCCGATAACTTTAGTGATATTGATGAAGCAAACCAATAACTTTGAACAAAAAAAAACGCCAGAATGAGCAAACGGGATTTTTGTCTGGTCAGGCTCGTAAGAGGGAGACACACCCCCTGACCCCCTCTCAAGAGGGGGAATGGTCGCGGCAAATGATGGAGCTTGTGCTCCGGATTTGATCCATTAACCACGAAATTCGAACCACAAACTACAAACCCTCCTCAGCCACCCTTCGATACAATCCCGCTTCGCGGAATCACTCAGGGACCG
>CAZYPI010000365.1:0-1723 GCA_964649335.1 uncultured Rikenellaceae bacterium | reverse complement strand
TGCCCGGGAAAAGGCATCATTGATGGCCAGATAAGTATAGTTTCTCCCGATCATGGAAAGATAAGAGTCCGAGACATCCAGCAGAAACTCATATTGCTGCAGCACCTCTTTTTCCGTAACTTCCTGTCCCAGCTTTTTCTCCCAGATGTGCCGCACCACTTCATACAACGAATCCAGTTGTTCCCTTTCGAGATAATTCACCATTCCCGTTTCCCGGATCAGGGCAATGTCCCCGGGTTTCAGTCCTTCCCCCACACATACCATGGGCAGACCGGGGAAAGCTCCGTGAATATCCCGGATAACAGGAAGGATTTGTGTTACTTTGTCTCCGGAAAAAGCCAGAAAGACCTGTCCCGCGATCTCATCCGAATAGATTTTCTTCAACCCGGCCAGCGAACGGATATCTATCAACTGCAGCTCGGCATGTTCCCTGAAGGAGCGCACAATCCTCTCTTTATCGGGAGCAGGAACATTATAACAGTAAACGATATATTCCATTCTCTGGGAATAAACTGTTTCAAATATCAATTTTAACGGATTCTACCCAAATAAGTTTCTTTTCAGAACCTGTTATTTATTATTTTTTTTCAACACCCACCCGCCGGGAGAGGCGATCCACATCTTTTTTGAGCCGTGCCACCATGGAAAGCAAATGATTCTCGGGTATGGCCGGCTCGGGAAGCTCCGAGCTGATATAATGGATGAACTTCCATATTTCCCGGATATCCTGCACAGGCACATCGTAGGGTTCATACACCGGGTTGAGGGAATAGAGCCGTAGTTTGTGTTCCTGCTCCAGCAGGTTCTCCACCACTTTAAAAACGATCCCTCCGTCGAGGGTGAAAACAATACAGGCCTGGCCCGTCACGATCGTCTGCCAGTCCTGCACATACTCACCGGTCACCCACGACCCGTCCGGTATGGGCAGCATGGAATCTCCCGAGATCTGGAAAGTACGGTATTTTCTTTCCGGAGAGAGAAACGGCAGGTTGAACACCGGCAGCCGGCTGATAAATTCGGGGTCGGCAAAACCGGTGCGGTAACCGGCCTTGGCTTTTTCGGGCACCAGCTCGATGTTCTCCTCATTGTCCCGGTCCACCGTCGAGGCCAGCACCCGCAGGTTGCTCCCCCGGATAAACACATCCGCCCCACGCTCCAGCTGCGATAACTGACTCTCCGTCAATGCCTGCAGATCCACCTTCAACAGGGTGTCCACCGCAATGCCGTAATAATCGGAAAAAGCCACCAGAACGTCTATCCCGGGCTCCGCCACCCTGTTCTCATATCCGCTGAGAGTCGGTCGCTTCATCCCCAGTGCAAAAGCCACCTCATCCTGCGTACGCCCTCTCCGTTTACGCAAAAACTTGATGTTCACACTGAAATAATTCTTCATTTTTTCTCCGGATTTTTTGTCTGTATTCATCATTTTGATTATATTATAATCGAATTTTTGATCAATTTCTAATCAAAAATAAAATGAAATTGTGAAAACAGCAAATTTTTTTAGGTTTTTTCCGGTTTCAGCCGGGAAAAGACAGATAAAAGGATGAGGAAGATGCAACAGAGGGAACAATTTATGGAAAAGGAACCGGAGATGCCGGAGAGGGGCCGGCAGATTGTTCATTTCGATCTGGACTCGTTCTTTGTGTCGGTAGAGCGTTTGCGTGACAGCCGTCTGCGGGGCAAGCCGGTCATTGTGGGAGGCATGTCGGCGCGGGGGGTG
>CAZYPI010000364.1:0-1740 GCA_964649335.1 uncultured Rikenellaceae bacterium | reverse complement strand
CCAAAGAAAAATCAAGGGCCGCAACTGAATCCCGGAAAAACTACGCTCCGGGGATCGGCCACCGGAAATAATATTTGCCGCTCTGCTGTGCTTCGCGGCAAATCGGAATTTCCGGGAGTGATTGCTCCGCAATCCCTCCGGCCACAGCACATCCCCTCCGCTGGTTTTTCAACGGAATTCAGTTATGCCCAAATCGGTCCTTAGGCAAAAATACCAAGCTAAAGTTCTGCGGTGATTTGCGAGAAATGGTTTGTGGTTTGGTGCGCCTACGGCGCGTTTGTGGTTTGTAGTTCTTTCGCATCATCCTTTGTCCGCCGTAGCTCCCCAGTACGAAATTTGCCTTCGCCTCTCTTCGATACGATTGATGCTCAATCACTCGGGTACCGGCTTCAGGGAGCGAAGGCGGAGCATTATCTATTAATCGCTTCATCGTTCTCTTGTTCATCAATCGGGCATCCTGAGATTTACTTCTGAGATCTTCAATCGTTGATCGTCATTCGTAAATCCTTCCGGGTGCTGGCTTTGCCCCGAACCCCCGGGCTAAAGATACAAGATACAAGATACAAGAGGTGGGGGAAAGTCGGTAACCATCATCCATTCATCCAATCATTCCGATCCCCACGGTTTCTTTCACTGCGGTGGAGAGGGCGTTTTTGATGCCGGCGAGGGTCATCTTTTTTTTCATGAGCAGCTCCGGCCAGCGGGCATTTGGGTAAAGATCGTCAAAATACACGAGGCTTTTCAGGGCCTGCAGGGTGCTGTCGCGGTCATATTTGATCCGGTAGAAAGAGAGCATTTCCGTCAGGGTAAACTTATCCAGTAGGAAAACGAGGTCGATGAAGTCACTGATCCGGTAACCATCGGAATAAATATCACGGATCTTCATGGCGGCGATGTCTTCGGGCGAATACAGGCGGATGCCGTCGATGGAGACGATCTCTTTCACCAGCGGATGACCGTGTGCGAAGATATCCACGAACACGCCGGAGATAAAGCCCCTCAGGGAGTCCGGCGACTGGTATTCCATGGCAAAGCGGTATTCCCGCTCAAGATATTCAAGTAACTGTCTGACATCGAAGGCGGAGACGGAGTAGAGGGCGATATTCTCCGAGCGTACATGGCCCAGCCAGAGGGAGAGAGCAGCGGTTCCGCCGAGATGCATTTGTGACAGTTCCGGGTCGCGGTGCAGCCGCCGGATCAGCGTCAGGGTTTCTTTTTCCACCGCTATCTCATGTAACATCTGAATCTTTCTTTCGGTATGCCGAGTAATACGGAAGCAAAGGCGAGTGTTTTTTCATCGAGGGACGGGGCCGTTATGATCTGACTGGTTATTTTTTCCCGGCCGTAGTATTTCAACAGGGTCTGCAGTTCTTCGAGGTTTCCGTTTTTGAAGACCCGGACGATGACGAAGCGGGCGTTTTTGTCCACATCGAGGCTGTCGAGGTCGATATCCCAAAACAGTTCTTTACGCAACGGCAGGGTAAGCATGGTTTGAAATAAATAAAAAACGGGGAAAAAGGCAAGAAGAATTAAAAAAATGTGGAGAAGGAGGGGTGGATTTTTTATGTTTGAAGTTATTCCTGGGTGCTGGGTGCTGGATACTGGGTGCTGGGTGCTGGGTGCTGGGTGCTGGGTGCTGGGTGCTGGGTGCTGGGTACTGGGTGCTGGGTGCTGGGTGCTGGATGCTGGGTGCTGGGTGCTGGGTGCTTGTTTAAGATAAAAGACAAAAGTAGTTTAAGT
>CAZYPI010000363.1:0-1747 GCA_964649335.1 uncultured Rikenellaceae bacterium | reverse complement strand
AAATATTGGTGGACGCGAAGCCGGCGCCATCACCGCCGGAAAATTCCTTGAGCATTTTACGGATTATCCGTACATACACCTCGACATCGCCGGGCCGGCGTTCGTGCAGGGAGAAAACTCCTGGCAGGGCAAAGGAGCCACCGGTATCGGCGTGAGGTTGCTGTATGATTTTATCAATAAAAGATGCCGGTCCTGACGGCCGGATCATTGTTCACCTGAAAATTTTCAGAATATTATGTCGGAGAAAAAGATAATAGCAGGCATCACCCAGGGCGACATCAACGGGATCAGTTACGAGGTCATCATCAAGACGTTGGTCGATCCCCGGATCAATGAGTTATGTACGCCGGTGGTGTACGGATCACCCAAAGTGGCGGCTTATCACCGCAAGGTGCTGGACATTATGAACTTCAGCATGAACCATATCAAATCGGCGGCCGAGGCCAATCCCAAAAGGGCCAATATCATAAACTGTGTGCGGGATGATATACGTGTGGATCTGGGCAAGCCCACCCCTGAAGCGGGCGAGGCGGCCTTGTCCAGTCTGAAACAGGCCATAGCCGATCTGCAGGGTGATCTGATCGACGTGCTGGTGACGGCGCCCATCAACAAAAGCACCATCCACTCGGAGGCGTTTCCTTTTCCGGGGCATACCGAATATATCGAGGAGTCTTTCGGGGAAAAAGGCGACAGTCTGATGATGATGGTGGGGGAGATACTGCGTATCGGCGTGGTCACCGGCCATATTCCCCTGGCTGATGTGGTGCCAACGCTGACCGAAGATCTGGTGTATTCGAAGATACGTATCGCGGAGAAATCGATGGTGCAGGACTTCAGGATAAGAAGTCCACGGATCGCGGTGCTGGGGCTGAACCCGCATGCCGGCGAGGAGGGCCTGCTGGGAAAGGAAGAGGAGGAGATCATCATGCCGGCCATAAACAAAGCACGTGAGGAGGATAATATCCTTGTTTTCGGTCCCTATCCCACGGATGGTTTTTTTGGTGCGGGAGAATACAGGAAATTTGATGTTGTGCTGGCCATGTACCATGACCAGGGCCTGGCTCCTTTCAAGGCGCTCTGTTTCGAAGAAGGGGTGAACTTTACGGCCGGACTGCCCGTGGTGCGTACTTCGCCGGCACACGGTACGGCCTATCACCTGGCCGGCAAGGGAGAAGCCTCGCCCGAGTCGTTCCGCAAGGCATTGTATCTGGCAATAGATATTTACAGAAACCGGGAGCTGTACGGCGAAATAACGCGGGATCCCTTGCAGACCCGGGATCAGAACAGAGAATAACCCCGCTTTGCCTCCCGCAACATTAACCTGACCTTAACCTCAACTGCCGATGTTTGATTATATCCATGGAAAGATAGTAGAACTGACGCCTGCCAATGTAGTCCTTGAAAGCGGGCATGTCGGATATTATATTCATATTTCATTAAATACCTTCACCTCCCTGAAAGGGCATTCCGAGGCCCGTCTGTTCATCCATCAGGTGATCCGGGAAGATGCTCATCTTCTGTATGGTTTTGCCGATAAAAAAGAGCGGGAGATATTCCGTTTGCTGGTGAGTGTCTCCGGCATCGGGGTCAATACGGCCCGGCTGATCCTCTCCTCGCTGACCCCTCCGGAAGTGGTACAGGCCATTGTCACGGAGAATGTGGCTGTGTTGCAGGGGATCAAAGGCATCGGCGGCAAAACCGCCCAGCGGGTGATCGTGGATCTGAAAGACAAGGTGGGAAAAATCCG
>CAZYPI010000362.1:0-1754 GCA_964649335.1 uncultured Rikenellaceae bacterium | reverse complement strand
TTCCGGTTCAGCCTCCCGGTCCCCGAGTGGCCCCGCAGGGGCTGTACCGAGGGGAGGGAGGCGGTGCCCGGAGTGTCTCAAAAAAAGTAAAATTTTTTTAATTTTAGCATGTAAATAAAACCGACCATGGAAATATCCGGAAACATTGTAGATATTGAAAAAAAGAAGATCTTTCCCGGAAAGATTATAGCAGAAAACGGGATCATAATAAAGATCATTCCTGAAAAAGAGGTGCCTGAACAGTTTATCCTCCCCGGTTTTGTGGATGCCCATGTGCATATCGAAAGCTCGATGCTGGTGCCGCAGCAGTTCGCCCGGCTGGCTATCCGGCAGGGGACGGTGGGGGTGGTCACCGATCCGCATGAGATCGCAAACGTTCTGGGAGTCGAAGGAATCAGATACATGATGGAAGATGCGGAGAAAAGTCCGCTCAAAATAAAATTCGGTGTTCCCTCGTGTGTGCCTGCCACCCCTTTTGAAACTTCCGGGGCGGTGATCGGTGCCGGGGAGATTGAATCCCTTTTCCGGGAACGCAAAGATTTACATCTCGCTGAGATGATGAACTATCCGGGTGTTATCTTCAGGGACCGGGAGGTGATGAAGAAGATTGAAGCGGCCTGGAAATATCACAGGATCATAGACGGACATGCCCCCGGAGTGAGGGGGGAAGATCTTGAAAAGTATGTGGAGGCCGGCATCTCCACCGATCATGAATGTACGGACCTGGCGGAAGCAGAGGAAAAAATACGGAGAGGTATGAAGATCCTGATACGGGAGGGGAGTGCGGCCAAAAATTTTGAGATCCTGGCACCCCTGATCAGTCGTTATCCGGAGGAGGTGATGTTCTGTACCGACGATTCTCACCCGGATGATCTGGCTGAGAAACATATACGGGATATGGTGCGGCGTGCCGTAAGGAAAGGTCATGATTTGTGGAATGTTCTGCAGGCAGCTGTCGTAAACCCTGTGAAGTTTTACGGTTTGGAGGTGGGATTGCTCCGAAGGGGAGACCCGGCGGATTTCATCGTGTGCCGCGACCTGAAAGAGTGGGATCTGCTGGAGGTTTATATTGAAGGAACGAGGGTTTACGATGGCGAAAAGGTGTTGACCGGGACAACGGGCACCGGGATCATAAACCGTTTTGAAGCGGAACCGTTGCGGGAAGAAGATCTTGTTGTAATGGCTGTCCGGGGAAAGGATATCCGTGTGATCACGGTCCGGGAGGGAAGTCTTCTGACCGGAGAGAAAGTTGTGAAACCGTTGGTGAAAGAAGGCATCGTGGTTTCCGATCCGGATCGCGATATCCTGAAGATCGTGGTGGTGAACCGTTATGATAAAACGGCTCCGGTGGCGGTGGGTTTTGTCAGCGGCTTCGGAATGCGGCAGGGGGCCCTGGCTTCAAGTATTTCACACGACAGTCACAACCTCATCGCCGTGGGTACGGATGACCGGGAGATCGTTGCGGCACTGAATGGGGTGATAGGTGAAAAGGGTGGCATCGCCGTGGCCCGGCAGGGAGAGGTGACCGTGTTGCCGCTGCCGGTAGCCGGGCTCATGAGTACGGAAGAGGGTCTTGTAATAGCTGAGAAATACCGGAATATCAATGCTGTAGCTCATATTACCGGAACCACTTTACAGGCCCCTTTCATGACCCTTTCCTTTATGGCATTGCTGGTTATTCCTGAGCTGAAGATCGGGGACCGGGGACTTTTCGATGTCCGGAAATTCGGGTTTACGGATTTGTTTGTATGATC
>CAZYPI010000361.1:0-1783 GCA_964649335.1 uncultured Rikenellaceae bacterium | reverse complement strand
AACAATCCTTATTTATAACAAATTTTATCGCACTTTTTTATATCGAACTCACGTTAAGAGATAAGAAATGAGCAAAAATCTATCTATGAAAAAGAAAACATTTGTTTTGTTGTGGATGATCTTTTTTATTCCGGCCATTCTTCCGGCACAGAACGGGTACAGGATCACGGTTTCAAGCGGGGAATATGTCCGGATGGACTGCCCGGTATTTGTTCCCGTCACGCTTCCCGATACGGGCAACGGTTCTCTGGGCTGGCATCTGTATGAAAAAACCAACCGGGGAAAAGTACAGGTTTTGTGTCAGCAGGAACAAGGTTCGGTTCCCGGATTATGGTTTATTCTTGACGGCACGACCCGGGCACATACCCAACGGACTTACATCCTGGTACAGGAATCCGTGAACAAAAAAGACACGGCATTTATGAAAATCCGCAGGACCTTTTCGTCGTGGGTTCTGGAAAAGGGCACACAGGCAATCCTGAGTTACCGGTACCGTGTCAAAGCCCCACCGGCAGGGGTGGATCCTCTGTACCAGAAAAGCGGATACATCCATCCCCTGTGGACGCCCGCCGGAGATACACTGACGCGCATACAGCCTCCCGACCACCGGCATCATTACGGTCTGTGGGGCCCCTGGACCAAGACCCACATCCAGGGACGGGAGGTGGATTTCTGGAACCTCGGCAAAGGCCAGGGCACAGTACGTTTTGCCGGATTGCTCTCCCGGTCGGAAGGGCCGGTATTTTGTGAAGTGAAGGTACATCAGGAGCATGTGGATTTCGGCGCCAAAGGAGCCGATCGAGTAGCCCTGAATGAGATACTGGCAATACGTGCCTGGAACATCGGCAAAAAGGCCTGGCTGGTGGATTATACCTCCACACAAAACTGCCCCCTGCCCGGCGGGATTCTGCTGAATGCTTACCGCTACGGCGGTGGACTGGGTTTCCGGGCCACAGAAAAATGGACCCGTAATAACTCATCCGTACTCACCTCCGAAGGCAGATCACGGACAGACGCCGACGGCACCCGCGCCCGCTGGTGCCGTGTGGAAGGTGAGCTGCCCCACGGAACCGGCGGCATTCTTTTCCTGGATCATCCCGGAAACAGGGATTTTCCCGAACCGATGCGCGTGTGGCCTCCCGATGTAAATAAAGGAAACGGGGATCTGTTTTTCGATTTTTGTCCTATCCGCCACAAAAGTTGGACACTGAAATATGGAAAAAACTATACATTAAAATACAGATTATATATCTTTGACAGTGATCTGACACCGAAAGAAGCTGAGATATTGTGGAATGCTTTTGCCCGGCCTCCGTTAGTGGCTATTGAACCGATCAAACCATGATCCAAACAGAACAATGCCATGAAAAAGATTTTTCTGATGATTATGCTGACAGCCGGGATGCTGACGACCGGACTGTTTGAGATCCCCAAAAACCTGGTATAAAAGGGAAACGTGCCCTTATCTACACGAAAAACGGCAAAAGATATGTCCACAAGAATATCCCGGCCAGCATTATGGTCTTGCAGGAGATCTGCAGGGAGCTGGGTATGACCACCTCCACCATCACCGATCCGCGAGCTTTCACACCTGAAAACCTCAAGAAATATGATGTCCTCATCTTTTCCAACACCAACAATGAGGTTTTCGACAACGAAGCACAAAAAAAATCGTTACAGGAGTATATCCGGCACGGCGGAGGTTTTGTGGGCATCCACTCGGCTAACACGCCACCGAACGCAACTGGCCCTGGATGTGGGCCATGGTGGGAGGTAAATTCGT
>CAZYPI010000360.1:0-1803 GCA_964649335.1 uncultured Rikenellaceae bacterium | reverse complement strand
ATTCCAAAATATTTATTTTAAGATTCATCATATTTTTTCCCGGTCACTAATGATATTGATAGTTTTCACAGTAATTAAAAAAAGATGAAAAAAATTCTAAAAATTACGGGATTTGTTTTGCTGTCACTGATTATACTGCTAATTGTTTTTGCCGGGGTAAAATACGGACAACACCGCCATCAGGTAAAAGAAAATTATGCTTTACTGGGGGAGGCAGCTCCCCGAATCAAGATAAACGGAAAAGAATACCGGGACCTGAATAAAAACGGCCGGCTGGATGTTTATGAGGATCCCCGGGAGAAAGTGGATGCCCGTGTCGAAGATCTTTTGGAACAAATGACCCTGGAGGAGAAAGCCGGGACGATGTTCATCACCATGATCTCAATGACGGACAAGGGGGATCCGGTGGATATGCCTTCTTTTTCCGGGGGAATGATGGGATTCTTCTTTTCCCTGATGCTGCCGCCCGCTTCCGAAATGATTGCTGTAAAAAAGATGAATAGTTTCAATACGCTGAATTCTTTTGATGCGGTGGTGATGGCCCGTTTCAACAACAATCTCCAGAAGATGGTCGAGCGCACCCGTTTGGGCATTCCCGTGACGCTGGCCACCGACCCGCGTCATGGTACGGAGAACAATCCGGGCGCTGCCATATTTACGAAAGCTTTTTCACAGTGGCCGTCTCCCCTGGGGCTGGCAGCCACCCGCGACACGGAGCTGGTTCGCACCTTTGGTGACATTGCGCGGCAGGAATACAGGGCCGTAGGGCTGCGGCTGGCGTTGAGCCCCATGGCCGACCTGGCCACCGAACCCCGCTGGGGCAGGATCAACGGCACCTTCGGTGAAGACGCTTCCCTGTCGGCAGCTATGGTCAGGGCCTACGTACTGGGATTCCAGGGGAACACGCTGAGCCCTGCCAGTGTTGCCTGTATGTCTAAACATTTTTCGGGCGGGGGTCCCCAGAAAGACGGGGAAGACCCTCATTTTCCCTATGGGAAAGAAGAGGTTTATCCCGGTCATAATTTTTCTTATCATTTAATCCCTTTTATCCAGGGAGCGCTGGCGGCACATACGGCTGCCATCATGCCATACTACGGCATCCCCATGGATCAGACCCCCGAAAACGTAGGATTTGCTTTTAACAAAACCATCATCACCGGCCTCCTGCGGGATTCGCTGGAGTTTGACGGGGTGGTGTGCACCGATTGGAATATTATCACCAAAAGCAGTCTGGGTGAACCCCGCGCCTGGGGTGTGGAGAGCCTTACCCCCCTGCAACGGGTAAAGAAAGTGCTGGATGCCGGTTGTGACCAGTTCGGGGGTGAAGATATCCCGGAGATGATCGTCGAACTGGTACGTTCCGGACAGATCCCTGAAGAGAGAATAGATGAATCGGTCAGAAGGATCCTGAAAGACAAGTTCCTCCTCGGGCTGTTTGACAATCCTTATGTGGATGAACAAAAAGCTGCTGTGATATGCGGCAACCCCGATTTTGTTGACAAAGGCAGGGAAGCACAGGCCCGGTCGGTGGTGTTGCTGAAAAACACAGGACTTCTGCCTTTGAAAAAAGGTATCAGAATTTACGCTGACGGGATGACACACCCGGAAGTTCTGAACCGGTACGGACAGGTAGTGGACAACGTATCCGATGCCGATGTGATCATATCCCGTCTCCGCACCCCTTTTGAGAAAAGAAAAAAATATTTCCTGGAGAGATTTTTTCACCAGGGGCGGCTCTACTACTCCGACGAAGAACTGCAGCAGATCCTCGGATTGATCGGGCAAAAACCGTCGGTAGTGGTG
>CAZYPI010000359.1:0-1896 GCA_964649335.1 uncultured Rikenellaceae bacterium | reverse complement strand
TGAGTGGATGGCGTCGGCATCCAGGCCGAAGCCCATGAGGATGGATTTTGCTCCGAGCACCTCCTCGAAAACAGCCACAATGGGGATACTGCCTCCGCTGCGTACCGGCACCGGTTTTTTGCCGAAGGTCTGTTCGATGGCTTTGGCGGCGGCCTGATATTCCACCGAGGTGATCGGGCTGACGTAGCCTTCGCCGCCATGCAGATATTCCACTTTGACCTTCACCCCTTCGGGGGCCAGGGTTGGGAAGTATTGGGTGAACAGCTTGCTTATTTTTTCAGATTTCTGGTTGGGCACCAGGCGCATGGAGATCTTAGCATGAGCTTTGGCCGGCAGCACCGTTTTGGCGCCTTCGCCGGTATATCCGCCCCAGATGCCGTTGACATCGAGCGAGGGCCGTATGCCGGTACGTTCGATGGTAGAATATCCTTTTTCGCCGGCTTCCTTGTCGATGCCGATGGATTTTTTGAAATCTTCCGGGTCGAAGGGGGCCTGTGCCATTTCCTTTCTTTCCTCCTCACTCACCTCCAGCACGTCGTCATAAAATCCGGGGATGGTGATGTGATTGTCCTCATCGGTGAGGGCGGCGATCATTTTTGCCAGGGCATTGGCCGGGTTCATCACGGCGCCGCCGTAGAGCCCGGAGTGCAGGTCGCGGTTGGGGCCGGCAACCTCTACCTCCATGAACGCCAGTCCGCGCAGCCCCACGGTGATGGAAGGAACATCCGGCGCGATCATGGTGGTGTCGGAGATCAGGATGACATCGGCCCTGAGCATCTCTTTATGATCGGTGCAGAATTGTTTCAGGCTGGGGGAGCCGATCTCCTCTTCGCCTTCGATCATGAACCTGACATTGGCCGGCAGGGCATTGTTTTTTACCATGGCCTCGAATGCTTTCACATGCATGAACATCTGACCTTTGTCGTCGTCGGCGCCGCGGGCATAGATCTTTCCGTCCCTGATCTCCGGCTCGAACGGCGGAGAGTCCCACAGTTCCAGCGGGTCGGCCGGCTGAACGTCATAATGACCATACACCAGTACGGTGGGCAAAGAGGGATCTTCTATTCTTTCGGCATAGACCACCGGATGACCCTGTGTGGGGATCACCTCTGCCCTGCCGGCGCCGGCAGCCAGCAATTGCTCTTTCAGATACTCCGTAGCCCGAACCATATCTTCCCTGTGGGTGGGGTCGGCACTAACGGAAGGAATACGGATCAGGTCAAACAGCTCATCCAGGAAGCGTTGTTTGTTTTCTTCGATATATTGCAGAACTTTTTCCATAATATTTGATTTATTGTTTGTTTTGAAATTGTTTATGATAAGCGGCGGCATTATCTGCAAGTTCACGATACCACTTTTTTCCAAACCTGCGTATCAGGGCTTCCTTAAGAAACTGATACAGGTATATGCCGGTTTCATTGCCGTGTTCCAGTGCCGGTTTACAGTCACGCCAGAACTCAAAGTTTACGGCGGTAAAGTCTCTGAATTTTTTGATTCGCACCGGAAACAGGTGGCAGGAGACCGGTTTCCGGAAAGGGATGGCTCCTTTCTGCCAGGCCGTTTCGACGGCACATTTATAGATTCCTTTTTCCTGCCGGGCGTAAGCACACTCCCGGCCTTCGATCAGGGGGGTGACCAGGTCGCCGTCACTGTCGATGACGGCGGTGCCCTGCTGCAGAACGGCTTCCCGGCCGGCATCACTCATGTACGGCTCGAACGAAGCATAATAGCGTTTCAACGCTCCGGCTTCCTCTTCTTCCAGGGGAGCCCCCGAATCGCCGTGCACGCAGCATATCCCTTTGCACCGCTGCAGGTTGCAAACGAACTTTTTCCCGATGACATCGAGACTGACGAGGGTATCTCCGATCTGTATCAAAGGCGGTATTATTTAAAACG
>CAZYPI010000358.1:0-1913 GCA_964649335.1 uncultured Rikenellaceae bacterium | reverse complement strand
GAGATAATTATATGGAATATAAGGACTATTATAAAATATTGGGGGTTTCAAAAAAGGCCTCGCAGGATGAGATCAAAAAAGCGTACCGGAAGCTGGCGGTGAAATACCACCCCGATAAGAACCAGGGCAACAAGGCGGCGGAAGAGCGCTTTAAGGAGATCAACGAGGCCTATGAGGTGCTTGCCGATCCTGAGAAAAGGAAAAAATATGACCAGCTCGGAGCCAACTGGAAACAATACCAGGATGCCGGTTTTGCAGGCCAGCACTTTGGCTTCGGCGGCGGCCGCCCGGGAGGTGCCCGGTACTACACCTTTGAGGGGGATCCCTCCGACCTGTTCGGCGGCGGCGGTTTCTCCGACTTTTTCAAGGCCTTTTTCGGCGGCGGAATGGGCGGCCGTTTTAGGCAGGGAGGTTTTGACACCAACGGCTTCGGCACCGGAAGCTACGACCTGCCCGGGTCAGACCTTACGGGAGAGATGCATATCAGCTTGCAGGAAGCTTATCACGGTACACACCGCATTGTGAACCTGGGGGATGAAAAGATCAGGGTGAAGATCAAACCCGGTGCTTATGACGGACTGAAGCTCAGGGTGCGCGGAAAAGGAGAAAAAGGCAGAGGGGGAAAAGCCGGTGACTTGTATCTTACCATACGGGTGGATAAAGATCCCGTTTTTACCAGAAAAGGGGATGACCTCTATGTCGATCTGCCCGTGGATCTTTATACCGCCCTGCTGGGCGGAAACGTGCAGGTGCGAACCCTTGACGGACTGGTGAAAATGCAAATACCCGAAGGGGTCCGCAACGGTCAGATGCTCAGATTGAAAGGGAAAGGAATGCCTGTATATGGAAAACACAGCCTCCACGGAGACCTGTATGCACGCGTGCAAGTGGTACTTCCACAGAAACTCTCTCCCGAACAGAAAGAATTGCTACGGAAGATGAAAGCCCTGGAAAAACAACATGTATAACAAACGATATTTACGATTATGAAAAAAAGAGACAAATTCTCATTATATTATTTCCTGGGCATGATGGTCTTTTTTATCGCCCTGGATTCCCTGCTTTTCCCCGGTAATACGGGCAACCGCATTATTCCATACAATGAGTTCATCCAGCAGGTGGATTCGGGGAATGTCGAGGAAGTGGTTATTTTTCCGGACAAGATTGTGGGGGTTTTTAAGTCGAAAGAGCATCCAAAGAACGGCATGGGTATCACACGGGCGCCGGAGGCCCCATGGCGTTTGCGTATCAAGTCCATTGAAGATCAGGTGAAACGGCAGTTTATTGTACACCGCCTGCCGGATGTGAAGGATGATAAGCTGCTGGAGCGTCTGGTGAATGCCGGCGTGAAAACGGAAGGGAACTTCAAGGCCAACGGCCTGCGTAATTTCGTGCTCAACTGGATCCTTCCTTTCATTGTGCTGATGGCTTTGTGGGGATTCATGTTCAAAAAGATGGGGCCGGGGAACCCCATGCTGGAGATCGGACGCAACAAGGCGAAGATCCTCTCCGAGGTGCCGGACAACCCGGTACGTTTCACCGATGTGGCCGGTGTGGATGAAGCCGTGGAGGAAGTGAAGGAACTGGTGGAATTTTTGAAAAATCCGCGGAAGTACACAAGACTGGGAGGAAAACTGCCCAAAGGGGTGTTGCTGGTAGGCCCTCCAGGAACGGGCAAGACCTTGCTGGCAAAAGCAGTGGCGGGAGAAGCCGGCGTGCCCTTCTTCAGCATGAGCGGCTCCGACTTTGTGGAGATGTTTGTAGGCGTCGGCGCAGCACGGGTGAGGGACCTCTTTACCCAGGCCAAATCACATGCCCCCTGTATTATCTTTATCGATGAGATCGATGCCATCGGCAAAAGCAGGGCCCAGAATGCCGCCTACAGTGGCGGATATGATGAGCGGGAGAACACC
>CAZYPI010000357.1:0-1917 GCA_964649335.1 uncultured Rikenellaceae bacterium | reverse complement strand
GGTTTTTGAAGAAAAGATGATCTCCAAAAAACAACTGTTGTCTGCCATTGAAAACAATTTTGAAGGTCAGGAAGGAGAAAAAATCAGACAGTGGCTGTTGAATTATGCCCCAAAATACGGAAATGACGAAGACTATGTGGACTTGCTTTTAAGAGATGCCTACACCGAATTTATCGATGAACTGGAGAAATATCACACCACACGTTACGGACGGGGGCCCATCGGCTGCAGGTATTATGCAGGGACCTCCAGTATTTCGGCCAATGTCCCCGTCGGGGCCGTGGTCCCCGCCACCCCCGACGGCAGAAAAGCTTTTACCCCTGTCGCCGAAGGCAGTTCCCCCTCATCGGGAACGGATACACTCGGGCCTACGGCCGTATTTAAGTCGGTAGCCAAACTGCCTACAGAAAAAATCATGGGAGGCGTCCTGCTGAATCAGAAATTGTCGCCGGCAACCATACGGAAAGATGCGGATAAACAAAAACTGATCTCCATTATACGCACTTTTTTCGGGGAACTGAAAGGATGGCATGTCCAGTACAACATTGTTTCCAGAGAGACCCTGATCGCGGCTAAAAAAGATCCCGAAAAATACAGGGATCTGATCGTCAGGGTGGCCGGATATTCTGCTTTTTTTACAACTTTATCCCCCGATACGCAGGATGACATTATTGCACGGACAGAACATTCACTAAGTGATGAAGCCTATGGATGATATTTTTTGCGGTGTGGACATTGGCGGCACAAAATATTCCATTGTCCTGGTCAACGAAAAAGGGGAAATATTAAACAGGTTTTCCGGGCATGACCATGTGGGACTCAAAGAAGAAGAATTGGTCGGGGTGGTGGCCGAAAATGTCAGGGCAATGCTCCGGAAAAGCAGAGTGCAGGAATCGGACCTTCCGGGCATAGGAATCGGCTTTGCCGGTCATATACGTTTCCGTGACGGAGTAGTAATAACAACATCAAATCTTAAAGGCTTTAAAAATTATCCCCTGCGCGATGCTTTCCGGTCCCGTTTCAGTATCCCGGTTATTCTGGATAATGATGCCAATGCCCAGGCGTGGGGGGAACACAAATTTGGTGCCGGCCGGGGATTTGAGGATATGGTTTTTCTGACCATCAGCACGGGAATCGGTGCAGGGATCATAATAAATAATAAAATCTATCACGGGATAACAGGTACTGCCGGGGAATTTGGTCACACAATCGTTGAGCCGGAAAGTGAATGGGTCTGCACCTGTGGCAACCGGGGATGTCTGATGGCCCTGGCCAGCGGTCTGGCCCTGCCACGGCTCTATGAAAAAAAACTGCAGGAAGGGAAAAAAAGCACCCTGAACCTGCCTGCCGGTTTTAACTTTTCGGAAATAAACGGACGGATACTGAAAAAAGGACTCGACATGAATGATCCTGTCTCCAAGGAGATCATCCTGGAATGCGGTTATTACCTGGGTATCGGCCTATACAATATTTTTCAGGCATTGAATCCCCCGCTCATTGTGCTGGGGGGCGGACTGACCAACTGGGGAGAGATCTATCTCGACAAGATAAAAGCGACTTTTTATGATCTGGCCGGAGATATGATCGTCGACCCTGTAAAAATAGCGGTTTCGGAAATCCCGGGCAACGCCGGAGTCATCGGTGCCGCTGCCTTAACGATGGAGTGAATCATGTTGAATAAAAGACAAAACAAAATTCTTCAGATCCTGGGGAAAAACCAACGGACTTCCGTAAATACACTTGCCGAGATGCTGAATGTGTCTCCGGTTACCATCCGGCAGGATCTGAATTATCTGGAATCGGAAGGCCTGTTGAAACGTTTTCACGGAGGAGCCGTGTTAAGAGAAGCAGACAATCTGTCGGACCGGCTGGGAGTGAACTATGAAAGAAAACTGAAAATTGCCGGGAAAGTTTCCT
>CAZYPI010000356.1:0-1918 GCA_964649335.1 uncultured Rikenellaceae bacterium | reverse complement strand
CGATATGATGGTACTGATGCCCATCGGTGCTTTATTCGGCTTCCTCGGAGGGATTTCTTTCCTCTCTACCCTGATCAATGTGGTTATAAACCTCTATGCTCTCTGGATGCTCTATCACGCACTCAATGAAGCCTTGAAAGCCAATCAAAACACATCCAAAATACTTACGCTGGTACTGGCCGCCCTGATGGTTCTCTTCCTGCTCATCGGCATGGCTACCCGGCGGGCCGTTCACAGAATATCCGGTAATCCGGATCAGATGATGGAGAAATATTCCAAAGCCGCCCGGAAACTGGCCAAAGAATACGGAGGAGAAGAGGCCGAAAAAGCCGTTAAAGAAGCCATGGACACCCAGAAAGAAATGGCTTCGGATATCATTTTCGTCCTGGAAACACCGGACGGAAACAAAATAAAAAACCCGGAATCTTCAGACATATCCGATGCCATCAAAGCCATCTCCGGCGATGACTTCGTGATCATCAGCCACGGCGACGACTTCCTGCAGACCACAAAATCCGGCGACGGGTATATCCTTCAGTATAAAGACAAATCAGGCATGTATGAATGCAAAAAAACCGATTTCGCCCCGGAAATCATTATCACCACTTTCACCTCCTACCTCAATCCTTCTACCTGGGCCATCTGGAAACAACAATTTGAATGGGGCCCGGCCGAACAATAAAAAAATATCTCATCACAGGAAAGGTCCCACGGAACAATATCCGTGGGATTTTTTTTATTATCATTGCAAAATGATAAAACATCCCTTATGGAAGGACAAAAAGAACTATACGAACTGCTGAAGGAACTGTATATCCCCTTTGAATATTACGAACATCCCCCGGCACCCACCGTTTCCGCAGCCATGGAATACTGGAGAGAGATCGACGCCGGCAAGTGTAAAAATCTCTTCCTGCGCAACCACAAAGGCAACCGCCATTACCTGGTGATCCTGGAACACCGCAACGAGCTGGCGATCCACGACCTGGAAAAGATGCTGCACCAGGGCAAGTTGTCCCTGGCCTCCGAAAAAAGACTGCAGAAATACCTTGGTCTGATGCCCGGGAGCGTCTCCCCTTTCGGCCTGATCAACGATACGGATCATCACGTCCATTTGTTCATCGACGAGAATCTGAAAAGCTACGAGAAAATCAGCTTTCATCCCAACGTCAATACGGCTACCCTGGTAATACGTTTTGAGGATTTTATCCGGTTTCTGGATTATCTGGGAAATACTTACGATTTTCTCAGATTATACTGACAAAAACAACGGGTTTATTACTTATTCTTTCCCCAACTTTTTCTTCAGTTTCCGGTAATATTCTTCAATGGGTGCTTTATCCTCCCGTAACATATAATATCCCGAGAAAAAATCCCAGGCCTCACGGAGATCGCCTGTTTTCAGATAATAATCTGTCAACAGAATAGCCAGTTTATAGGAATTACCTTCCGGAACCGCATAAACAAACCCTTCTATTTCCTTTGCGGCACTGTAAACACCCATCCTAAGTTCTTTTTGAAGAATATAACGCGACAAAACCTTCGTGGAGTCCTTTTTATAATCCGGATCATCTTTTTTGAAGGCACTGAAGTACTGCGTCAATTTACTGAGATCAAAAACATTGCGGGCATAATAGAGAGATAGAATATATAAATCCCGGTAATTCGTGTTCTCCGGGTACCGTTTTTCAAGCATGGCAACAGCATCACCCGAGAATATACGATGAACCGTTTCCAGGAAAAACGACAAGGGCACCACACTCGTGATCCTCTCCAACTCATTGCCAACCGAATCGGTAAAAAGAATGGTCGGATACCCCGGAATGCCGTAACGGGTCATAAGCTGCCGACCTTCCTCCGTTTCCCCGTCCATCTTAATACAAACCATACTGTCGGTCAGGGAAAGAAATTTTTTGCT
>CAZYPI010000355.1:0-1954 GCA_964649335.1 uncultured Rikenellaceae bacterium | reverse complement strand
AATCAGTTCAAACCCGGAGAGATGAGGCATTTCAATATCCAGAAAAACCACATCCGGCCGTTTCTTTATTATTTCGTCCACCGCATCCATCGGAGATGAGGCGCTCCCGGTAACGGTAACTCCGGGACATTTTGCAAGCAGGGATTTCAGCCGCTCAACAGACGCCGGCTGATCATCCACGATATATGAGGTTAGATCAGGATCCATAGTTAAAAGTAATATTCACAAGGGTGCCTGACTTATTTTTATGCAACCGGTAATCAATAAAGAGAGCATATTCATGCCGGAAAAAATCAATCAACCTGTCAACAATTTTAAGCCCGTTACCGGTTCCGGTGGTCTTATCATATTTTTCATTAATCCCGGTACCATTATCCTGTACGGAGATTAGTATTTTTTTATTTTCCTGACGGGCATCCACGATAATTTTTCCTTTTCTGTCCGGCAAAGGCAACACACCGTGTTTTACGGCATTTTCCACAAAAGTAAACAAAATAAACTTGGGCACTTTCATATTGCTCCTGACCCTGTTCCGGATCTCAAAATCGAATCTGTCACCGCTGCGGATCTTTTCCAGACCCAGATAGTTCTCAATGTATTCCATCTCCTGCTGCAAAGGGATGGCTATTTCACCGGACATCCGTACGGATTGCTGCAACATTCTGGCATATTTCACGAACAGCTTGTCGGCGGTTTCAAAATCATTCTTTCTGAAACTGTTTCCTATACAATCAAGTATGTTAAAAGCAAAATGGGAATCCATCTGATTTTTCACATTTAACAACTGAAGTTTTGTTATTTCTTTCCGGACGGAAACTTTTCTATTTACGAAGTAACGAAAAGTCTTTTTCACAGTCCAAAACAAAATCATAAAAAGAAAGAACAAAGCCAAAGGAATCAGATATCGTACTTTATATAACCAGCTCACCGAAAAACGGTAAAAAACCTTCTCGCCGGGAAGGTAAAAACAGAGATAATCCTGGTTACCTTGTTGATATTTCGACACAAAAAGAGGTTTCCCTTCTATTTGGATATCAACGGGCACCATGGATAAAGTAGCCGGGTCAAAAAACACACAATGGTTCTGATCTTTTGTAACATATAGTTTATCCGGAATACCGTCTCCCGTTATATCATCCCTTAGCGGACTGTAATAATACAGCTCTCCGTAAGGGTTGCGCAAAGTCAATATTTTGACAAGGTCAAGATCCCGGTTAAATATTTTCATTCTCCCTTTTAAGTCAATCAGGGGGAGAATTTCCCGCGTACCATAAGGCATAAAAGTGGTTCGATCAGGTAAATAAAGTGTTTTTTGCTTTAGGATGTTACCCTTTTTATCCACAATAAAAAGTTTGGATGTATCGAACAATCCGCCGTATAGATACAATCCGGAAAAATATATCTCACCGGCATGCATAAAAGGTTTTGTATATACAATCGCCGGATGTTCTCCTATTTTCACGGGATCAAACAGATAATTCATGTTTTTATCCCACACAATGACCCAGGCCAGGCTGTCCGTACACGGATAATCAAGATCCGTGTTCCCCGGTTCGCGCACCACTCCGCAGATATACACATCAGTATCCGTTTTCATTATCTCATACGGATAGCTCAGGCAACTGGCACAAACGGGGGTATTTATCAGGGAATCTTTCCGGAAAAAATAGCCGTACATCACCCGGTCTGTATAGGTATAACCGGATGAAATAACGAACAGGAGTTCATCATTTCCATCTCGATCAAGATCAACAAATGAGGACGGATGAACGGTTATATCAAAAACTCCGTTTATCATCTGAAGTTTTCTTACGGGCTTACTGCAGATAACTGTTTTTGCCGTAAAACCCTCTACGACATTTAACAAGAGTGTGTCATCACGTGTAGTAAATAAACATACCTCTTTATAGCCGTTATTGTCAATATCTCCGAAAGCATAAAAGATCCCTTTGGC
>CAZYPI010000354.1:0-2018 GCA_964649335.1 uncultured Rikenellaceae bacterium | reverse complement strand
TGGATCCTGGAGGGTGCACTGTTCCTCGATATGGGCAACATATGGGCTATTTCCAAAGCAGATGACCGGCCCGGGGCTTTGTTCAAACTCAACACCTTCATGAATGATATCGCGGTAGGGACAGGTATCGGGGTCCGTTTTGATTTTGACTTTTTTATTTTTCGTACCGATCTGGGGATCAAGTTGAGAGATCCGGGAATCACCGAAGGCAGCAAGTGGATCCCGGCCAACGGCCCCCTGAATTACCGCCGGGACCTGGTGCTGCAGATCGGCATAGGATATCCTTTCTGATTCTACACATAACTCAGCTTGAGCATGTTGGTTTTTCCTCTCAGGTTGATGGGGGTGCTCCCTACATGTACAACCACCTCTTCATCGTGGAGATAATCATGCTTTTTCAGGAAGGAGATGGATTGTCTGATCGCATCCTCGATCTTTTCCACCTGTTCCATATAAAAAGGGAATACCCCATACACCATCGCCAGTTTGTTGAGCAGGTTCCGGTTATTGGTAAAGGCAAAAATAGGCTTGCCGGGACGGTGACTGGCAATGTACAGGGCTGTGGATCCCGAGTGGGTAAACGTAACGATGGAGGCTGCTTTGGTTTGTTCGGCCATCTTGCATGCCTGATAACAGATCGATTCGGGCAGGAAGGTAGGAGAGAACTCTACCGGAGGATGCTCTTTCAGATAATGAAAGCCGTGTTTTTCCGTGAAAGAGATAATGCTTTGCATATTTTTCACCACCTCCACCGGATATTTCCCCACGGAGGTCTCACCGCTGAGCATCAGGCAGTCTCCTCCGTCCAGCACCGCATTGGCCACATCGGTGGCTTCGGCGCGGGTGGGCCTGAAGTTGTCAATCATGCTCTCCATCATCTGTGTGGCGATAATCACCGGCTTGGCCTGTTCGATACATTTCTGGATGATCACTTTCTGGATGACCGGCACCTGGCTGAAAGAGACCTCCACGCCGAGGTCGCCCCGGGCGATCATGATGCCTTTGGACATATCAATGATCTGGTCTATTTCCTTGAGTGCTTCCGGTTTCTCGATCTTGGCAATGATCCAGGGATCAATGGTCCCTTTGTGTTTTTTCAGCAGGTCGTGCAGGTCGAGGATATCCGTGGCTTTCCTTACAAAAGAGAGGGCGATCCAGTCCACCTCATGATCGAGGATAAAACGGGTATCCTCGATGTCTTTCTCCGTAAGACTGGGCAGGGAGATCTTCGTATCCGGCAGGTTGACACCTTTATGGGAGGACAAAGGCCCTCCGTGAATGATGCGGGCGATCACCTTGTCTTTGCGGTTGGTCTCCACGACCTCCAGTTTGATCTTGCCGTCGTCAATGAGCACCGGCTCACCCGGCACCGCATCCCGTGCAAACTCCGGATAACTGAGGTAAACTTTTTTCTCATCTCCCATGCATTCGGTATTGGTGATCTCTATCTCTTCTCCGTCTTTCAGCATCACCAGGTTGTTTTTCACCTCGCCGATCCGCAGCTTGGGACCCTGCAGGTCGGCCAGGATCCCGACAGGCCTGTTCAGGTCTTTCCGCAGCTCTTTGATGGCCTGTATGCTTTTTTCTTTTTGTTCAAAGGTGCCGTGAGAGAAATTAAGTCTGAAGACATTGACGCCTTCCATAACCATTTTCTTCATTGTTTCCGGGTTCTCACTGGCCGGCCCCAGGGTGGCGATGATTTTGGTTTTTTTCAACAGGTTACCGGTTTTCATGATTATACATTTTTCAAATCCGAAACAATCGCTAAAGATAATAGATAAATAATAAATACCCCGTTTAGTTCCGTTGCTTTTTCCGGTTTGGATAAATAATTGTTTTTTGCCAATTTTCGGCCGCAAAAAATCACAGAGATGCAAACAAAGCAGAGAGACAGTTTCGGGAGCCGTTTTGGAGTGATAGCCGCTGCGGCCGGATCGGCCATCGGTTTGGGAAATATCTGGCGTTTTCCTTATGTCCTGGGAGAAAACGGCGGGGGCATATTCCTGTTGATATACCTT
>CAZYPI010000353.1:0-2028 GCA_964649335.1 uncultured Rikenellaceae bacterium | reverse complement strand
GAAAACCATGACGTATGGTCATCACCGGACAAGGCGCCTTACACACCACCCGGTAGGCATTGCTGCCCACCCAGAACTCCTCAAATCCCGAGATCCCGTGTGTGCCCATAACGATCATCAGGGTACCGTCTTCCTCTGCCTGATCCGTGATCCCCTTGTAGATACGTCCCGTCCTGATCACATAATCGAAGGTGCCTCCCCCTTTGTATTTCGGTTTATATTTTTCTATGATCTCCTCACAAAACTCCTCGGTTGTTTTCCTGTATTCCTTGTTATCCTTTTCCTTATCCTTCAGAATAAAAGGGATATCATAGTTTTTGTCTTTTCGGACATGAATGATCCGCAAACTGAGCTTCAGCTCATTTGCCAGGTAGATTCCGTGGTCCAGAGCATTCATGGAATCTTTGGAAAAATCAACGGGTACTAGTATGTTTTGCATAATCTTGGAATTTAATGGTTAGGCAAGCTATCAAAAGTAGGAAATTGTTTTTATAAAATCAAAACAAAAAATCATCTCATCAGGGGGACCTCCTGCTTTCTGTCAAAACGGATCTTTTTCATCCATATGCCTGAGCGTACATACAGGGTTCCTTTCATTTCCAGGTTTATTCTGCCTCCATGGAACAGGGAACCCAGCAGGATCTTCCCGATCCTGCCGAAGCTTTCATGCTCGATCTTCACGGGTACGCTGTATTCCTGCACGGTCCCCGGATGAATAACCACTTTTTTCTCTACGGTGACGGTCCCGATCTTTCCGGCATCCAGCATAATATCCGAAATGAGTTTTCTTACCACGATTCTGCGGGAGGAGTTGTTGACAATGGTCAGGTCCACATCCAGCCGGATGGTTCTGTCGCGTATTTCCCGCAGGGTAATATTGGAGATATTGCCGGGTTTGACATCAGGCACCTCCGAGCATGCCGTCAACAGCAAGAACAACCCCATTACTGCGGCGGCATACCGGACAAATATCTGCCATCTCCCTGCTGCGACCATGGTCATCCTTCCTGCAGGGCCTGCATCAGTTCATCGGTCATTTCCAGGTTGTGGTACACGTGCTGGACATCATCATCTTCTTCAAAATCCTCCACCATCTTCAGCACTTTCAGGGCTTCATCCACCTCCAGTTTTTTCGTGGTGACGGGCACCCTTTGCAGTTCGGCATTTTCGGCCTGTATCTCCATCTCATCGAGTTTTTTCTGGATGTTCCCGAAGTCTTCGAGGGCACAGGTAACGATCAGGGTATCCCCTTCGTCTTCGATATCCTCGGCCCCGGCATCTATCAGCTCCAGCTCGAACTCATCCATATCGATGTCTCCTTTGGGGATGGTAAAGACCCCTTTCCTGTCGAACACGAATTTCAGGGAGCCGTTGGTGCCCAGGCTGCCACCTCTTTTGGTAAAAACAGCCCGGATGTTGCTTACCGTTCTGTTTTTGTTGTCGGTAAGACATTCGATGAAAATACCCACCCCGTGGGGAGCATACCCTTCAAATGTCAGTTCCTGGAAATTGGCTCCGTCGGAAGAAGCCTTGGAGATGGCCCTTTCGATGTTGTCCTTGGGCATATTGGCGCCTTTGGCATTCTGGATGGCAAGCCGGAGCCTCGGGTTTGAGGACGGATCAGGGCCACCCTCTCGCGTGGCGATCTGTATCTCCTTCACCAGTTTGGAGAAGATCTTGGAACGTTTGGCATCCTGTGCTCCTTTTTTTCTTTTTATGGTTGACCATTTACTGTGTCCGGACATATTATTTCATTTTAGTTTTGACAAAAATACAAAAACCGTCCGCAAAGATAAAATTTCTATGATCCCTGCCGGCATCACCTGAATCTGATCGTACCACTCGTCTTGTCCCGGTTCGGCATCACTCCTTTTTCTCCCCCACCTCCATGGGGGCCCATAATGGCCATTTCGCAATCGCAGCTGCAATTCCACAACGACACCTGGACGCCGGTGGAGCATATCAACCGTTTTGAGATGTTCAAATACAACTATCCGCACCGGCCGAACCCCATGCAACAAAAATCCG
>CAZYPI010000352.1:0-2032 GCA_964649335.1 uncultured Rikenellaceae bacterium | reverse complement strand
CCGCATCTTTTCCAGCTGAAACAACAAATAGTTGTAACGCCACACCTCCAGGCTGTGCTTGTGATGGATGAACAGGGGGCCGTAAGCCTCGATGATCCGTTCTTTCACATACTGCCGTTCCTCATTGATCTCAGGTCTGAGGATGCGTACCTCCCGGATCAGGGTCAGCAGGTCTTCCGCCGCTTTCTCCGGCCCGGTGATCTCCTTACCTTTTTTCCCCAGATCTGTCGAAAGGATCCCCAACTGGATGTTTTTTCCTTTGCCTTGTCCGTCTTCACCGCCTTTCAGCACCCGGATCAGGTTCATCTTCATCTCGTGTTCGCCATATTCCGAAATAAACGGGTTGCCTGCCGGCGTACTGGCCAGCGAATCAAAGATCGTCGAGAAAAACGTCCGGTCAAGCAGCAGGGTGATCTCCCCGGCTTTCTGCTTCCCTTTTTCTTCTTCCGGTACCACTTCCCGTGCCATCACCCGGAAGCGGTTTTTGATGATGTCGAACTTCACCCTGCGAATAAGATATTCCTTCTCATCCCTGATAAAGGTTTTGCCCTCAAATATCTGGTTCACCACATCCTCTATATCGATCTTGTCGATCAGTTTGTAGGTGGAAGCCAGATAGATCTTCCCGGTAAAATCATCCTTTTCCCAGCCCAGCACATGATCCAGATAGTTACCGTGGGTGTCTATCACCTGCACAATTTTCGGATCGGCGGTATAACGCAGCAGCGTACGCTGTATATTGGGGTTGTCGGAGCTGGTGGCTTTCTCCTTGCGTTCGCCGTGTGAATCGCGGTACAGCACAAAATTCTCCGGGTTGGCATAGCGCTTCACGCCGGCTTCCTCCCGTCCGTAATTGTAGGCCGTGAGCATGATATCTATTTTGTAAGGCATGGAGATATCACACAGCCCGCTGATGGTACTGCGTGAGTTGAGGTCCTCCACATTGCTGTCGGCACTGGTCTCGAACAGGGCCTGATATGCTTTAATAAAATCAGGGTTGAAATCGGTCACCCTCGAGAAATCACCCACCTCCGTACCGATGCCGTACAGGTGCCCTTCCCGGTCGGGGAACACATGGAACATATCCCCGGCGATCAGCTTGATGGAACGCACCCCCGGCAGGTTGCGGCGCATCCATTTGAGCATCATCGCCGCGATCATCTCCGACTTGCCGACACCGCTGTCGCCGCTCACCTGTACCACGAAAAGAGTTCCGTCGTTCTCCTCGATGGCAAACAGCGACCCGTGCACCGGCATGCCCCCTTTCTCCTTGATCTTCTCATTCAGCATGGTGAGCCTCGGCTTCTTGATATTGCCAAAGTAATCCGCCGCTTTCGTCAGGGGTGTGACAATGACCTTGATATTGCCGTGAGGACCTTTCAGGTCAAAATACCCCACCGACGGATAGGAAAGCACCTTGCCGGGAGCACCCAGAAAATAGATCACATCCGGCACAAACGACTTCACCTCACTCAGGGGGATGAACTCCCGTTGTATCAGCCGGAAGTTATCGGTAAGATATTTGAGATAAGACTTCTGGAAGATATACATCTCCTTCACCAGACCGTGACGGACGATATTGCAGCGGTAATCCTCCTCGTCCAGGTTTTCCACGAACTCCCGCATCCTCCTGGCAAAAAAACCGGAGGAAGGCCGCGACTGCATATTTTTGATGAACTCGTTGGGAGAGTCGTCCTCCAGCACGCGGGCATGCGGCTTTTCCTTGTCGGGACGGTCCACCTTGTGATAGGGATACTCCCTCTTCTTCGAGTCGGTGACTATGCGGGTATGCATCTGCACGGGCTGCTCCCAGGCGATCACTCCGCAGCGGCTCAGCAACGTGTTGATCCAGTTCAGCGTACCCCTGTTCCAGCTCTTCAGCTCATTGTCCGGCTCAAAATCGCGGTAGATAGCTATGCCGTGCTGGATCATTTCGTTGAGGGCCGATCGCTGCCGCCGGATGGCCGTCTCGGTGAGCCGGATAAGAAAAAGGATGTACTTCTTATAATATTCATTGTTCTTGGTCCGGTTC
>CAZYPI010000351.1:0-2055 GCA_964649335.1 uncultured Rikenellaceae bacterium | reverse complement strand
CACGCGTTATCGCCTGGAAAACTATGCCGCGGCCCTGACAAAACCCGGCGAGTGGTTTCTGGACGACCACGGCCTGCTGACCTACATTCCTCGGCCGGGGGAAGATCCTGCCACAGCCGTGATGGAGGTGCCGCTACTGACCCATCTGGTCATTATGCGCGGAAACACAGAGGATAGGTCGTATGTTGCAAACATACGACTTGAAGGATTGCACTTTGATATGTCTGCCGATTATCTTCCTCCCGGCGGCTTTGAACCTTCGCAGGCCGCCGCCACCATAGATGCTGCCATACAAATGGACGGGGTACGAAATATTGTACTGAAGAATTGTGAGGTGAGCCATACCGGAAATTATGGCATATGGTTCAGAGAGGATTGCAGAAATTGCCGGGTTGAACATTGTTACATCCATGACCTGGGGGCCGGGGGCGTGCGTATGGGTACCATGAAAATCCCGGAGGATACGGCACGTGTTACCCGCCATATTACCCTCATAAATAATATTATTCAATCGGGAGGGTTCCTGTTCCCCCCGGCCGTCGGCGTATGGATCGGACAGAGCAGTGACAATACGGTGTCCTATAACGATATCGGCAATTTTTATTATACCGGCGTGTCGGTGGGCTGGGTGTGGGGATATGCTTACAGCCCCGCCAAAAGAAACAAAATTATCTTTAACCATATCCATCATATCGGCTGGGGACTGCTCAGCGATATGGGGGGCGTCTATACGCTGGGGGTGTCCGAGGGGACGGAGGTCAGCCACAATGTGATCGATCATATCTGGGCGTATGACTACGGAGGGTGGGGACTCTATCCCGACGAGGGCTCCAGCTATATCAGGATGGAAAATAACTTGGTTTACAAGACTAAAACCGGCGGTTTTCATCAGCACTATGGCAAAGAGAACACCATCCGCAACAATATCTTTGCGTATGCCGCCAGATACCAGTTGCAGTGCACCCGCGTGGAAGATCATCTCTCCTTCCGGTTCCTGAATAACCTTGTTTATTATGACCGGGGTGTGCTGCTGGGGGGCCGGTGGGCTCAGATACGGATCGAAATGGACCGGAACCTGTATTGGAATACCGCCGGGCCTGTCACTTTTCTGGATATGTCTATGAAACAGTGGCAAAAAAGACCGGGCATGACCGGCATTCTGTGGTTGCCGATCCCGGATTTGTGAAACCTGAAGCAGGGGATTTTCATCTCACAAATCACAAAACGGTACAAAAAACGGGGTTTGTCCCTTTTGATTATACCCGGGCCGGAGTGTACGGTAGCGCCGCCTGGAAAGAGAAAGCCATTCTGCCGGATTCATTGAGGGCAGCGTTTGACAAGATCATGGGGAATATACGATGACCTCATCCGGGAGAGAGAAGAAAACTTTCTTATTAAACCAAAATGACCCCGGAAAATGTCCCCCGGGGACATTATTCCCCTACTTTGGTAGATTATGCTGAAAACGGAACTGTAACCGGTTAATATAGCTGTTGTGATTGGTATTAAAAACGGATATTCGTATCATTACAGAACGATTTAATTATGTGTCCCCCTTGAGGGGGATGCCAACGGCAGGGGGTGGAAAATTATGCAAGCTGCGGGACCGAAAAATAACTGGCATTACAATCCAAAGCTGAGACCTTTGGCCAGAGCTTTACGCAGGAATATGACCAAAGCAGAATCCTGTTTATGGAAATATGTACTTCGTGCCGGAAAAACCAAGGGATACTCTTTTACAAGGCAAAGGCCGGTTTTGTCATATATTGTTGATTTTATGTGAAAAGAATTGTGTTTGGTGATTGAAGTGTACGGAGTTACCCATCTCGACGAAGAGGTGATGGCAAAGGATAAAATAAAACAAAGTGATCTTGAAGAAGCTGGATTTCATGTATTGCGATTTCGCGATGAGTTGGTTTTGAATCGTATTGATCTGGTGGCTGATGAGATAGAGGAGTGTATAGAAAAGATACGCGGGAAGGGATTCCACCCCCTTTGATTCCCCCGCCAGCGGGGGACATTGTTCCCCTGTTTTTGTAGATAATGATGAATACG
>CAZYPI010000350.1:0-2071 GCA_964649335.1 uncultured Rikenellaceae bacterium | reverse complement strand
ATTGAACGGGACCATGAAGCATTGTATGATGCCTCGTTGGATTATGAACCGGACGTTCATCTCGTAAAAGCCCGTCTTTTGCTCGATGGCGGATATATTACCCGTTTTGAACAGATCATCCATAACTATGAAACACATCCGCGGGAAGAGCTGCCTTATCGGTTGGAATATCACTTTTTGAAAGGCAGGTATGACCTTGCTACAGGAGACACTCTTGCCTCAGTTACCGATTTCAAATGGGTGATCGGCAAAGGACGCAATGCGGATTATTATTTTGCCAGTGAAGCAGCACTGAGATTGGGAAACATCTATGAAAAAGAAGGACGTTTTGACCGTGCCAAAGAATTCTATAAACTCTCGGTAGATCTTTACAAAAGCGGCTACTATGAATATATCGAAAACAAGGCCGAAAAAGCTTTACGGCATATCGACCTGCTGACAAAATGATAACCGGGATTGCAGTATATTCAGGGAAATTGAAAAAAGCTTAATGTAAAACCGAAGAATCAGTGGAAACACCTGTTACTTGTAAGTATCTTTTTTATTTTTGTTTTTGTTCCCATAAAATCACTATATGAAAAAATTCCTTCCGGCACTTGTTATTTTGTTCTCTGTCCAGCCGGCCCACTCGCAGTAATCATAACCCTTATCTTCTCTTCGGAGACATGCTGAATTCGTACCGACCGGCCTTTCGGCCTGAAATATTATTACAACCTCTCCTATCTGATTAAAAACCAACCTGACCTTTCAGTTTTTTTTCGCAACTTTACTGAAAAAACAGAGCCATGACAAAGATCATCCACGCCATTATCCTCTCCGGTATCATTCTGATGCCGGGAGTTTTTTTCTCTTCCTGCAAAAAAAACGACCGCACCCGGTTGCCCGGCACCCTGGACGACGGTTCCGTCCTGCTGCCCAATCATTACCGCCTCACCCCTGCCGGCAAACAGATCCCCGTGGGCGACCTTCCCCTGAACATGGCCGTGAGCCCGGACGGCAAATTCCTGGCCGTGACCAACAACGGGTACAGCGAACAATTTGTCTCCATCATTGACATAGAGAAACAACAGCAGATACAGACACTGCCCGTGCAGGCCTCTTTTTTCGGGTTGGACTTCAGCGATGACGGCAGGATGCTCTTCGTCTCCGGAGGAGGGAAAAACCTGATCTACATTTTTACCCTGGAAAACGATCGTTTTGTCAAGAGCGATTCCATAAATATCAATCCCGGCTCGCAGGCAGAATGGTTTGTCACCGGCCTGGCCTCGGCTCAAAACGGGAAGATACTTTATGCCGCCACCAAAACAGCCAAAAAACTGTTAAAGATCTTTGTCGCCCGGAAGAAAGTGGTCCGGTCGCTGGATTTCGATCATTTTCTTTACGACGTAAAGTTATCGGATGTACGGGAGAAAGCCTATGTCAGCATCTGGGGCGGCAAATCGGTGGCTGTTGTCAACACGCGGGATATGACCCTCATCAAGACCATCCCGGCAGGAGACCACCCCAACAAGATGGTTCTTTCGGGTGACGGTCGTCTGTTTGTGGCCAATGCCAACACCGACGACATCACGGTGATCAATACGCTTACGGACGAGGTCACGGAAACGGTTTCTCTGCTTCCCTACGCCGGCGCGCCTTACGGCACCACGCCCAACGGACTGGCTGTTTCGCCGGATGAAAACACGCTGTATGTCGCCAATGCCGGCAACAACGATGTGGCCGTTATCGACATCACAACGCCGGGCCGGTCGGTGGTGAAAGGACTGATCCCGGCGGGATGGTATCCCACGGCGGTGGCACTGACACATGACGGGAAGACTCTCTTCATCGCCAACGGCAAAGGGCTCCGCTCAAAACCCAACCCACAGGGGCCCCAGCCGGTACGAAAGAAAACCTCTCAAACACAATATATCGGACGTCTTCTCTGGGGAACGGTCTCCGTGCTTGCCGTACCCGCCAGGAAGCAACTGGCAGCTTATACCAAACAGGTGAAGAAAAATAACGACTGGAAGAAAATGGAAAAAAACGGTAAACCGGACAGCAAGACGCATGCCATCCCTCTGCCGGGAGG
>CAZYPI010000349.1:0-2083 GCA_964649335.1 uncultured Rikenellaceae bacterium | reverse complement strand
CCATGACGCTTTGTTTCGGTTAATCGAAAAGAAAGTTCATCCATTCCTGCGGCGAAATTACGGAAAGTTTTCCTTCCTGCTGCAATGTCTCCAGCATCTTCTTCGCTGCATCGTGCCTGTATGGCAAGCCGGTGAAGTGAGCTGCCGTGGTTTTGACCTCTTCGGGAACTTCCTCCGGGAAAGAAAACCCCTCTATCCGGCCGTTTTTTACGGTGATGCGGACGGCGGTAGTGCCGCGGGGCAGGAGCATCTGTCTGGTGAGGACACATGCCGGCGACCAGGCCGTGTTCCACTCCCAGGTGTCGTATTTTTCTTTGACAAGTAGCTCTATGCGGGCATGCTCTTCCGGAGAAGGAAGATAATCCCTGCAGGGATAAAAATGATCCCGGCAGTGGGTTACCAGTCTCTCGCGGAAAAGAGAAAAGGACAGCGGTTCTTTCAGATAGCGGGAGAGGTTGGTCACGCGGCCGGGTTTGGAGCGGACGGCTTTGTCGGTGATCTCCTCCGGATTGGGTTGCAGCGATCCTTCCAGATGTTCCAGGTTGGTGTCGAAGAGGAGTGTGCCGTGGTGCAGCACCCTGTTTTTGAAGATATGCTCGGCGTTGCCGGATATTTTCAGTCCGTTTATCAGGATGTTGTTGCGCGTGTCGGTAACTGCCGGGATGCCGAGGCTGTTGATAAAGTCTGTTACGGGTTTGATGTATTTCCCGAAGTCCACCAGTTTTCCCGGCTCGCCGTTGAGGATGAAGCTGAAGTTCAGGTTGCCGGGGTCGTGCCATACGGTGCCGCCGCCGGAGAGGCGCCGTATCACCGGCACGGGGTGTTCTTTCAGAAAAGCCCTGTTCACCTCGCGGAAGATATTCTGGTGCTTGCCGACGATGACGGAGGGACGGTTGGCATAGAACAGAATGAAATCGTCTGTTTTGTTCCGCAACAGGAACTCTTCGGTGGCAAGGTTATAGCGGGGGTCGTCTGAAGGACTGTTGAGGCAATAAAACATGGTTCGGCGGGTTATCCGGTTGTGATCTCTTTTGTGTCAGGCGGATAAAAGAAGGTTTTTTTCCGGAGCCATTTCTCATCGGTTTTTTGAAACAGCCACCACACCAGCCAGCCCAGAAATGTTCCGAGGATCGCTCCTCCCACTACATCGGAAGGATAATGCACGCCCAGGTAAATACGGCTGTATCCGACCCAGGCAGCCCACAGATAGATCAGCCACGTATAGGTGCGGTTGCGCAACAGCAGGGCGGAAAAGGTGGCCACGCCAAACATGTTGGAAGCATGGCTGGAGACGAATCCGTACATGCCGCCGCAGTGTCCCTTTACCAGGTGCACCAACGGTGCCAGCGTTTCGTTGTGGCAGGGCCGGGGACGCAGGAAAACTTTTTTAAATAGTTGCACGGAGGTCTGGTCGGTCAGTACGACCAGCAGGATGATAAAACCAAGCAGTACCCAGAACCGTCTTTTGTAGGTTTTAACCAGCCATCCCAGGATGAACAGATACAGAGGCACCCAGAACAGCTTGCTGCTGGCCAGCCACATCACCTGGTCCCAGAAAGGAGAGTGCCAGCCGTTGATCAACAGAAATAGTTTGCGGTCGATATTTATAAGATAGTCTGTCATTTTTTAATTAGGCTAAGGCTAAGGCTAAGGTTATTTTCTTGAAGTATTTTCAATGCTTTTGATCATGGGGTCTAACTCTGCAATTAGGTCCCGGTAACCATTGGTAAGTTCTTCTTTATCATTATTTGTAATATATCCCAAGGCCTCCGAAGCCAGACTTTGGTTTATCAATTCATAACAGCTTCCTCTGGATATCTTATAAAATCTTGTTTTATCCAATTTTTCATACCTGCCAAACCCTTCGGATATGTTATTGGTAACGGAGTTGGCAGCTCTGCGCATATCCGAAACCATTCCGTATTTTTCTTCCTGGGGATACGTTTTGGTTAATTCATATACCTTGAGTAATAATTTAAAAGCTTTCTGCCATACAGGCATCTCTGTAAAATCTCCGTATTTCATTTTTCAATATTTTATAATCCTCAGCCTCAGCCTCAGCCTTCTTCATTAAGTTTTTCCC
>CAZYPI010000348.1:0-2094 GCA_964649335.1 uncultured Rikenellaceae bacterium | reverse complement strand
CCGCCCGTACCGCCCGTCTGAACGGCCTCAGCCGGGCAGGAACGGTACGTTCGGGCGGGTGGTTTGTTGTTTGCCCGCCGAAGCCGGCCCCTGAGTGATCCCGCACAGCGGGATCTGCAAGAGACAGGATCCTGCCATGGAGCCCTCCTCAGACTTTCTCCGCCACCCGGATCTCCTGCACGATCTCCATGCCGCGGTGGATGGCTTTCTCGTTCAGGGGCAAAAGATGGTGATAGCGTTCGGGCAGGGATTTTTTCAGGCCTTTGATCACATTCTCCAGTTCGACGATGGGTTTGACTTTCAGGAAAGCCCCCAGCATGATCATATTAAAGGTACGTGTCGTCTCCATCCTCGCGGCCTCCTCGGCGCCGTCGGCCCGGTAGATATTGATATCGGTACGTTCGGGATGGCGGGAGATGCCGTTGCCGTCGTATAGCAACACGCCGCCCGGCTTAACCGCTTTCTCAAACTTATCCATAGATTGCTGGTTGAGGATGATGGCCGAGTCGAAAGCATTGAGGATGGGCGAGCTGATGCGTTCGTCGCTGATGATCACGGTCACATTGGCCGTGCCTCCCCGCATCTCCGGGCCGTAAGAAGGCATCCAGCTCACCTCTTTCCCCTGCATAACACCCGAGTAACACAGTATCTTCCCCATGGAGAGAACTCCCTGTCCGCCAAAACCTGCTATGATAATTTCTTCCGTCATGATGGTATGTTTTCCTGATTCTTTACAATTATTTTTCCGGTACTTTGATATCGCCCAGTTGATAGAAGGGCAGCATGTTTTCGTCCAGCCATTTCACCGACTGTACCGGAGACATTTTCCATCCCGAGTTGCAGTTAGAGACCACCTCCACGAAGGAAACCCCCCTGTTGAGGGTTTGGTATTCGAAGGCTTTGCGTATGGCCTTTTTGGTCTTGCGCACCAGGTTGGGAGTGTGTACGGCCTGACGGGTCACATAATAGGTGCCGGGTAGTTGGGCCACCAGCTCGGTGATCTTGATGGGATGGCCCATAAGACCGGCCTCGCGGCCATAGGGTGTGGTGGAGGTACGCATGCCTTCAAGTGAGGTGGGTGCCATCTGGCCTCCGGTCATGCCGTAGATACCGTTGTTAATGAATATCATGGTGATGTTCTCGCCGCGGTTGCAGGCATGGATGGTCTCGGCCGTGCCGATGGCTGCCAGGTCGCCGTCGCCCTGGTAAGTGAACACAAAACGATCGGGCAGCAGCCGTTTGATGGCGGTAGCCAGCGCCGGGGCCCGGCCGTGGGCCGCCTCCTGGGTGTCCACGTCAATATAGTCGTACATAAACACCGAGCATCCCACGGGGGCGATGCCGATGGTCCGGTCCTGGATGCCCATTTCCTCAATCACCTCCGCAATAATACGGTGGGTGGTGCTGTGCCCGCATCCGGGACAATAATGCATCACATTGTCGGTCAGAACCTTTGTCTTTTTATAGACGATGTTCTTCTCCTGGATAATCTCTTTCAGATCTGTATCAGCCATATCAACCTCCGATAAATTTTTGTATTAACACCTCTACGATTTCGTCGGGCGTGGGGATGACCCCGCCCATTCGGCCGTAATGTTCCACCGGCACTTTTCCGTTTACGGCGAGTCTCACATCTTCGACCATCTGTCCGGCGCTCATCTCCACACTCAGCATTCCTTTCACCTGACCGGCCAGCTCGCCGATCTGTTTTTCCGGAAAAGGATAAAGGGTTATGGGACGAAAGAGCCCTGCTTTGATGCCTTTTTCGCGGGCCAGTTGTACCGATTTCTGGCAGATCCTGGAGCTGGTACCGTAAGCTACGAACAGGTATTCGGCATCTTCGCACTGGAAGGTCTCGTAACGCACCTCCTCCTCTTTCATTTTTTGATATTTTTCAATCAGTTTCTTATTAAAACGTTCCTGACGATACGGGTCCAGGTCGAGGCTGGTGATGATATTGCGCTGGCGGTCCGGTTTTTTGCCGGTGGTAGCCCATTGCGGCAGCTCGTCGTCTTTCATCCTGGGGCGTTGAGGTTGAAACTTCACCTTTTCCATCATCTGGCCTATGGCTCCGTCGGAGAGGATCATCACGGG
>CAZYPI010000347.1:0-2142 GCA_964649335.1 uncultured Rikenellaceae bacterium | reverse complement strand
TACAAAATTTGAGGCTGTCTTCCTTTTACAGCCAGATCACCATCACCGCTTTTGTCTTATCCGGGAAATTGCCATACAGCGCACACTTTACAAGACACCCCTCCTCCTGCTTCAGGTGCAGGGAATCCACGGGATATTCGAAGGAAGAGGAAAACCCCGACAGCCGGTTCGCCCTGCTCCCCGCAAAAACAACCGCAGTGTCGATCGCTCCGTTGTGATGCCAATAAGGAACGGGGTTCTCAAAACCGTTCAGTGACGAATACCGTATCCCGCCGGTGACGCCTGCCCCCAGGAACTCCTTCATTTCCCATACACTGATATGCATCTTTTGGTTTTCATAGAGCAGTTTGTTTTCCGGGGATATTTTGCGGGCGTAAAAAGGCAGATCTTCCTCCTCCATTCCGGACAGATAGCGGGTGTACCAGTTGAGGAAAAGTAGTTTTGTACGGGTGTCAGAGGAATCAGGGATAAAATCTTCATATGTCACAAAAGAGATGTCCGGGTTTTTGCCGAAACCGTTGTAATAATCCCCCAGCCGGGCCTGAACCTCATTGGTGACCACCAGAACGGTATTTTTCCGGCTTAACACATATTGGTACAGGATCTCCTTTTGCTTGCGGTATTTCACCCGGCGGGCCCACTGAACGGCCCTTACCGGTTGGATCGCCATGACCGCCACGAACAAAACCACAAACACCCCGGCGGCATGTTTTCTCTTCCTGAAAATCATGTAAAGGATAACGAGAACGGACAGGGGCAGGTACAGGTCGCGAAAAGTATGACCGGGCAGGAAAGCAGATATCACGGTGACCGGCAGCAACACCCCCGGCAGCGAAAGATCATATCTCTTATCTTCCCGAAAACGGACGATGATCTGTGAAGCCGGTATGGCAGCAACCGGTATGAGGAACAAATAATGCCGCGGGTCGAGACACATGGGCGCATAAGAGGTCGCGGAGATGGTCATGAAATCGGACGAGAGAAAAAGAAGGATTGCAGCCGTCAGGAAAAAGGAGAAAGGATCGTCAAACCGGAAATAACGGACAACATTTTTCCTGAACAGAAAAGCCGCAATAAAAATATAAGGAGTGATGAGGGCCTGATAAACCGACATGGAGAAAAAGCCATAGAGGATCCTTTTCAGCAGGATGCGCGCAGGTTGCCGGTCGTAGCTGCAGAGGTTCAGGTAGCTGTTCTGCGCAATGGCCTCAAAGCGTTTCAGGAAGTCGCCGGTGAGCAAACGGATGATAAAAAAATAGAGGGCCAGTAAAACGACACCGCTGAGGATAAAATACTTCCAGAACACCAGGTCCCGCCTGCGGAACATATCCACAACAAAAAGATAAGCCAGCAGGGGTAGGATCAGGACGATGTTTCCCTTGGAGAGAAAGCCGAACAGCATGGCCAGGGACGTCAGCAAGGCATAGAAAAAAGGAGGTTTGCCGGCCGGATCGTACTTGAGTTTGTATATAAAAAACAATACGAGTACCACCGACAACGTCACATACATGTCCGGCATCAATTTGCCGGAATAAAAAATAAACCAGTTGGAGAAGGCCGTCAGCGTCAGGCCCGTGACCAGGGCAACCGTTCCTTTGTCTTTGAGCAGGGAAAAAACCACCCATAAAACGGCTACGGAGGCCAGCAGGGCCGGCAGAGCGGAAGCCGGATCGGACAGGCCGAAAAAGGAATAAAACAGGGCTGCCGGAAGTACCAGCGCAAACCGGTAGGTAAAGTGGTCGTTGTAATCAATGACCCCGCGGGTGAGATCATGGGCCACACGGGCATAGTGCAGGTCGTCGTACCCGAAATGTCCGAGGTAGCCGGTCAGATGATACAGCACCAGCGCCGTCACATAAAGCAACAGGATCAGATAAGGGTTATATTTTTTTCTGATCATATTCCCGGTTTGTCTTTCCGGCTAATTTACATTTTTATGAACAAATCCGTGCGATCTGCAGGAAAATATCCTATCTTCATCCCGGTATGCAAACACTCTCTTTGGAACAACGGATCAAGGCATTTGCCCGGCTGGGCGGCATCCTTCTGCAGGCGGCGGGAAAAGAGGCGACGGGGCGAGCAGGCGACCAGGCGACCAGGGGACGAGGCGACGGGGCGAGGAAGCGACAGGACGACCAGGCG
>CAZYPI010000346.1:0-2197 GCA_964649335.1 uncultured Rikenellaceae bacterium | reverse complement strand
CTGCTCGGCCAGGGCGCGCAGGATCGTTTTCTTGAAGCAGAAGACGGCATACGAGATGAACTTGAAGCCGCGCGTCTCGTCAAAACGCATGGCTGCTTTGATCAATCCCAGATTTCCTTCATTGATAAGATCGGCCAGACTCAAACCCTGCCCCTGGTATTGTTTGGCCACCGAAATCACAAAACGGAGATTGGCTTTGATAAGTTTTTCCAGTGCTTCCACATCCCCTTTTTTGATTTTGCCGGCCAGGATCACCTCCTCATCCCCGGACAATAACTCTTCCTTGCCTATGTCATGTAAATATTTATTCAGGGAAAGTTCTTCCCTGTTGGTTACCTGTTTTATGATTTTGAGCTGTTTCATACCTGAAATACAACATAAAATATACGGAATTAAGTAAAAAAAGTTACTATAAATCAAGGTTTTTACATGAAAATTTTGTATATTTGCCACTCATTGAGAAAAGGGATTAAGTACCTTCAGTCGCCGGAAGACCCTGAATAAAAAGATTGGGCTCCTGTTTCAAAAAAATGATTTCATTATATTTGAGTTTTGGATTGTTTTCTGTAATATTGCGCCGGATTTTATCAATGGGCTGACAAGTTTCCGATAAACCATTTCCTGACCCGGTTTTTTCCCATGTTGTCGTCAAATGCTGGCGGGTTCGGGGTGAATCCAGATCATGAATTCCAATTTTATAAAACATATGTACGATATTTTAGAGTTAAACAAGAAAAAGGTAACGGACCTGCGGGAGATAGCCAAGGGTCTGAAGATCAAAAGGGTAGAGTCGCTTCGCAAGGAGGATCTGATCTACCGTATTCTGGATCAGCAGGCTGTGCTGGCTGCCGGAGCCGGTACCCAGGAGAGTCAGAAGAAAAAGGAGAGCGGCTCCTCTCGTCAAAGTAACAGAGGCCGGCGATCCTCCAGGAAAAATGCCCCCCGGGAAAAGGTGGAGGCAAAAGAGGATGCAGCTCCTGCACCTGAACCTGCACCTGCACCTGCATCGGCGGGTAAAGAGAATAAGGATGCTGTCTCTTCAACTGAGAATGATCCACCGGATCCGGTTGCCCGGGAAACACGGGAAGAGAACAAAAGAGGACGTTCCAGAAGGGCCAAGATAACACGCAAACAGGATCCTTCGGAAGAAGTCCCTGCTGAAAAGACCCCTGAAACGCCCGTGTCTGTCCGTGAGGAGAATAGAAAAGATCAACCGCAGCGGGAACAGGAAACTGCTGCAGGGACGGAGAACACCCAGGACCGCAACCGTTCGAACAACAACCGGAAGAATCGTTCCTGGAACGGAGGACAAAATAACGTAAAAAATGTGGAGACGGAGATCATCCCCGAGGCCGAACGATTTGATTTCGAGGGGATCGTCACGACTACGGGTGTGGTTGAGCTGACCCCTGAAGGGTATGGTTTCCTCCGTTCTTCCGATTATAACTACCTGAACTCTCCCGATGATGTCTATGTCTCCCACAACCAGGTGAAGCTGTACGGTCTGAAGACGGGGGATACCATTACGGGGACGATCCGGCCGCCCAGACCCGGCGAAAAATACTTCCCATTGACAAAGATTATCGAGATCAACGGCAGGGATCCGGATTTTATCCGTGACCGCGTTCCTTTCGATTATCTCACCCCGCTGTTTCCGGATGAAAAGTTTAAGTTATGTGACAAAGGCCGGGGCAGTCTCTCGGTACGTGTGCTCGATCTGTTTGCTCCTATCGGCAAAGGACAGCGCGGGTTGATCGTCTCGCAGCCGAAAACGGGAAAGACCGTCCTGCTGAAAGATATCGCCAATGCCATTGCCCGTTATCAGCCGGAAGTTTATCTGATTGTTTTGCTCATTGACGAACGCCCGGAGGAGGTGACGGATATGGCCCGCAACGTGAAAGCCGAGGTGATCGCCTCAACCTTCGACGAGTCGGCCGAACGTCATGTGAAGGTGGCCAATATTGTGCTGGAGAAAGCCAAACGCCTTGTAGAGTGCGGGCACGATGTGGTGATCCTCCTGGATTCCATCACCCGGCTGGCCAGGGCTTTCAACACCATCGCCCCCGCCTCGGGGCGGGTGCTGTCGGGAGGAGTCGATTCCAACGCCCTGCAGAAACCCAAACGCTTCTTCGGAGCAGCGAGAAATATCGAAAACGGCGGCTCTCTTACCATTCTTGCCACTGCTCTCACCGAGACC
>CAZYPI010000345.1:0-2216 GCA_964649335.1 uncultured Rikenellaceae bacterium | reverse complement strand
GGCCGGAGAAGATAAGCCGTTTTCCCCTTTTTCTATCGCAGGATCCGTGGCAGCAACGGAATTGATACTTTCTAAAAGTATTACTGTCAATAAAAGGATAAGAATATTTTTTACTTCATGGATCATAATAAATAGTTATTTTGAGAAGAGAGTTTATTCTATTTTTCGGGGAAATAGAGCCAAACGGCTGCATGCATGGTGTAGAGACGGTATTGTTTGCCGTCATAGACCAGGATCGGACTGGAATGGTTATCGTCAATAATGGGATTTTTCGGATATTTTATCCAGTGAATCAAGTCTTCAGACATAGCGACGTTGGATGACCAGGTTGACTCTGCTTCATCATTCAACCAGTCAGCAAAGTCGGTGCCATGATAATAAGCGTAATATCTTCCTTTATATTTAATAATCTGATTTACTGCCAACCCTTTACTGTCGTATTTTCCAGGACCCTCTTTAATGACAGGATCATCCTGAACATTGGTCCAGACCTTGTGGTCGGTGGAGGTAGCAAGCCAGATTGCCTCATCATTACGTTCATAAAAAAGATACCATTTGTCATTTCCTATCCATACCGTAGGGGTTCCGTAGGGCCCCGGTTTGAGTGGTTGTCCGTTGGTATGGCGTATGTCAAGAGGACCTTCTTCTTTCCAATGGATTCCATCTGTGGAGGTCAGCCAATGTGCCACATCGTTTTTCCCTTCGGCAAACATATAATATATACCGTCATGCTTCAATACCTGCATGTCTTCAGTCCAGAGATCTTTATAAATGGGATTGCCGGGATATCTTTTCCAGTGGATGCCATCCTTTGAGGTGGCATAACCCACATATTTCGGATCATCATCCCCTCCCTTGTATCCTGTATACCACATTTTGTACATCCCTTCATCGGGCAGGATGTATCCCCGTTCACGGATCTTTCTGTCCCAGGTATTGGTGTCCGTACCCGTAAAAACGGGATTGTTCTTGTACGGCGTAAAATGTACCATTGCATTTGGGAATTCCAGGTTGGAGATATTTTCTTTATCCTTGTTTTGTCTGTTTTTACATCCAAAAGAAAAGATAACCAGCAGGCCTAAACCCAGGGAGAAAAAGTTCTTCATATTGTTTGTTTTTTATTCATTAAAGGTATTATTGCTATTTCTGACTTGTTTTTCAAACGCTTCCCCGACCCCTCGTATGCGGTCCTTTCTGTTGGTGGCAAAGGGTTTTTTTAACAAAGTGAAAGTATTGTTTTCTATCCGTACCGTCATGTTTACTTCCGTACCGGTATTGAAAAAAAGGTCATTACTGAAAAACCGGTTATTATGCACATAAGCGGAATATTTCCCGGGATCTGCCGGTCCGTATTTCATCCAGATAAACATGATGGCCGTGGCCCATTCGCCCGTATCTCCGTAATCGCCATGCCGGGTTTTTTTATAATAGGTTATACCCGTAAAAGTATTATTGTATATTTCGTTTGTTCCGTTCGGATCATAACATGCAATGTTCAGGGGGGTGGGAGGCACGTAAATCCATTTCATATAGATCGTGTATTCTGAAGGGATCGTGTTTTTGAAGTCTGCATAAAGCGTGTTGGCATCATTTCCTGTAATCTTTGCCGGTGGCAAATCCGGGTTATATTTAACGTAATACAATCTCCATCGGTCTTTTTCCCAATGCTGTTTAGTGTCAGTCAGTTTACCGGATGAGAGAGAGGTTGCCATGGAACGGATATAAACGCCGTTATCCATTTTGTCTTCCGGGGATCCTTTTCCGTCTGAGTCGGTAGGAAGATACTGTGTTATCCGTACAAAGTTATTATAGACTTTGCAATTCCGGGCATGAGTCCCTTCCAGTTTAATGCCGTGACATTCGATCAGGCGGTGTTTGAAAGGACGTGTTTTGGCAGGATAATCACTTAGTTGCTGATGACCTTTCGTATCAATATAATTATTGTAAACCCGGATGTTTTCTTTGGTGATATGTATCCCTCTTCCCGAAGAGGTGATCTTATTATCATGAACCAGCGCTCCTTCACAGGGTGCTATGGCATATCCGTTTACGTATTGCTGATGATGCTGAATGTCGTTGTGGTCTATCTCGACATTCTTTACAGTCCGGCTGACTTTTCTGACATTGATTCCCCAGTGACACCCTTCGGTAAACAGATTGTCATGGATATGAATATCCCCTCCGTAAGTATAAATTCTCATCAGAATGTTTCCGGG
>CAZYPI010000344.1:0-2216 GCA_964649335.1 uncultured Rikenellaceae bacterium | reverse complement strand
AAGGTAGAACCCGCCTGTCTCTTTGCCGTAACATGGTTATACTGAAACCGGCTGTAATCGATCCCCCCCACCCATGCCAGCACATATCCCGAATAAGGATCTTCCGCCACAAAACCGGCATGCAGGGTCATCAGACTCTCCTTTATGGAGTCCAGCGGGGTATAGTTCTGCTTTCTCCTTGTCTTGTCACCGGAGCCGGTAACAGGGAGACTCATCTTCTGCAGAATGGCCTTCTCCGTCAACCCTTTCTTTTTCCAGTAATGGTACCGTCGGCTGCTCCTTACAGCCCGGAGAAACAGATCCGACGAATCCGGCCAGGGGGTACGTCCCTGCCAGTGCCGGTTAAACTCCCGTTGCAATTCCTGCAGATGTTTTTTCACCGCCTCTTCGGCATATCTCTGCAAAACCGAGTGGATGGTGGTCTGTATCCTCAACCCGTCGGTCAGGATATTGACGGAATCACCGTAACGCTCCCGCAGGATTCTCTCCGCCTCCAGCCTGACATAATCCCGGAAATAAGGGGCAATGCCGGTACTTCTGTCTATTCTTTTGTAATGCAGTACCAGCGGCGTCTGCTGCCATTTCCTCATCTCTCCCGGTGTCAAAAAACCGTGAACCTCCATGCGTCGCAAGACAATATCCCTGCGTTTTTTACTTCTTTCCGGATGCAGACGCGGGTTGTATGCCGTATTGGCCGCCAGCATGCCCACCAGGGTGGCGGCTTCGGCAGGGGTCAGTTTTCCTGCCGGTTTGCTGAAAAAACGTTGTGAGGCTGTCTCTATACCGTACACATCCTCCCCAAAAGGCACGGTATTCAGGTAAAGGGTAAGGATTTGCTCCTTAGAGTAGGTCTTTTCCAGACGGGCGGCAATAAAAGCTTCTTTCACCTTGTTCACCAGCAGGGCTCCCCACGACCGCCCTTTGCGGGGATAGATGTTCCGCGCCAGTTGTTCGCCGAGGGTACTGCCACCTCCCTGTGCCCGCTCACCCAGCAGGATCGTCCGCACCAGCACCCTGCCCAGACTGATAAAGTCAATGCCGTGATGCTCAAAAAAACGGGCATCCTCGGTAGCTACCAGCGCATGAACGACATGAGGCGAGATGTTCTCGTTACCGATGGTCAGGCGGTTCTCAATAAAATAACGCCCCATCAGCTTCCCGTCCAGCGAATAAACCTCCGAAGCCGTATTCTGACGTATATGAGCCAGCTCCTCCCGTGAAGGCAACCGCCCGAAAATACCGGCCCAGACCAGAAAAACAAAAAAGACAAAAAGCAGGATCCCTGTTGTCGCCAGGGTAAGCAAAGCCCTGAGTGACAGCTTTTTCCATGATCCGGGCTGCCTCTTTTTTCTTTTGTGTTTTTTCACTGCTGCCATGCGGTTGCTGCTGCTGTTTCTCCTTATATCCGGTAAAGATAATAACCCGTTTTCTGTATCGATATTGTTTTGAAAATATTTCCTCTCCCGGGAGTATGAATTCCCTGAACAAATAACCGGTTTATTCCGTAATTATTTTTAATTTTATCCGTTCTATTTCCTGTACATAACCGAAAAATACGGATTGCCATGAAAAAATTCACTTTCTTATTTACCATAATCTCCATTCTGATATTCCTGTTTTCAGGAAACACTTTCACTGCCCGTGCCCAGACAAAAATGTCCCGGGTTATGGATACGGCCAGCCTGAAGAATCAACTGGATTATGTTCAAAAAAGAACCAAGATCTATGATAACTTCCGGGCCATCCGGGAAGACTATTTCCAGAAGATCAAAAGAAACGCCCTGGACTCACTGAACAGGGCCAAAGAAACGATCACCGGACTGAACAAAAAGATCGGCGACCTGGAACAGCAGATCAGGGCGCTGCAAAGCGACCTGGACAAAACAAAACAGAATCTTGAAGAAGTCACCCGCACCAAGAACAGCCTGAGTCTTTTCGGCATCCGGATGAACAAAGCGGCTTACAATGTGCTCCTGTGGGGGATCATCGCCGGACTGGCGGCGCTATTGGTCATCCTTTTCCTGATGTACAAACGCTCACATGTGGTAACCGTGCATACCAAAAAAGAACTGGAAGAGCTGAAAGAAGAGTTTGAGAATTACCGGAAAAGCACCCGCGAGCGAATAGAGAAAATGACCATCAGCCACCATAAAGAGATCCAGAAGCTGAAAGGGAATCAGGGGATATAAGTAAAAAGGCTAAAGGCTAAAGTTCAA
>CAZYPI010000343.1:0-2224 GCA_964649335.1 uncultured Rikenellaceae bacterium | reverse complement strand
CTGGTGCATATCCGGAAAGCCGGCGTGCTGCGCGGCAATACGCTGGCGTATCTGACCGTTTGTCCTTTCCGGTATAACCCGGTGAGCAACACTCTGATTGTCCGGGATGATATCGTCCTGACGGTCCGCTTCTCCCAACCTTTCAGCCCGGCCAAAAGCCCCCAAAGAAAAGGCCTCTACAGTACCGTCTTTCAGCAAACGTTCAGTAAGTTGCTCTCTGCCGAAACCTCAGACACAAAAGGGATGCCGCAGGCCCCTGTCAAGTATGTGATCCTCACCGACTCTCTTTTCCGGTATTCTCTGGATGAGTTTGTACAATGGAAAACCCTGCAGGGATACCGGGTGGTGGTGGTTTATAAAGGAGCCCCGGGTGTGGGCTCTACGCCCGAAAGCATCAGAGCTTACCTGAAAAGCCTGTACGATGCCTCCACTCCCGATGATCCGGCCCCCACTTTCCTGCTGATCGTGGGTGATACCCAACAGATACCGGTATCCACATCAAGCGGAACGATCACCGACCTCTATTATGCTACCTACGACGGAGCAGACGATTATATCCCAGATCTCTATTACGGACGTTTCTCGGCACGGGATACGGCCGAACTGATGACACAACTCGAAAAAACGCTGGAATACGAAAAATATCTTTTCCCCGATCCTTCTTACCTGAAGGAAGCGGTGATGGTGGCAGGCATGGATGGTACTTATGCCCCCAGATGGGGTAACGGCCAGATTAACTATGCTACTGAAAATTATGTAAATCCGGCACATGACTATCAATCCCATACATACCTTTACCCGGTGTCCGGCAGCAGCGATGCCCAGATTATCCAGGATATCAGTAACGGCGTTTCCCTGGTCAATTATACAGGCCATGGCGAATGGAACAAATGGGAGGATCCCGCTTTCACTATTGCAGACGTTGCCGGCCTGTCCAATGTTCATAAGTATCCGCTGGTCATCACCAACGGCTGCTCCACCGGCGCTTTCGGCCATGACGAATGTTTTGCCGAAGCCATGATGCGTGCCTCCCAAAAGGGCGCGGTAGGTTATATAGGATCAACCTATGAATCTTACTGGGATGAAGATTATTACTGGGCCGTGGGTGTGGGGCCCATTGTGGCACACCCCCGTTATGAAGAGACCTCCCCGGCGATGTATGACCGGCTGTTCCATGACCACGGTGAGCCGGAGGAAGAGTGGTACGTCACCCAGGACCAGATGATCTTTGCCGGCAACCTGGCCGTGATGGAAGGAAATCCTTCCAAAGCAAAATACTACTGGGAGATATACCACCTTTTCGGGGACCCGTCGCTGATACCTTATCTTTCCGAGCCCGATTCGCTCATGATGCTGGTGCCGGAGACCGTGCCCGTGGGGCTGGCCGGACTGGAGATCGTGACGGAACCGGGCACTTATGTGGGTCTGACACGGAATGATACATTGCTCGATGCCGTCACGGCAGGACAGGAAGGAGACCCGCTGCTGTCATTCCCTGCCCTGCAGGATACCGGCCGGCTGGTGATCACCGGCACACGGCAAAACAGGATCCCGGTGATTGATACCGTAAGGATCGTTTCCGATCAGGAACCTTATCTTCAGGTGTACGGGGTGGTGGTGAACGATTCTGCCACCAATGCCAACGGACTGCCAGAATACGGGGAAACATTTTATCTGGACGTGCGGATAAAGAATTATGGAAAATCGGATGCCGAACAGGTGACCGCTACCTTGTCCGGCTTCGGGCCGTGGACGGAGATTGTGGATAGTGTGGTGCAGATTGTTTCGGTGCCCGCCGGCAGCGATCTCGCCGTGCACCGCGCTTTTCGCGTCCGTGTGAGGGACAGTGTGCCCGACGGCGAAAGAGGAGCTTTCCGTGTGAGTATTACCGATAACGAAAACCGCAGTTGGCAATCTTATCTCTCACTGATGATGTTTGCTCCCGTGTTGAAAGTAGGCCGTCTTACCGTGGATGACAAGAAAAAAGGCAACGGCAATACCCGTCTGGAATCGGGCGAGCCCGTCGTCTTTTCCGTAGAGGCGGAAAACAGGGGACATGCTGCCGCCCGGGAGGCTTATGCATTGTTTACCCTGACCGACTCGCTGGTAAGCAGCTACCAGGACTCTGCAACAATAGGGGTGCTGGATACCATAAGCCTGACGCCGGTATCTTTTTCCGCCGTCATAGATTCGGCAGCCCCTTACGGGTCCGTTCTGGGAATAC
>CAZYPI010000342.1:536-2251 GCA_964649335.1 uncultured Rikenellaceae bacterium | reverse complement strand
TAATTTACCGCAAACTGTACAAGTTTTTTCATGATTTCGTCGGCATTAACGGAGCGGCTCCGGTCAGTTACTGTATCACTTTCACTTTTGAGCGGTCTCTCAATGTCTCAAAACCTTTGATCACCAGTTTGTCGTTTTCCTTCAGTCCTTTCAGCACCTCCACGTCCCGGTCTCCCTCCAGGCCGGTCACCAGTTTCCGCTCATGGGCCACCCCCTGTGTCACGATGTACACGCGTTTGCTGCCTCCGCCGGTGAGGATATATTCTTTGGGGATGACGATCACACTGTCTTTCCGCTGCACGATAATATCCGCCTTGACAAACATGCCGGGGTGCAGGATCTTTTTGCGGTTGTCCACCATCACCTTGACAAGGAAAGTACGTGTCTCCGTGCTCAGTGCCGGGGATTTCTCCGTTACCCTGCCCACGAGGGTATCTTTCGCCATCACATAGTTGATGATGCGTACTCTCTGGCCCGGTTTCACTTCGGGCAGATAACGCTCGGGGAGCTGGATGTCCATATACAGGCGGTCATAGTCTATGACCGTGAATAGCTCCTCGCCGGCATTGACCCTGACCCCCGGCGTATGATAGGGCAACGCGGCGATCACCCCGTCAAAAGGAGCTTTGGCCTTCATCTTTTCCAGACGCAGCAGAGCACTCTCATAGGCATTCTTTGCATTGATATGGTTGATCTCCGCATTGCGCAGCTCACGCAACGTCACGCCTCCTTTCTGATACAGCGACTCCTGCTTTTTGTATTCCTGCTCCGATATCTCCATATTCAGTTTTTTCGAAGGGAGATTCAGGTTGTTTTCATACTCTTTGTCTTCCAGCACCACCACGACATCACCTCCGTGCACCCGGTCACCGAGGCGGTAAACCCTGCCCGTGACGGGATTCTTCTGCAGCACATAACGGCCGGCTATCTCCGACTTCACCGTAGCTTGACGGACGGCATTCACCGTGCCGGTGGTATGAAAGACTTTTTCTATGGGACCTTTTTTTACATCCATTAAGGAAACCGGAATGGCCAAACCGGTGTTCAGGTTCATGTTGCGGTTGCGGCACATGGTAAACAACAGAACTGAAAACAGCGTTACAGCCACCAGGGCCATACGCTTCTGATACGAATAATACTTCATGGTAATAATTATTTTATTTTCATTCAATCATTCAATCATTCAATCCCTCCTTCGCCGGCCCTTCAATACGATTGCTACGCAATCACTCAGGGACCGGCTACGGCAGGCAATGCATTCCACCATTCCATCATTCCATCATTTATACTGGCTTCCATACAATTCCATGGGCACAATGGCCTGCTGATGTTCGAAATCGTAGAGGGTCTGTATCTTCAGGTTCAGCAGCTCCAGCTTGTAGTTGACCAGCGCCTGGGCATAAGACATCTTCTTGCCGGAGAGCTGGTTCTGATACAGGCTCAGGTCCATGCTGGTGAGGTCGCCGTTTTTGTACCTCTCCAGGTTGATTTCATAGGTCAGCTCGGCATTCTTTATGCTCTGCCGGGCAATGGCTATCTGGTTCAGCTCGTTCTCCAGGTTGCGGTATATCTTTCGTATGTCTATGATGATCTGCTTTTTCTCCTCCTCATAGTTGATTTTCTGCGTGGCGATGACCGCATCCTGGGCTTTGATACGGGCTTTTTTCTCGCCCCAGTCATACAAAGGGATGCTGAACCCCAGCGACACCTGCGGG
>CAZYPI010000342.1:0-526 GCA_964649335.1 uncultured Rikenellaceae bacterium | reverse complement strand
AGTATATCTGTGAGATATTGGAATTTTCACCCATGATCCCCACCGATAGTTGCAGATCACCCTTGAACTCATTCAGCGCTTTCACACGGATCATCTGGAACTGGGAGTTCTCTATGTCTATCTGCCGCTGCCGTATCTCCAGCCGGGAGTTGAGCCCGTACTCGACCGCTTTTTGCAGATCCACCTGCACCTCGGGCACGGAGATATCGGCCAGCACCAGAATGGAATCATACAGGTTCATCCCCAGAAAGCGCTTGAACTCATCCTTGACATTTTCCAGGGCCACCTCTTTGTTTTTCACGGAAGATTTAGAGGTAGCCAGGTTCAGGGCGGCCTGGTACAGCTCCTCTTTGGCAGCCAGGCCGGCGGTCACCTTCTTCTGTATGATCTCATAGCTGCGCATGGTATTTTTCAGCTCGTCCCGGGCAATATCCAGACTCATCTGGTAGAGATACACATTATAAAAAAACTGGGTTACGCTTTTCTCCAGGTTCAGCCGCTGCAGGGCATAGCTGATATAGGCATT
>CAZYPI010000341.1:0-2270 GCA_964649335.1 uncultured Rikenellaceae bacterium | reverse complement strand
CCGTCGCCGGCGCCCGGTTCGATCAGGTCAAAAGGCGTGCCGTCGTGGATAAAATAGCGGGCTATCTCCTCCTTTTGCCCGGTGAATATTTCCATCTCGCAACGGGTCAGGTAATATTCCGGCATTTCCATGATCTGCTGGAAAATCCGGCTACCTCTTTCATCATAAAAATAACGCGGGAGGAGATACTTGGGGTCGGCGGATAGCCCCCGCTCCGTATCGGCAAGAATATTATGATTCATTTTATTTTTATTGTTCATCAATAAGATATCGGTCTTCACTAAGTATAATGCTATCGCTAAGGAAGTTTGTGGTTTGTAGTTTGTAGTTTGTGGTTTTTATAGTTCAACAATCAAGCTTCAAGCTTCGAGCTTCATCTTTCATCCTTCACCACGGGGTTCTCCGGGTCGCTGCTCCATTCCATCCATCCGCCGTCATACACCGATACGCGGGGCCAGCCCATGAGCCAGGCGTTCAGGAAAGCTTCGCTGCCCCGCCAGCCCGTGCCACAATAAAAAGCGATCTCTTTTTCCGGGACGATGCCTGCTTCGGCCCAGTTGGCCGCCACTTCCTCAAAAGACCGCATAGTCAGATCCGGGTTCCGGTAATTTTCCATGTGATAGGCATCGCTGCCGCAGTTTCCGAAAACGGCTCCCGGAATGCGGCCTGTTTTTTCAATATAATGATATCCGCTTACTTTGCCCGTATATTCCTCCCAACTGCGTACACACACCAGCTCTCCGTCATCAGAGGCCAGCAGCTCTTTGGCCTTTGAGATGTCTGTGATGTACTCGGGATGGGCAGGTATGGCAACCCCGAAATCAGCGGCGGGTGTGGGGATCACAGATTCTTTTGATAACCCGTATCCGGCATCTTCCCAGGCCAGAATACTGCCGTTGAGAATACGCACGTCTTCTACTCCCGCATACATCAGGATCGCAGCACTGCGCATGGCCGAGAGATGTCCGGCTCTTTTTCCGGGAAAAGGGTCCTCATTGCGGGGATAGGAAAAACGGCCGTATAGAATGACCGTCGTATCATGACGGATCCCGTGGCGCAACAACGTGTTCATCAGCTCTCCCGGAGAACGTACATTCCAGTCTTCGGGCGACTCGAGATCCAGCGTGTTTAAGGAGACAGCTCCCGGGATATGCCCCTCTTCATAATCGGCATAATGATCATAATGGGTATGACACAGCACCCACGGGCGGCCGTCATAATTCGGCGGCATGCCTCCGTTGATCAGTGTATGGAGCCAGTCCGGGTAGATCAGTTTGTCATAATGTGCAAGACGGGCCAGAGGTAGGCCGGAATCCGTGACCCACTCGTCCTGAAAATGAGGATATACCTTTAGCCGTTCCAGACCTGCCGGAGCCAGGATTTTCACCATACGGTCCATCTCTTCCGTATTGTAGCCGTAAATCGTAACCGGCCTGCCGGGAACCAGCCCTTTGGACTGCAGGAACTCATGCAGTTCGAAAGTGTAGCGGGTCCATGCCAGCGGAAAACTAATTGCTCCGGGAATATGCCCGCCCCGCAGCTCTCCCTGTAACCGCCATCCGTTATAAGCGGCGGTAGGACGGATATCCACGATCAGTTCCTCCGGGGTATGCATGAGATCATGCAATTGCCGGGTCGAAATCTCTGTGATAGTATCAGACATAAAATTGGATTGGTTGGAATGAATAATATTTTTACAGTAAAATAACATCCTAAATTAAAATAATTCTTAAATAATCAGAAATATTTCCTAAAATCTTCTCAATACAACAGGTATTAAAGTATTCTTCCGTATGAAATTGTGTAATTTATTTTGTGATTGATTTATGGTTTTTGTGTTCCTGTTTTACAATATGTCGGTAATCTCTCTGTTCCTGACAAAAAAGAGGGCCTCTTTTTGAGACAAACCATTTTTTTTCGTTATCATATCAGTACTTTCAGACCGGTATGATCCACTTCAACAAGCAGAAGGTTTTAGTAACAAGCCTGCTATTTTGATGCCACCTTCAACTTTGGAGCGGATGAATATAAAGTATTCGTTATTTCTTATTTTCTTTTTTACTTTTGTCTTAGCGTTGGTTGATGCTTTTTTTTGGTAAGGTTTAAAATATGGGAAAATGAATTCATTGTTACTTGCACTGATTGCTTTTGCCGGTTACCTGATTGCCTATCACACCTACGGCAAGTTCCTCGGCAGAAAACTATTCTCCCTGTCCAACCGCAACACGATGCCGTCGCATGAGCTGGAAGATGGGGTGGATTATGTCCCC
>CAZYPI010000340.1:0-2273 GCA_964649335.1 uncultured Rikenellaceae bacterium | reverse complement strand
GAGCCCAATACCGGAATATTTCTTCGGGGAGAACCGGCAGCCCGTTCGGTACAGTACCGGAAGATTCCGCAGTGGAACAGGGAAACATGCATATTATCCGGTGAATGTGCCGAAGTGTGCATGTACAATGCCATTGCTTTTCTGGGAGATTCGGTGATGGTATTTCCCGAGTTGTGCCACGGTTGTTATGCCTGTTCGGATCTGTGTCCCTCTCATTCATTGCCGATGACGGATGACCGTATCGGTGAGATCACGGAGTATAGAATATTTGTTGACGGGACGGAGAATTCTTTTACCCGGATAGAGGGGCGGCTGGATATCGGTCGTGAGATGGCCACCCCTCTGATCGCGCAGACCATCCGTTATGCCGAAGAGCATGCGGAAGAAACGGATCTGATCCTGTTTGATGCGCCTCCCGGCACCTCCTGTCCCATGATGGAGGCCGCCAAACGTTCCGATTTTGTATTGCTGGTGGCCGAGCCGACCCGATTCGGATTGCATGATCTGAATCTTGCCGTGCAGACTTTGAGGGAGCTGAACAAGCCTTTTGCAGTGGTCATCAATAAAGATGAACCGGGCGTTGCACTGATAGATGATTTTTGCCGGGAGGAGAAGATTCTAGTTATTGCCCGTATCCCGCATATGCGGGAAGCTGCGGGCATTTATGCCACAGGAGGCCTGCTGTATGCGAAAATCCCGGCGGTGGCCTGTGAACTGGAAAAAGTGTACCGGTATATTCTTGTGGTGGCCGGAGAAAGGAGGGGCGGATGAAGCAAATCGTGGTCATATCGGGCAAAGGAGGTACGGGCAAAACCTCTCTCACGGCTTCGCTGGCCCGGCTGGCAGGAAAAGATGCCGTAGTGGCCGACTGTGATGTGGATGCCGCGGATATGCACCTGGTGACCGCCCCGGTGACGCTGGAACAAAGGGATTTCTTCAGCGGCCTGGAGGCCGTGATCGACCCCCTCGCCTGTACCGGTTGCGGAGAGTGTGTGGAAGTATGCCATTTTGATGCGATCATACCGCAGAAGGAGGTTTATAAGGTGCTGCCCGAAGAATGTGAAGGATGCGGCTATTGTGCACGTATATGCCCGGTGGAAGCCATAGAAATGAAGAAACTGAAAGCAGGCGATATATTTGTTGCAAAGACCAGAATGGATAACCTATTAGTGCATGCCCGGCTGGGCATCGGCTCGGACATGTCGGGCAAACTGGTCACTGAAGTGAGAAAAGAAGCACGGAAACAGGCGGAAAAAATCAATGTGAAATATATCCTGATAGACGGATCACCCGGTATCGGCTGTCCGGTAACCGCCTCTATCACCGGCACGGATTATGTCGTGCTGGTGACCGAACCCTCCCTCACGGGGATGCATGACCTCGAACGGGTGTTTGAGGTGGTGGAGAACTTCGGAATACCTGCCGGATGTATTATCAATAAAGCGGATATCCATCCGGAAATGGCCGCGCGTGTGAAGGATTTTCTGACACAACAGGGCATAGGATTGCTGGCGGAAATTCCTTATGATACGGTTTTTTCGGATGCGATCAATGCCGGGAAAAGTGTGGTGGAAACAGAAAGTGAAATAGCCGGAGAAATTAAAAAAGCGTGGGAGATCATACGGAAAAATGTCGAACCATAAAAAGAAAGAATAAAAATGGAATACGAGGGTAATCATGACAGTAAAACAACGGTAAGAGCTCCTTTTACATACATCCAGCCGGGGATATGTGCCGGTTGCGGGGTATGTGTGGAGGTATGCCCCATGGATGCCATCACCCTGGAGAACGGCATTGCCGTGGTGAACCGTGAGACCTGCGGCAACTGCAAGATTTGTGTGCGCGTGTGCCCCGAAGGGGCTATTATGTAATGATCATATTTAATTTGTAACTATTTAGCTATATTTCTAGTTTCCTAAATGATTATCTTTACTCCATTATCTAATGCCCCACCCCCATACCCCCTCCCCCAAGAGGGAGGGGGTTGTTATTCAGTCATTTATGCTTAATGGATTTTTATAATACACTAAAATATTTTATTAAAAAATCATATCTCAATTTATATGCGTATAAAAGCCCCTCTCTTGGGAGGTGGTTCCTGAGCCTGTCGAAGGAGGTTGGGGAGGGATACCGAAAAAATATTAAAAACCAACAGATTTGTCATAAGAATGTTTCTTTATTCAAAAGCAAGCTAAATAGTTACTTTAATCTTTAAATGATGAAAATAGCAATACAATCCATGGACCGGGAACATGTCGGGGAGAATTTCGGCA
>CAZYPI010000339.1:0-2273 GCA_964649335.1 uncultured Rikenellaceae bacterium | reverse complement strand
GGCAAAGCCCCGGGAGGTTGTAAGCCATGAGCAAAGAGCGATGAGCAGAGAGATTGAAAATGATGAAGCGATTATGAGATAAGGCGATGATGCAAAAAAACCACAAACCATTTTTGCCTTTATCTTGCCTCATTCTTCCTCTCCCAAAACCCTCATATCTTCTTTCAACAACCACTCGGTCACCGGCACTACCTGCACCGGAACATTTTCCGTGGTATGCAACAGGCCCCTCTCTTCCAGGGTGATGATCATGAGGCGCTTGGCGGTGAGCTCACGTTGTGCCACCCCCAGGGCTTTTAGCTCCCGTTTCAGGGTCTTGTTGTCACGGAGCGTGTGTGCGGACTGGATGAGCGCCAGCACCTCCCCGTTCCTGTAAAGGACAAAATCCACTTCAACCTGTTTTTTATAATAAAAGATTTCATAACCGGTACGTTGGGCGTTACGCAGCAGATGCAGAAAAACAATATTCTCCAGCAACCGTCCGTCGTTGGGCGAAAAAGAACTCCCGCCAACCGTAGAAAAAGCCGGGTCGATAAGATAGACCTTCCTGTAGCGGAGACTCTCCTGTTTTTTATAGGAAAATTTTGACAGGGTGACGATCAGGTAAGCTTCCTCAAGATAGGTGAGGTAGTTTTTTGCCGTATTGTCACTGCCCAGACCGAAGAGGTTTTTCAGTCGGTTATAGCTGATCTCCGCAGCAAAAACGGAAGTGAGATAAACAGCAAGCTCCCGGAATGTCCGTATATGGCGCAGGTCGTATCTGTAAACGATGTCCCGCATAACGATGGCATCGAAAAGTTGTGCGATATAACCCCGTTTCGGCTCTCCTGCCAGGATCTCGGGAAAACCTCCCTGATCAATATACTCCCGGTAATGATGCTTCAAAAGACCTTTTTCCTTCGCAGTGACCGGTCCTTTCATGGTTACGCCTTTGGCCGCCAGAAACTCCCGGAAGGAAAAAGGAAACAGTTCGACAGGAATGTAACGTCCCGTAAGATGTGTGGCCATTTCCCGGTTCAGCAACCTGGAATTGGATCCTGTCAGCAGGATCTTCAGGTTGTTCCGCAGCAAACGGTTGACAAAAAGAGTCCAGTGCTCCACATTCTGTACCTCGTCCAGCAGCAGATGCGTGAATTCTCCGTAAACGGCATACAGGGCTTCGAGCAACCGGTTCAGACTTCCGGCGTCTGCCATGACCAGCCGCTCATCGTCAAAGTTGACATAGGCATAATGTTGCCCTTGCAGCACTTTATGGGCCAGGGTTGATTTTCCCGAACGCCTCACGCCCGTGATGATCTGTACCAGGTTGCTGTGGATATTGACGGCCCTTTCCTGTTCCCGGGCCACCCGTGCCCGCTCCAGAAAAAGAGGGATCTCCTCCTTCTGTTCCGCTACGATCTGGGTATAATAGGAATCCATAGCTGTTTTTTTACAAAAATAAACATTATTCGCAATATACTGCGAATATTTATAAAAATAAACTTCATTTAATGCGAATAAATATTATATCTGTTTTCCGGATGTTCTTTGTTCAACGGTCATCCTTCTTTATCTTTTCTCTCGCAGATTTCGCAGATCGCCGCAGAAAGAAAGACAAAAGATAAAAGGCACAAGATAAAAGTAATGTTAAGTGATTGTATTTATGAGCAATGATTTATAAGACGAAATATTTGAGTTTACTTTTGTCTTTTGTCTTATTATTTCTTATGTTCACCGTTCAACAATCAACCTTCAACATTAACATTATCCCGGATGTTTTGTTATTAACAACGGATCATAATCGGCCTTAAATGAATTTCGTTGAAAAACAAGCGGAGGGGAAAGTGAGAAGAACCAAGAACCAAGTATCAAAAGACAAGATTCAAGAGACAAGAGCCAAGAACCACGTATTTGAAATGAATAATTTACTTGTATCTTGGATCTTGATTCTTGTATCTTTTTTGAAATAGGGTTCGGGGCAAAGCCCCGGGAGAAGGATTAAAGACAAAGACGCGGCCATACAATTTTTAGAATACATCTATAGTAAATGAGATTGCTTCGGCCTCACAGGTTCGGCCTCGCAATGACCATTTCTCACACTATAGCGCGTGTAGGACTTCCTGGAAACTTTAACAAAAGAAACCTCAAACCACAAACACGGCCGCAGGCCGTAACAAACTACAAACCCTTTCTCGCAGGTCGCCGCAGAACTTTAGCACGGTATTTTTGTCTAAGGAACAATATGGGCATAACTGAATTCCGAAGAAAAACAAGCGGAGGGGATGTGGGGTGGC
>CAZYPI010000338.1:0-2274 GCA_964649335.1 uncultured Rikenellaceae bacterium | reverse complement strand
TATGCAACATTACAAAATCCCAGCTATTAAAAAAAATATTACAGGGAAAAAATACCTTTCTCCTTTCTCATAGCTCATCTCTCATATCTCGTCTCTCGTCTCTCTCCCCTACTTGGGTGTCATAAAAAACAAGACCGTGGCGATCACCGCGAAAATCATATTCGGCAGCCAGGAAGCCAGTACCGGGTCCATATTCCCGCCGATGGCAAACTGCGAAGAGAACTGCATGAAAAGGATATAGGCAAAACTCAGGGCTATGCCCGTCCCGATCTGCACTCCGATACCTCCTTTCATTTTTCTGGAGGATAAGGACAATCCGATCAGCGTAAGGATGAAGGCCGAAAAAGGATTAGAATACCGGTTATAGAGAGCTATCTCATATTCCTCAATATTTTCCGCTCCCTGCAAGCGCTGGTTCTTTACAAATCTTTTCAGCTCACCCAAATTGAGTGTCTCGGTAATGTTTTTCCTTGCTGCCAGATCTTTCGGCAGCAGGTAAAAGGTGGTATCTATCCGTGTGCCCCGGATCACCTGTTCATGAAGACTGTCGGTGATGATCCGTATATAATAGTTGTTCACCCTCCATTTGTGTCTGGCCGTGTCCCATTTCACATAATTGGCGATCATCTTACTCTCCAGGCGGCCTTTTTCATCAAACTTCTCCATCGAGAATTTCTGGCCGGCTTTACTGATGGGGGAATAGCTCTGCATATAGATATAAAGATTCGGCCTGACCTGCCGGTGTATATTGTAGTTATTGGCCCGGTAACGTTGTGTCCTCCCCACATACATCTCCTCGAACGCCAGCCGCCGTGCATTGGCATGAGGCAACAGAAAATTGGAGATCAAAAAGGAGCCCACGGCAATCACCAGTGCCGAAAACATATAAGGTACCAGCAGCCGGTAAAAACTGACACCGTTGCTGATGATGGCTATGATCTCGGAGTTATAAGCCATCCGGGAAGTGAAGTAGATCACGGAGATAAAAACAAACAGCGAGCTGAAAAGGATCGCAAAATAAGGAATGAAATTCATATAATAATTAAAAACCACCGCTTTGAAAGGGGCCTGGTGATCGATAAAATTATCGAGTTTTTCGCTCAGGTCGAAAACTACGGCGATTCCCAGGATCAGGATGATGGAAAAAATAAATGTCCCGAGAAACTTTCTGATGATATAGATATCCAGTTTTTTCACGCCGGTGCCACTCTTTTCCCTGTTTTTTCAATCATTTTCGTTTTCCACTCCCCGAACACCCCCTCTTTTATCTTCTCTCTTGCCTGATTTACTAACCAAATATAAAAACTTAAATTGTGTATAGTGGCAATTTGTGCTCCCAGAAGTTCTTTTGAGAGGATCAGATGCCGCAGATAAGCTTTGGAGTATGTTTTGCTGTAAACGGAGGGGCCCTGCGGGTCAATGGGAGAGAAGTCCTCCTTCCACCGCAGGTTTTTGATGTTGATGATCCCTTCACGCGTAAAGATCATACCGTTGCGGGCATTGCGTGTGGGCATGACACAGTCGAACATATCCACCCCCCGTGCTATAGACTCGAGGATATTGACCGGAGTGCCCACGCCCATCAGATAACGCGGTTTATTTTCCGGAAGAAGATCACATACCAGCTCTGTCATACGGTACATATCTTCCACGGGCTCACCCACCGACAGTCCGCCGATGGCATATCCTTCGGCATCACAGGCAACAACCGCCCGGGCGGATCTTTCGCGCAGGTCGGGATAAACACTGCCCTGCACAATGGGAAAGAAAACCTGTTCATGGCCGTATAACGGACGGCTTTCCAGAAAACGCTGCCAGCCCCGTTCCAGCCAGCGGTGGGTCAGCCCCAGCGACTCTTCGGCACACTCATGTGTACAGGGATAGGGCGTGCATTCGTCCAGTGCCATCATAATGTCCGCACCGATCACCCGCTGTATATCCACCACCTTCTCGGGGGTAAAAAGATGTTTGGAGCCGTCAATGTGCGAACGGAACCAGGCCCCCTCCTCCGTGAGCTTGCGCGTATCCGTCAGGGAAAAAACCTGGTATCCGCCGCTGTCGGTAAGGATAGGACGATCCCAGCTCATAAAACGGTGCAGTCCGCCGATTTTTTCCAGTACCTGCAAGCCCGGACGCAAATAGAGATGATAGGTATTCCCCAGAATGACGGAAGCTTTTATCTCCTCTTTCAACTGCTGTTGTGATACGGCCTTAGCGCTCCCGGCCGTACCCACCGGCATGAATACCGGCGTGGCGATCTCCCCGTGCGCCGTG
>CAZYPI010000337.1:0-2285 GCA_964649335.1 uncultured Rikenellaceae bacterium | reverse complement strand
TCCCCGGACAATACACAAAACTATGATGTGCCCGGTCTTTCTTCTTCCACCTATTTCCGGAGAGTCGTGTACGACTCGCTCTTTTTGCGGGATACCAGCAATGTGGTGTATATCCGGGTGGTCCCCTGGCCGGTGCCGGCAATATCTTCCGATACGGCTGTATGTTCCGGGGATACGGTTCGTCTGACGGTTTCGGGAGGGGAGAGCTATCTGTGGAATACCGGTGAGACGGGAACTACTATTACGGTTGTGCCTGGGCAGGATACAACCTATAAAGTGGTTGTCACCAATGCCGGATTGTGTGCGACGGATACCTCCGTGACCGTGACAGTGCACCCGCTGCCGGAGGTGTCGCTGGGTCCCGACACTGCTGCCTGCAACGGAGAGAGCATCACCCTGGATGCCGGAGACTTTACTTCCTATCAATGGAATACCGGCGCCAATACCCGGCAAATCACGGTCAGCGTACCGGGAACCTATACAGTAACCGTAGCCAATGTTTACGGATGTGAAGAGGCCGATACCATCCATGTGACATTCAATACCTGCACGGGTACCGGCAGGATGGATGAGGAAAAGATCATTGTTTATCCGAACCCTTCCTCCGGCGTCTTTTATATCAAAGGTTTGTTGGCAGCAGACGTCACAAAGATTATTGTCCTGAATGTCAATGGTATGATGATCAAAGAAATAATCCCTGTGCAGGAGATGCTGTCCGTCAGCCTCGAGAATCAGCCCCCGGGCATTTATTTTATCAGGATCATAAACAAAAACGGAGCGACGGTGGTGAAGAGAGTCAGAAAAGCCGGTAAACCCTTACCCAGTCGATGACCATGGATTGGGGGAATATCGCATCGTCGATGCCGTATTTGCCGCCCCAGGTTCCGCCGACGGCAACATTGAGCAACAGGTGAAACCGTCTGTCAAAAGGCCATACTTCATATCCCTGTCCCTCCTTGCGGTAAGTGAAGTAAGGCGTATCGTCCACAAAAACGGTGATGCGGGCCGTGTCCCATTCGACGGAATAAACATGGAAAGCCGTGCGGTTATCGGGGATACTGATCTTACCATGCTTTTGTGTTCCGGTGATATGATTATATGCCTTGGTATGAATGGCAGCATGGATGGTATCCGGGTCAAAGCCCACATTTTCCATGATATCTATTTCTCCGCTGGCAGGCCATCCGCCATATACCCAGTCTGTAGGTAGCATCCAGATGGCGGGCCACAAACCCCTTCCGTCCGGCAGTTTGGCTCTCACGGCTATTTTCCCGTACAACCAGTCTCCTTTGCCTTTTGTTCTTAGTCTTGCCGAGGTGTATTTATGTCCGGCATACTCTTCCTTCCGGGCCGTAATAAAGAGTTTTCCGTCTTTCACCATGGCATTTTCCAACCGGTTTGCCGTATAGTACTGGGCTTCTTTGTTGCCCCAGCCCCGGGCATTCCCTGCTGTGTCAAAGCTCCAGCGGTTTGAATCGGGCAATCCGGAATAATCAAACTCATCCTGCCAAACCAATACATAATCCCCGGAGTTGCGGTGACAACCCGCCGGCATGAAAAGGAGCGAAATTACAAAGGCGATCACTGCCGGGAAGAGCAAGTGTTTATGATTCATATCTTCATATATTTTTATTGATCAAAGGTATAAAAATAATCACTTTTCACTATCGGAAATATCCGGTTTCCCTCCTAACAAGCTGTAAAAGAGGAATGGAAGCCGGACTCGGAAAAAACATGTATATTTAAAGGTTTATTTCATTCATTAAAATATCAAGTTATGAAAAGGTACGGCTTTCTTCTCATCATGTTTTTCCTTGTCCGGGGTGTGATGGCACAGCCTGATACTCCGGTAGATCAATGGACCGGCAAAACGATCCTGCTTATCGGCGCGCATCCGGATGACGATACCTATTCTCAGGGGACCCTGGCCATGTTGCAGGAACACGGGAATGAAGTCTATATTGTCACCCTGACCACCGGGAACGTCGGCACACAGGATACCACGCTCTCCATGACCGACCTGGCCCTTATCCGCAGGCAGGAAGAGCTGGCTGCGTTAAAAGTGCTGGGCATCCCTGCAGATCATTACATCAACCTGGGGTATGATGACGGGATGCTCGAGTATCAGAACAAGAAAGAAATCGTTGCCGGTCTTGTCCGGCAGATCCGCAAAATCAGGCCGGATGTGTTGTTTGCCTTCGATCCGGGCAAAGGATGCCAGCGCTGGCACAAGGCGGATCATCGCTCCGCTTCGTATCTGGCAGCCGATGCGGCCCGGGCGGCCA
>CAZYPI010000336.1:0-2293 GCA_964649335.1 uncultured Rikenellaceae bacterium | reverse complement strand
CATTAATATTTTAGATAACCACGGTAAAAATAACTAATTTTATCATTTTTCAGGAATAGCCATGGCAGAAAACACGGAAACACTCTGGAACAGTCTGTTGGAGAGATACTCAGCTCATCTGCGGCTGGCGAAATCGCTCTCGCCGGCCTCGGTGGAGGCCTACCGCCGGGATGTGTCGCGTTTTCTGGAATACGTGATGCAGACCCGTCCGGGTCTTTTTCCGGAAGAAGTGACCCTGCCGTTGCTGGAGCAATTTTTCAGGGAGATGAATGAAACCGGCATCAGCATACGCACGCAGGCCCGCATGACATCCGGTTTGCGGGGTTTTTTCGGATTTTTGCATATCGAGAAGATCATCCCGGACAATCCGGCCACCCTGCTGGAGACGCCCCGGCCGGGGCGCAGGCTGCCGGAGGTGCTGTCGGTGGAGGAGATAGATCTGATCGAGGCACAGATCGACCTGAGCCAGCCCAACGGCCACCGCAACAAAGCACTCATCGAGATGATGTACAGCTGCGGGCTGCGCGTGTCGGAGGTGACCGGCCTGCGTATCTCCAACATCTACCGGGAAGAAGGGTTCGTCCGCATCCTGGGCAAAGGCAACAAAGAGCGGCTGGTGCCGGTCAACAAAAAAGCCCTGAAAGAAACGGACCTTTATCTTACCGACCGCAACCGCCTCAAGATCCATCCCGCCCATACGGACATCCTTTTCCTCAACCGTTTCGGCAAACAAATGTCCCGCGTGACCGTCTTCAAGATAATCAAAGAACTGGCAGGAAAAGCCGGGATAAAAAAATCAATCAGCCCGCATACCTTCCGTCATTCTTTTGCCACGCATCTGATGGAAGGAGGTGCCGACCTGCGGGCCATCCAGCAGATGCTCGGGCACGAGTCCATACAAACCACCGAGATATACACCCATCTGGACAGGGAATATCTGCGGAGCACCATCCTGGAGTACCATCCGAGATCGTAATGCTTTGTAAAAGAGTTTTTATCTTTGGTTTCTCAAATAATGACCCATGAGGAGGCTTTCCGTCTTAATTTTTCTGCTTTTCCGTTTTGTAATCGGGGATGGTCAGGGCATTGAGATCCGCGGCCGGGTCACGGATGCAGAGAGCCATAAGCCGCTGGCTTTCGTCAATCTTATTACGGAAGACGGGAAATACGGAACCGTTACAGACATTGAAGGGAACTTTTCCCTGACTCTTCCTGAAAAAGTATGTTGCCTGAGAGTTTCTTATGTAGGTTATGGATCTTTATTATACCACATTGACTATTCCGGCCCGCTCCAGGATATCCGCCTGCTTTACAAACCGGTCAGTCTGCAGGAAGTAACGGTTTCTCCGGGAGTCAATCCTGCCCGGCGTATCATCCGGCTGGCGATAAATAACCGCAAACGCAACGATCCGGAAAAACTGGAGAGATTCAGTTATATCTCCTATGACAAGATGATCTTTACGGTAGATGCCGATTCTTTGCTGACCGGTGACACAACCCGGCTCGATTCTTCGGAGCTGAAGTTAAGGAGGTTTCTGGAGAAACAGAATCTTTTTATGATGGAGACAGTGACCCGGCGTCTGTATATCAAACCGGCGCTGAACCAGGAGAAAGTGCTGGCAACCAAGGTTTCCGGTTTCAGGGACCCCATCATTGTCTTCATGATCTCCCGCCTGCAGTCCACCTCTTTTTACCGGGACCGGATCGAAATCCTCACCAGGAGTTATGTCAATCCGGTCAGCCCGGGCAGTCTGAAGAAATATGTTTTTCTGATGGAAGACACGGTCATCCGTGCCCCCGGCGATACCACCTACATTATCTCTTACCGTCCGGGGCGCAATACAAAGTTTGAGGGTCTGAAAGGTTTTCTTTCCATCAACAGCCGGGGGTGGGCCATACAGAACGTCAAGGCCGAACCGGCCCGCGACACCTCCGGTATCCTGGTCAGGATACAACAGGCCTATACCCGGATAGACACCACCTGGTTTCCGGTACAATTGAATACGGATATCATTTTTACCAATGCCAACTTTGAGAACAAAGGGAAAGCTTACAACCTGGTAGCTCACGGCACCGCTTATCTGAAAGATATAGATTTAAACCCCGACATTAAAAAGAAGGACTTCGGATTGCATGAGGTGGAAATAGAGCCGGGAGCCACGCGTAAAGAAGAGGGTTTCTGGCAGCCATACCGTGCGTCTCCTCTGACAGAAAAAGAAAAAGAGACCTATCGTGTCATCGACACCATCGGCCGGGCCGGGAACTTCGACCGGTATGCCGATATCGTCCAGAC
>CAZYPI010000335.1:0-2295 GCA_964649335.1 uncultured Rikenellaceae bacterium | reverse complement strand
ATGAAAACACTGACAAAAGCAGAAGAGGAGGTAATGCATATTCTATGGGATCTGGAACGGGCGCTGGTCCGGGATATTCTGGATCGCCTCCCGGAGCCGAAACCCGCCTACAACACTGTTTCGACGGTAGTGAGGGTGTTGGAAAAAAAAGGATTTGTCGGTCACAAATCTTACGGAACCACCTATGAGTATTATCCGTTGATCCCCAAGGAAGAATATACCCGGTTCCGTTTCAGCGAATTTATGGAGAAATATTTTAACAACTCTTTTTCACAGCTTGCATCCTTTTTCACGAGGGAGAACAAACTGACGATGCAGGAGTTGGAAGCGATTCTGAGTGAAGTGAAAAAAGAGATGAAAGGGAAGGAGGAAAGATCATGAGTGCTTTTATGGCTTATCTGATAAAGTCGGCGATTCTGGTGGCGGTATTTTATCTTTTTTATCTGGTATTTCTGCGTAATGAGACTTTTTTCCGCTTCAACCGTTACTATTTCCTGGCCGGGATGATCCTGAGTCTGCTCCTGCCTTTGGCGGATATGGCGGCCTGGTTTCATGTACGTGAGAGTGTGCCGGTGCAGTTTCTTTCGCACGGTTACGGTTCTTTGCAGCAGAAGGTCGTTGCTCCGTTACCGGCCACGCCTGCCATCCGGGAAAAAGCGGATCCGTTGTTTTATTTTTTGCTGATCTATCTGGCCGGCGTAGTCCTTCTTCTGGTCAGGCTGCTGATGCAGGTGTTTACTTTGTTTCTGAGGATACGCAAGGCGGACATGAGAAGGATCCATGGGGTCCGACTGATAACAGACCGGCGGGTGAGGAGTCCATTTTCTTTTTTCGGGTGGGTGTTTGTCCATCCGGAACAACTGAAAGAAAAGAGTCTGGAAGAGGTGCTCCTGCATGAAAAGGAACATATCCGTCAGCGTCACAGTCTGGATCTCCTGCTGGCAGAGCTGATAACGGTCTTTCAGTGGCCCAGTCCGTTTGTCTGGATGCTGAGCCGTTCCCTGAAGGAGACCCATGAATATCTGGCTGACCGGGCGGTGTTGCGCCAGGGGATCCCGCCGGAGAAATACCAGCGTACCCTGATCGGTTTTATCCTGGGTGCCGGCAACCCTGCATTGATCACGCCTTTAAATTTTTCCTTTAACCAAAAAAGAATAATGATGATGAAAAAAATGAGATCTCCCAACCGCAGAAAGTGGCGAAGCTTACTGGTGTTGCCGGTAGTCTTTGTTGCAGGAATAGCTTTTTCCCCGGCTGTGTCCGGGGTTCCGGAACAGAAAGATCCTTCCGGTTTTTCTTCTTTTACGGATCCGGTACGGAAAGAGAGGGTATCGGAATATAAGGTTTCCGGCAAGGTGGTGCATGATGACAGTGGCAAGCCCATGCCGGGAGTGAATATCGTGATCGTGAACACTACGGTGGGCACGGTGTCGGGTGATGACGGCACCTTTACCCTGCCTCTGGACAGGGAGCAGGCAAAGGTAGCCTTTTCATTCGTGGGTTATAAGACCGAAACGGTCACCCTGAAAAACGGGGAGCATCCGGTAATCCGGATGAAAAAGATCGTCACGGTGATCGATCCTGCCCGTATGCAGGGGGTTCCCCGGGAAAAGACGTCCCAGCCTGCTCACCCTACGGCCCGCAACAAAACGGGCGAGATCTTTTTTGTCGTGGAAGACATGCCCCGCTATACGGGGGAGGGCACCCTGCAACAATATATCGGTTCTCATCTCAGGGTCCCGGTGAAAGCCAAAAAGAAAAAGATCTCCGGGACGGTTTATGTGAATTTTACGGTGGATGAGAACGGCCGCATCAGGGATGTTTATGTGGACCCGGCCAAACGGCTTGATCCGGCGCTTGATAAAGAGGCAGTCCGGGTGATCTCGGGCATGCCGCCATGGAAACCGGCGGTACAGCGGGGCAGGAAAGTGCCGGTAGAGTTGTCGGTGCCCGTAACGTTCAAATGATCGCTGTCTATACGGCTCTTATTGTTCTTTGTTCATCGATCACCCTTCACCGTTCAACGATCAACGATCCTTCCGGGATAAGCTTTCAGCGCTTCCTCCAACACTTTGACGGCGTGTTTCAGGTCGTCAATCTTGAGCACATAGGCGATGCGCACCTCGTTTTTGCCCAGGCCCGGCGTGGCGTAGAAGCCGGAGGCGGGGGCCATCATGACGGTGGCGCCTTCGAAGGAGAACTCGCTGAGGATCCATTGGGCGAAGCGGTCGGCGTTGTCCACCGGCAGGCGGGCGATGGTGTAGAAAGCGCCGCCGGGGGTGGGGGTGAAGACCC
>CAZYPI010000334.1:0-2331 GCA_964649335.1 uncultured Rikenellaceae bacterium | reverse complement strand
GTGTATTGCTATGAATATGCCGCTTTCACTGAGGAGCGAAGAAACCTGGCTGTCATCCGTGCCGGCGAATATGAAGGTCTGAAAGAAAAACTTGCCGACCCGCACTGGAAGCCCGACTTCGGGCCGGCGCAGTTCAACCCCCGCGCCGGAGCCACCGTGGTGGGCGCCCGCGATTTTCTGGTGGCATACAATGTAAATCTAAACACCACATCCACACGCCGGGCCAATGCGGTGGCCTTTGACGTCAGGGAACGCGGCAGGGTGAAAAGAGAAGGCGATCCCGTGACCGGAAAAATCGTACGCGATGAAAACGGTGATCCGGTGATGATCCCCGGGACACTGAAAAGTGTCAAAGCCATCGGCTGGTATATTGAGGAATATGGTATCGCCCAGATATCCATGAATCTTACCAATCTCTCGGTCACACCTGTGCATGTGGCTTTTGATGAGGTGTGCCGGCGTGCCGAAGCACGGGGCTTGCGGGTGACCGGTTCCGAACTGGTGGGGCTTATCCCCCTGAAAGCCATGCTGGACGCGGGGAAATATTTTTTAAAAAAGCAAAAACGCTCTTTGGGTGTCCCGGACAGTGAACTGATACGTATTGCTATTCTTTCCCTGGGACTGAATGATCTTTATGAGTTCAAACCCGAAGAGAAAATCATAGAATATGTGCTGGCGGGGACGCATGAAAAACGACTGATTGACAAAACCCTCGAAGATTTTATGAATGAAACGGCTTCCGAATCGCCGGCGCCGGGAGGAGGATCGGTGGCTGCCTATACCGGAGCCCTGGGTACAGCCCTCGGTACCATGGTGGCCAACCTCTCGGCACACAAACGCGGCTGGGACGACCGCTGGGAAGAATTTTCCCGGTGGGCTGAAAAAGGAAAAGATATACAGAATACCCTCCTGAAACTCGTGGATGAGGATACGGCTGCTTTCAACAGGATTATGGAAGCATACGGACTGCCGAAGAAAAGTGATGAAGAAAAGGAGATACGTGACCGGGCCATCCGGGAAGCCACCCTGCATGCCATGGAGGTGCCTCTCCGCGTGATGGAAACGGCTTACCGGGCACTCGAGGTTCTGGAAGCCATGGCCGAAACCGGGAATCCCAACTCTGTCTCCGATGCCGGCGTAGGGACTCTGGCGATCCGGGCTGCCGTGGAAGGAGCTTATATGAATGTCAAAATCAATGCCGCAGATATTAAAAATGCTCCTGAGACCAAAGATTTACTTCGAAAAGCGGACAGATTAAAAAACGAGGTAAAACGAAATAGTGACACCATAATAAATAAGGTATACTCAATGCTGGATTAACGTATGAAGAATGTTGTGTTTCATCTGCAATTATGGAAAGTTGAGAGAGGATTTGATTTTACATTATTTAATGGAAAAACAGATTTTGTTGTTCTTTTCTCTCCCGGCTTGATGTATGTTTATTAATAAACTGTATATCAGTAAAATGAATATTAAAAAAAGATAAAAGTTTTACCGGGACATTTTATTGAAATCCTTTATGTATGCACTTTATAGAGGATATATTTGTTTATTTGCCAAAAATATATTTATTTTGATTTGCTTTTTGTTAACTAGTTATAAACCTAAAATTTTTGTCTATGAAAAAACTTACAGCTTTTTTCGTGTTTCTGGTGTTTTTAGGCTTACAACTGGCCCAGGCACAGACACAGACGATCTCCGGCACGGTTACCAGTGCTGAAGATGGTTCTCCGTTGCCCGGTGTTACAGTGGTAGTAAAGGGAAATACTCAATTCGGTACGGTTACCGATTTTGAGGGGAAATATACCCTTACTGCTCCTGCCGATGCTACTGTGCTGGAGTTCAGTTTTGTGGGTATGAAAACCCAGGAGGTGAGTATTGACGGAAGGTCTCAGATTGATGTTCAACTGGCACCCGACGTTTTCGGCCTCGACGAAGTAGTGGTGTCCGGTGTGGCTTCAGGAACCCCTCGTAAGAAACTTACGGTATCTGTGGCCACCGTGGATGAAAAAGAACTGAAGGAGGTGCCGGCTGCCAATGCTGCCTCTGCCCTGCAGGGCAAAGTTGCCGGCGTGACGGTGGTGCAGGCCAACGGTTCTCCAGGAAGTGCAGCTTCCATCCGTTTGCGGGGTGCTACCAATCTGCGTGGCAGTTCTTCACCCCTGATTATTGTGGACGGGGTGCAATTGTCCGGTACCCTGGCGGATGTTAATGTGGATGATATTGCTACCATGGAGGTGGTTAAAGGTGCTGCCGCTTCCGCTCTTTACGGATCACGTGCCGGGAACGGGGTGGTCGTAATCACTACCAAACGTGGTAAAGGACTGGCAA
>CAZYPI010000333.1:0-2373 GCA_964649335.1 uncultured Rikenellaceae bacterium | reverse complement strand
GGGATATCCGGTATCCTTCTCCGCCGGGGAGATCAAAGTGAAAGTGCTGAAAAAAAGTTTTAACGTACAGATAAAAAATCAACCGGAAGAGTCGTTCCAATCCATATATTCATTAATTTTATATCTGAAAAAACAATCACGGGACCCCGGCGACGGAAAGTAACGACACCATGACCTTAGGAGGATACATAGGCATCATTTTCTATCCGGTCCTCGCCATACTTTTTTATTTGGTCTGGCCGGCACCGGAATCATCCTATAAGAACCCCCTGGCCGGAAAGCTCATCCGCTTTATCCTGCGGTGGTGTTCCGGCACGGCCTGGCTTTTGCTGGGAGCGTCCTCCCTGTTCCGTATGGTTCCCGTGTTGCCGCCTTCCGTCAGGCCGGTGTGGTTCGGATACACCGGCTTTGCCCTGTTCTTCCTCACCGTCGCCGCCCTGGTATACGACCGGGCAGTGGCCTCCGGCGCTATAACCCGATAATCTTAAACGATGGATACAAAAAAGATCAGAGAGATGGCATCCAACCCCAATTTCATCCCGGGGATATACAACTACTGCGACCGCTGGTGCGAGAGATGCTCCTTCACCGACAAGTGCATGAACTATGCCATGGAAAAAGAACGTTTCCCCAAAAGCCATGACAACCCCGATGTGGACAACGAGGTTTTCTGGGAAGAGCTGGCAGAGACCCTTCACGATACGCTGGAGATGCTGCGGGAAATGATGAAAGAACGGGGTATTGACATCGACGAGATCGAGGTCACCGAAGAAGACGAAAAGAAAGAAGAAGACCTGAGAGAGTTCACCAAAAATCATTTTCTGACCAAAATGGCCGATGAATATATCAAAATGGGTGATGAATGGCTGAAACGCATGGAACCGGCCTTTGAGGAAAACGGCGTTTATTACGACCGTTCCGATATGGAGGGAGATAAGGAGAAGATGGTGGCTCTGCGGGATGCGCTGGAGGTGATCCGCTGGTATCTTTTCCAGATCAGCGTCAAGATACAACGGGCCCTGCAGGGGATGCAACGGCACGAAGGCCCCGACGACGAGGCTTTCCTCTACGACTCCAACGGCTCGGCCAAGGTGGCTCTGCTGGGCATCGACCGCTCCCTGTCGGCCTGGCAAAGGATGACCGGCTTCTTCCCCAAAGAAGAGGATAACATCATTGATATGATGATCCTGCTGGGACGTCTGCGGGAAAAAACCGAGAAAGTGTTCCCCGGCGCCCGCAAATTCAAAAGACCCGGCCTTGATGAAGGATGAAGCTCGAAGATTGATCGTTGAACGTTAAACCACAGGAACCATAGAAACCATAGAAACCACAGAAACCATATATCAACTTTTACTCTGATACATAAACCGTTTGATCTTATTGGTAGCCGTCTTGATAAAAGGCTCTTTCTGCAGTTTCACTTTGTTGACGCGTGAGAACTTGTTCACGCGGCTGTTGACATACTCTTTCACCTCATCCAGCAGGGATTCTATCTTATCCTCATAGAACTCCGAGGCGCTCTCTTTCAGCTCGTTGAATTTTTTCTCCAGCGCCTGAACATTCACATTCACCAGGGCCACCAGTTTCCCTTTTTCCTCTATCACCAGCGACTCGTCCACGAACCAGTACTGGTTGATGACCGATTCGATATCATCGGGATAGATATTTTCGCCGCCGGGGCCCACGATCACATTCTTCAGCCGCCCTTTGATATACAGGTAACCGTCCCGGTCGAAAACGCCCAGGTCGCCGGTGCGGAACCAGCCGTCGGGGGTAAGCACCTGGCGGGTCATCTCCGGCTCCCGGTAATAACCTTTCATCACGCTGGGTCCTCTCATCCATATCTCGCCCTCGCCCGTCTCCGGATCGGGGTCGTGGATGATCACCTCCAGCCCTTCGATGGGCGGTCCGGTGGACTGCAGGCGCTGGTTATGCGGACCGAAGCCGGCGATCAGCGGCGAGGTCTCCGTCAGGCCGTACCCCACGGCATACGGGAAACGGGCCTCCAGCAAAAACTCCTCGACCGTTTTGTTCAGTTTGGCCCCGCCGATGCCGAAGAACCCCAGCTTGCCGCCGAACGTCTTCATCAGCTTCTTCCCGGCCAGGCGGTTCAGCATGCGACGCACCCGCGGAATTTTATATAATGAGCTCATCAGTTTGTTCTTTGAAAACGCCGGCAGAATCTGTTTCTTATAAATCCTTTCGATGATAAGCGGCACAGTGAGCATGAGGGTCGGCCGCACTTTTTTCAGCGCCGGCAGCAGCAACGAAGGCGTAGGCATTTTGCCCAGGTAGTAAATACAGGATCCCGAAATCACCGGGATCAGCATACCGATGGTGTTCTCGTAAGTATGCGACAGCGGCAGGATAGAC
>CAZYPI010000332.1:0-2382 GCA_964649335.1 uncultured Rikenellaceae bacterium | reverse complement strand
GTAGAAGAAGGGGAAATTATCCGGACTACCGTCTCTTTCTCACCGGAAGAACGAATGCAAAAAATCCACAGGCTTCGAACGTTGCTTGAGGAAAATAGAAAGTTTTTCAGAGCATTGCATGCCAAACCTGTTGTTTATCCCGAGAAACAGATTTTTGATGCAAAAGTAACCCAGCTGTGGACCATCCTGAGAGACTCCCTGCCGGAGAAAATGAAAGGCTATGGTACACTGGAAAAAACTGAACGGGAATGGATATCGGAGCATATCAACAGGTTGCTGGAGATCATCGGACAGTTGAAAATGTAGTTCCGGACAAAGGAGAGTTCTTTGTGAAGATTTGCCTACCTTTGCGTCCTTATCCGGAAGAGTGAACGGTATGGCGGGAAAAAAGATGAATGTACGGATTTTTATTCTTTCGTTGTTATTGCTGTATGGCTGTATTGACCGGGATTATGACAATATAGACAATACGATTATTTATGATGCGGAGTTCTCCCTGCCGGTGGGGGATACCCTGCTGACGGCAGGGGATTTTGTGGACACTGCAGGACTGACCGTGATCCCGGACAGCGTGGACAAAGATACGGTGTCGTGGTTCCTCTATGACGGCACGTTTTATTTTTCCCCCGGAACCTTATCGGATACATCCCGGATGACGCTCTCACTGGGAGATTTCTTTACGGATACCAGCGAGATCGTTTCCCTGAGCTTCCGCGTCAATGCGGTGAATGAGGTGCCTGCGGACATGTCTGTCCAGTTGTATCTCGCCGATGGCAACAGGGTGATCCTGGACTCTCTTTTCCGGGAGGGGCCGTTTGACCTGAAAGCGGCCTCCACAGGCCCGGACGGTCATGTTACGGCGCCTTTTGAGGTGTGGAAAATGGATATTCCTTTTACGCAGGAGCAGATCGGCCGGCTGGCATCGGTGCAGTATGCCCTGAGGGAGGTGCACCTGACCGTTCCCGACTCCCGGAACGATTCGATTCCTTTTTATTCCGGTCAGCAGCTCTGGCTGCAGATGGGGGTGAGGATCGGACTAAAAATCAAGCTGCAATGACAGCCGGCAGGAAGATAATCTCCTTTCTGGCGGGGTTGTTATTGCCGGTGTTGACGGCAGCCCAGCAGGACCCTTCCCTTTTTTTGTTATACCAGGTGCCCGAAAGCAACCTGATGAATCCGGCGGTTCCCCCGGCATGCCCCTGGTATATCGGCATACCCGTCCTCTCTTCGGTGCACGCCAACTACGGAAACAGCCTCTTTACCTATAACCAACTGTTCAGAAAATCGCCGGAGGGCTCACGCACCCTTGCGATCGAACAAACGGTGGCCTCCATGCACCGGCGTGATTTCTTCGGTACGGAAGCCCATGTGCAGCTGCTGGCTCTGGGCCACAAAACGGAAGACTATTCCTTTATCTTTACCATCACCGAAAAGAACAACCTGCCGCTGACGCTGCCGGCGCAGGGAGTGCAGCTGCTGTGGAACGGAAACAGTCCCTTTGAGGGCCGGAGCGCCGGACTGAACGGCACCGGTGCGTATTTCACCCATTACCGTGAATATGCCCTGTCGGTATCGCTGCGGACTTCTTCAGGTATATACTGGGGCGGCCGGGCCAAACTGCTTTTCGGTAAACTCAACCTTTCCGTATCCCGCGATAAGCTCGATGTTTTTACCGATGACAGAACCTTTGATCTGCAGTTCGACGGACGTTTCCGCATCAACTCTTCTCTTCCGATTATTGTGCGCACCACCGGCGGCCGGCTGGATGAGATCGTCCCGGATGAGAATGTTACACCGTTGCAGTTGATCTTCAATGGCAGAAATCCCGGTTTTGCTCTGGATGCAGGGGTGATCTATCCCTATAACGACCGCCTGACCCTGTCGGCATCGGTGCTCGACTTCGGGTTTATCTGGTGGCGCTCTTATCTGAACAATATGGCCGGATCAGGAACATTTACCTTTCGTGGTACGGGAGACCTTCCTCAGGAAACCGGCGGCTATTTTACGGATCTGGTGAATACGCTTGTGGATTCGATGCATATCCGGTACGTTCAGGAACGGTATGTTACCCCGCTGCCCCTGCATCTGATGGCGGGCGCGGATTACATGGTGACGGAAGACCTCTCTGCCGGCCTGGTGGCGGAGATATACCTCTACCGCACCAAAGCGAGACCGGCATTGACCGTCATGGGACAATATAACCCTTTCGAATACTTTTCCCTGCTGGTGTCTTACACCTTACAGGATCACAGCTTCAATAACCTGGGAGCCGGCCTGGTCGTGGGCCGCGACCCGGTGCAGTTTTATGTTCTTTCCATCACCGTCCCCGGACTGATCAGGCCGTTGAATGCCCGCAGCCTGAATGTGCGGTTCGGCCTGAAT
>CAZYPI010000331.1:0-2404 GCA_964649335.1 uncultured Rikenellaceae bacterium | reverse complement strand
CAATGAAGCGGAATGCTTCTTTTCATCCCGCGCTTTAACACTGTCAGGAGCCGGCACAGCCGGCACGCTGACAGGTTTTGCCCTTCTCTTTCTTCCCTTTGTGGTTAATACAATCAATCAATCAATCAATCAATCATTCATTCATTCATTCATTCATTCATTCATTCCCATATCTCTCTTCCATCCCGTAACAAAATTTATATTTATTCTAAATGGTTTATAAAGAACACAAATACAGTATGTTACAAATGTAAGCGGGGGGGGGTAGAATCCCCCTAAAAAAACTTTAAAAAATATTTGGAATTCACAAAAAAGCTTTTTAGGTTTGAAATGGAAAGAGATATCCGGGATAAAAAAATTGAGATGAGAACAAAATCCCGGAGAAGATAAAAAATCAGGGGAGGATTTTGAAGAGGGGGAAAAAGTATGCAGGAACGAAAGTTTCTGCATGTGAAGATCACTGTTCAGATGCAGTGATGTTCGGATAGTATTCCGTATCTAAGCCCGATATATGTCATGATCCCTGTTGTGCGTCATAACGTATCCGAAGGAGAAAAACGATCTCGTTTTTCGTTGTGGGTGGCACTTTTTCCGGCGGTTGCCACACTGACGGCCTGTTTTCCGGTACTTCTCAATGATTTTCAACGGGGATGGGACGATCAGTGGCAGGTGCTGGACAATCCTTTTGTCACCAATCCCTCGCCGGGATACTTCGGGTATCACCTGACGCATTTTTTCCACGGGCAATACTCGCCGGTCAACACCTTTTTCTATATGATCGTTTATGCCCTGGCCGGATATAACGCCGCCGCCTTTCATGCCCTGTCTCTGGTGATCCATCTGGCCAATGTGCTGATGGTGTATACTCTGGTCGGGAAGCTCCTGGCCACGCGCAAAGACCTTAATGAAAAAAAGACCGTGTACTATGCCGGCCTGACGGCGCTGGTGTTTGGTCTGCATCCGCTGCAGGTGGAGCCGGTGGCATGGATATCCGCCTCCAAGGTACTGCTGTTTTCCTTTTTCACATTGTTGGCCTTGCTAATATATGTAAGATATATTGAAACCCGGCGATACGGTTTGCTGGTATGGGTGATGGTATGTTACCTTCTGGCCTTCGGCTCAAAAGAGCAGGCGATCATCCTGCCGTTGACCCTCTTTACGGTGGACTATCTCCAGGGACGCTTGCAGGGGATCACGGGGTCATGGAAAAACCTGCGAAAAGCGGTACTGCTTGAGAAGATTCCATTTCTCGTGGCGGCATTGCTGATGTGGTATTTTTCTTCGGCCCACAACCTGGGCCGGCTGGCGGATCCGCAGGGTTACCCCCCGGGAGAACGACTGGTGTTCGGCGCCCACAGTATCGTGGTGTATATCTTCCGCTTTCTGGCACCGGTGAAGATGTATTACTTCTATTTCTACCCGATGCTGCCGGGCGAACCTCTGCCGGCCCTGTATTGGATGTACCCGGTACTGCTGGCCGTGATCGTATGGTTTGGGGTGGAACAATACCGCAAGGGAAACCGCCTGACGGTCTTCGGGTTGTTGTTTTTCCTGGTAAACCTATTGCTGGTGATCCATCTGATACCCATGCCGCGCAAAATGATTACGGCCGACCGGTATATGTACCTCGGGGTTGTGGGACTGGCAATAGCCGGGGTGCCTTTCCTTGAACAGGCGGTACGTAAAGGAAGAACCCCGGCGAGGATAACCGGCGTGGCGTTGACGGTATGGCTGCTGGCCGCCGGGAGCTACTCCTTTTACCGCAGCACCCAGTGGAAAGACAGTCCAACGGTCAAACGCAATATCAACGAGCTGATAGAAAAACGGAAGGCGGCGGGGGGAAAAGGATTGGAGAATCCGGTGAAAGAGGTAACGGACAACAAAACGGGAAATAAAGAGCTGTGATATTATGATATAAAGAGTAAATGAATAGTAAACCGCACATATCCGTCATCGTTCCCTGTTACAATGAAGCAGGGAACATCCCTGTGCTGGTGCACAGGATAAAAAGGGCCATGCGGGGGAGGGATTATGAGCTGATACTGGTGGATGACGGCAGCAGAGACGGCACGAGAGAGCGGATAAAACGGATGGCGGCAAACAACGAGAGGATACGTTATTTGTTTCTGTCTCGCAACTTCGGGCATCAGGCAGCACTGAAAGCCGGGATAGACCATGTCGGGGGAGATTGCGTGGTTACCATGGACGCGGACCTGCAACATCCGCCAGAGATGATCCCCGAAATGATAGCGCTGTGGCGGCAGGGGTATGATGTGGTGACTGCCCGTCGCGACGGCGACGCCGGAAGAGGAATTGTAAAAAAGATCACCGCAAAGCTCTATTACCGCCTGCTGAACGGCTTATCGGAGGCGAAGCTTCCGGAGGGGGTGGCCGACTTCCGGCT
>CAZYPI010000330.1:0-2431 GCA_964649335.1 uncultured Rikenellaceae bacterium | reverse complement strand
TTCTCCGTAAGGTTTGAATCGGGTGGTGTCGGACGGTTGTGCCCCCGTCTCTTCTGTGATGATAAAAGACAGAAGAGCGAAGAGTGCCAGGAAAAAACTCCTTTGTCCGGTCTTCATTTTTATGGTCGGGTTATATATTCTGCAAAGAAAATATATTCCTCAGAAAATATGCTCCAATGTTCATTATTTAGCCTTTGTTGTTGAAAACATTAACCATTAGTCACTGATCTCAATTTTCCTGGTCATTATTTTTCCGGGACACTTCAACTGTAAAATATATATGCCGGATGTCCATCCGCGGGTATCCAGGCGAATGGTTCTTTTTCCCGGCCGGGGTGAGATATTTTTCTCGTAAACGGGCATTCCCGTAACGGTAAAGATCCTCAGGACGACCTCTCCTGACGTTACACCGTTCAGGGCAATGTAGATTTGTTCCCTGGCCGGGATGGGCCATACCGTAAACTCCGGTTTTTCTTTTGCTTCCGGTATTTCTGTTGGTCCGGCATTGGCTTCGCCGGGGGTGGCCCGGTCAAAGAGCACCGGTGGGCCTGAGCCGTCCGGATAGCGTCCTCCCGAGGCTGCTCCGTTCTGATCACCGTAATGTATATAGTCCAGATAAACAGCCTGTCCGTTGATAACCTGTGCCAGCCCGATATCTCCCCCCCGGCTGTGGGGATGAAATCCAAGATAAAGCTGTTCGGGACTATCCGGGACATCATCCCGGAATACCAGGAATCCTTTTGCGGGGATGGTGGTCAGCCAGGGTCTTCCGGAGGGGATCCGCCACAAGAAAGGATTATCCAGGTCGTTGGTCAGAAACAATCCGCCGGCATCCACCGGGAAGTTATTGTCATTATACAGTTCGATCCAGTTTTTCCCGGTGCGGGCGTAAGGAGATGTCTTATACTCATTGATATAAAGGCTGTGTGTGGGAGCCCTGAACCAGATCTCATTCCGGTTGCCCGGTGTGGGCCTGTCGCTTGCCAGCCAGGGCCCCTTGCCGTCAGGCATGCGACACAATGAAATGTCGGTAAGCTGTTTTCCGTAACTTATGCTGTCGAGCAGGATCATTTCGCGGGCCACCTCGGCGTACAACGCCACGGTGCCGCCTTTTCCGTCCAGTTTGAAGTTCAGGTGAGGATAGCCCTTTTCAGCATTTCTGTCTGCATAAAATACGGCATATCCTTTGGGCGGTATCCCGGCGGAAGGAGGATCTGTTGCCGGAATTCTGCTCAGGCGGGGATTGCCTGGATCATTGCTCAGAAACAGCCCGTCCGTGGCAACAAACCGGTCTCCGTCATTATACAGCTCAATCCAGTCGCCGGAATGCTCCGGCCCGTAGGTGTAGTAACTGTAATTCTTTGCCAGTATCTCGTTGATATGTAGATGATTCTCTGTTATAGCAGTATCGAAAACGGCCAATAGTACACTATCGGTAACAACCGTGAAAGTGAGCCGGGGATCCCGGCTGAGCAGACTGTCCCCGTCTGGCATATTTTGGTGTATCCGGTACCACCCTTTGAAGACATGACCGTATTTCGGCACAGCCCTTATCTCCAGAGTTTGTCCTTCAAAGTATGTGGCTGATGTATCTGTAAACCGGTGCAGAATGCCGTTTACCTCGATGATCCCTTCCTGTTTGCCGGAGACCTGCAGGGTAATGTGCCGGAATGCGCCGAGGCCAAAGAGATCTTTCATCTCCTGCAGCAGGGCGGCCGGACGGTTTTGTGCTACATAACGCATGCCGTCGAAATAGCTTTCCCATTGACTGTATGAGTCCAGACAAGGCCCTCCGTAACCGTCGTCCTGCTGGATGTAACGGGGATTGTCCGGCGACTTCCACCAGGCCGGCGACCCGTCGGCAGCCGTATTCTTCCATTGGGCTATGTGCCGTGGCATATCATGTTCGTACAGTTTCTTCAAACTGTCGATCATGTGCAAAGCCCTTGACGGAGCAAAAGAGGAATTTAACAGTTCCGTGAACGTGTTGATAAAATAATCCCTGCCTTCCGCGTTGTCCAGCAGTTTCCTGAGAACAGAGCTCCGGTTCATGGCGTTACCTATACCACGGCCGCTAACGGTGCTGAAAGATCCGTCCGTATCATACAGCATCCAGCGCCAGCGGCCGTCAGGCCGCCTGGGACGCCAGGTCCTCAGATTGTTGTTGTTATTGTAGATCCAGTCACCATGACCGGAATAGATCCCGGTCATGAAATAATTGAGACATTCACGGATATCCACCAGCTTGCCAAAATCATTGTAGTATTCCGGAATACTCAGATCATGGTTTTCCAGGTAAGACATGGTCAGACTGAGATGTACCTTGTCCCCGGCTTTCACAGTACGGTACGACTCAATGTAGTCCACGCTCTCCTGGTCAACACCATGGTTGGTTTTGATATAGTCTTCATTGATCTTTTCCCGGATATTC
>CAZYPI010000329.1:0-2454 GCA_964649335.1 uncultured Rikenellaceae bacterium | reverse complement strand
ATTCTCCCGGTCAAAGGTAACAAAAATTATTTTTTCTATTTCGGGATGTTGTTCCAGAAACGCTTTCACCTCACGTATGGCGATATCCGCCGCCTTTTCTTTCGGGAAGCCGTAGATCCCGGTACTGATATTGGGGAAGGCGATGGTTTTCAGGCCGTGTTCCAGTGCCACTTCGAGGCTGCGGCGGTAAGCACGGGCCAGCAGTTCCGCTTCGCCTTTGTCCCCGCCTTTCCAGCGGGGGCCGACGGCATGGATGACATACCGCGCCGGCAGGTTGTAGCCCCGTGTAATCTTTGCGTCGCCCGTAGGACAGCCATTGAGGGTACGGCACTCCTCCAGCAGCCCGGGCCCGGCGGCACGGTGTATGGCACCATCCACCCCTCCCCCGCCGAGCAGCGTGCTGTTGGCCGCATTGACAATAGCATCCACCCGCAACCTGGTGATATCACCCTGAATAAGCTCTATGCGGTTCATCGTTTTAGGTTTTGTTTCTGTGGTTTCTGTGGTTTCTGTGGTTCCTGTGGTTCCTGTGGTTCCTATGGTTCCTATGGTTCCTATGGTTCAACAATCAGCAATCAACCTTCAAGCATCGAGCATCGAGCTTCAATATGGGTTCTTGTATCTTGGTTCTTTATATCGTCCTTTCGCCTTATCTCTTCATCCCTTGTCCGCCGAAGCACGCCGTGCGAAGGCGGAGCTTTATCGCATTATCGCCTTATCGCCTTATCGCTTTATCGCTTCATCGTATCCTCGCTCCGAGTTTTTCTTCAAACACTTTCATCAGCCGTTTCATCACACCGTCGATCTGTTTATCCGTAAGGGTCTTGCCGGGATCCTGCAGGATAAAGCTCAAGGCATATGATTTCTTGTTTTCGCCCAGCTTGGGATCTTCAAAAACATCAAATACGGACACTCTCTTCAGCAGTTTCTTTTCCGTTTTCATGGCCAGGGCACGTATATCCTCAAAGCGCACCTCTTTATCCAGCAGCAGGGCCAGGTCGCGGCGTACTTCTGGAAAACGGGCCGGTTCACGGTAGGTGATCCTGCGGCCTGCGAGAAAACGCATCAACGGCTCAAAGCGGAACTCGGCAAAATATACCGGCTGCTCCACATCCAGGCGTTCCAGCAGGTCGGCGTGCACCTCCCCGAAACGCACGATCTCTTCCTTCTGATGCCGGTAAATAAGGCCTGTTTGCAGGGTGTCACTCTCCCGGAGCTCTTCCTTGTCCAATACGGCTTCTGGCAGTCCCAGACGCCCGAGCAGGCGGTCGACATATGACTTCAGCACATAGTAATCCGTATCTTTCCTTTTCTGCCGCCACGACTCGGGCGCCGCCGGCCCGGAAACAAACAGGGCAAAATGATACTCTTCACTGTACTTGTCCAGCGGGGCCCCGGTTTTTTTCTCCGGGTCGAGACGGTACACATTCCCGAACTCATACAGTTTCAGCAGGTTCCGCTGGTGGTTGATATTTCTGCGCACTGCCTCCAGCCCGCCGAACAGCAGTGTCTGCCGCATGCTGTCCAGCTCCGAGCTCAGCGGATTGAACAGTTTCGGTGTATTGGCGGCAGGATAATCCTTTGATCCCTCATAATAAGCACCCGCCGTCAGCGAGTTGGAAATGATTTCATGAAAGCCCAGAGAGGTAAGCATATCAGATACCGTATTCACCACTTTTTCTTTGTCGGGTTTGGGCTGATAGGCAAGAGAAGAGTGTACCGTTTCGGGGATGGGGATATTGTTGTAGCCGAAGATACGCAGGATCTCTTCGATCACGTCCGCCTCCCGCTGCACATCCACCCGGTAGGGAGGCACCTCCAGTTCCAAATAATCCCCCGTTTCTTTGGTAATCCGTATATCCAGGTTCTTCAGGATCCTTTTTACCCGCTCTTCCGGGATATCAAATCCCGAGAGTCGTGCCAGTTGTTCGAAACGCAGGGTCACCTTATGATCGGGAACCGGTGCGGGATACTCATCGATGATCTCCGAGCTGATCTTTGCGCCGGTGATCTCCCGGATCAGCAGGGCCGCACGTTTCAACGCATAGACCGTCATATTGGGATCGGCACCCCGCTCGAAGCGGAACGAAGCATCCGTATTGAGCTGATGACGGCGGGCGGTACGCCGTATCCATTCCGGGTGGAACCAGGCGCTCTCTAAGAAGACATTCACCGTCTCATCCTTCACCCCCGAGTCATACCCGCCGAACACGCCGGCGATGCACAGGCCTTCTTTTTCGTCACAGACCATCAGATCTTCCGCCGAGAGTTTTCTTTCTTCTCCGTCCAGGGTTCGGAAAATGGTACCTTCAGGCAGGGTTCTGACAATAACTTTCCGGCCTTTGATCTTATCCGCATCAAAAGCATGCATGGGGTGGCCGGTTTCGTATAACACGAAGTTGGTCACATCCACCACATTGTTGATGGGGGTCAGACCTACGGCTTTCAGTCTGC
>CAZYPI010000328.1:0-2466 GCA_964649335.1 uncultured Rikenellaceae bacterium | reverse complement strand
TGTTGCCATTTATCTGGAGAATTCCTGGACGGAAGCCCGGGCTATCTATGCGGTATCTCTGGCCGGCGGTGTGTTTGTTGCCATCAACCCGCAGACCAAAGCAGATAAACTGCAATATATCCTGAATGACAGTGGTGCAAGGATTCTTATTGCGGAAAGCAGGTTGAAGCGGGAACTGGATATTGCCTCTAAGAACCTGAATGTGCTGGAACGGATTATCTGGCACGGGGAAGAAATCCCCACATTAGCTGCATCCCCGGAGGCAGAGAAAATGGATGATTTGTTGGTGGAACGAACCCGTAAAGAGAATCTGCCAAACATTATCCCGAATGATCTGGCTGCCCTTATTTATACTTCCGGAAGCACCGGTTTTCCCAAAGGGGTGATGATGACCCATCAATCTATGGTTTTTGCTACCTGGAGTCTGATAGAATATCTCAGGCTGGACCCTCAGGAAAAAATTATGCTGGTACTTCCCATGTCTTTTGATTATGGGCTGTATCAGTTGTTTATGGCGATAACGGTGGGTGCCACGCTCATCATTGAGAAATCATTTATTTTTTTAGGCAGTATCTATAAACAAATAGAAAAAACACAACCCACCGTATTCCCGGGGGTTCCGACCATCTTTGCCATGATGGTGTCTTCCTATAAGAGAGCTCCTTTCTCTTTTGAAAGTATTAAAAAGATTACCAATACGGCGGCCGCCTTGTCAACTGCTTATATCCCTTATTTGAAAAAGATCTTTCCCAATGCATTGATATTTAAAATGTACGGACTGACGGAATGTAAACGGGTGAGTTACCTGGAGCCGGAGTTGATTGATGAAAAACCCGGCTCCGTGGGGAAAGCCATTCCCGGTACGGAGGTATTTATCTTGTCCCAGGAGGGGAAGGAAGTCCCGCCCGGCCACCCCGGCATCTTATATGTCCGGGGGCCGCATGTTATGACGGGATACTGGAACCAACCCGAACTCAGCCGGGAGATGCTTAAACCGGGGAAACTGCCCGGGGAAAGAATATTGTGTACCAACGACTTGTTCAGGATGGATGAAGAAGGGTTCCTTTATTTTGTCGGGCGGAATGATGATATCATCAAAACAAGGGGAGAGAAGGTGAGCCCGCTGGAAGTGGAACATGTGATCAATAAAATAGACGAAGTGAAAGAGTCTGCAGTGATCGGTGTGCCGGATGATATTATGGGCCAGATCGTTGTGGCATACATTGCCGCGGAAAAAGGTGCTAACATTACGGAAAAAGAGGTGCAGTTCTTTTGCTCCCGTCATCTGGAAAGCTTTATGATTCCCCAAAAAGTTATTTTTCGTGACACCCTTCCTAAAAGTGCAAATGGAAAAATAGATAAACGTGTTTTGTTAAAACAATATTCCGAAGATGAGAAACAGTAAAATATTCAATGATCTGCTGGGGACCCTGAAAGAAAAGGTTGAATTGCTTCCGGATAAGCCGGAGGAGACCTACGAATCCACTTTATCCGCCTTATGGCTTTTGGCCTGTAACATCCCGGTCTCGGCAGAACAAGCCATGCTCCGCTCTTTACCCGGGCTGGATGATGATCAGCTCTCTTATCTGAAGAAATTAATCTCCAAGCGAATAGACGGGGTTCCCCTGGCTCATATTACCGGCCGCCAGCAATTTTTGGGGGTAGAACTGATTACCAATGGCAAGGCATTGATTCCCAGAAAAGAAACAGAAATCCTGGGGAATGCAGCCCTGAAAATCCTTGAGGAGATCTCAGGGAAGAAAAAAGAAATCACGGCCTTTGATTTATGCTGCGGTGCCGGAAATCTGGCGGTGTCATTGTCCGTTAAAGTGCCGGAAGTCATATTCTATGCTTCCGATCTCTCGGAGGAAGCGGTGGAACTGGCCCGGGAAAATATTGTTCTTCATGGGTTGGAAAACAGAATAAAGATTGCACCCGGGAGTGTTTTTCAGGCATTTGATACCAAAAAGTTTTATCATCAGGTGGACCTGATCATCTGTAACCCGCCGTATATCTCGGATTCAAAGGTGCCGAAAATGGCAAAAGAGATATCCGATCATGAACCGGACCTTGCCTTTAACGGAGGGATGCTGGGACTGGCTGTGATCAGGGAGCTGATACGGAATGCGGCGCGTTTTCTGAAAGATGACGGGTGGCTGCTTTTTGAAGTCGGACTGGGACAAGGCGATTTTGTGAAAGATCTGTGTGCCAGGACTGCCCTCTACCGGGAAATAGATTCCGTGACAGATACGAATGGAAATATACGGGTGATTAAAGCAAGAAAATAAAGTTCGGATGAAAAGCCGACTGACGGGAATGGTTTTTATTTTTTTGCCTGTAAAAGAATGTTTTCAGAGGAACCCTGTATGGTGGTTCCCGTATAAGTTAACTTCCTGATAATCTTTCCTTCCCGGAACTACAGAATATCCACCCCTTTACGAATTTCCTGTTGGCCTTTGAATTCGG
>CAZYPI010000327.1:0-2490 GCA_964649335.1 uncultured Rikenellaceae bacterium | reverse complement strand
CCTCCTTCGACAGGCTCAGGAACCACCTCCCAGGAGAGGGGCTATTATTCGCGTATATTACAAGGATAATTCCACAATGAAAAAAGAATCGATAATAGTCAAAAACAATAAAACGAGAAACAGTATATTTACCCGATAATAAGCCCCCTCCCTCTTGGGGGAGGGGGGAAGGGGGTGGGGCAAAAGATAAGAAGTGAAGAAAATATTTATAAAACTCAATAATGCAGCTAAATAATTACCTTATATAAACATTTCCGATATGTCTTTTGAAATTACCGGTAAACTCATTGAGAAATTTGACACCAGAGAGGTGAGTGATAAATTCCGGAAAAGGGAATTTGTCATTGAAAAAAAGGCGGAAGCCGGCGGACTGGATTTCAGCGATTACATCAAGTTTCAGCTCACGCAAAACCGCTGCGAGCTCATCGACAAGTATAACATCAACGACGAGATACGTGTCTTTTTCGACATCCGCGGCAACAAGTGGGAGAAAGACGGCACGGTGAGTTATTTCACCAACCTGAATGTCTGGAAAATCGAGGCTGCCGGTACGGAAAAACAGGAGGAAATCCCCCCGCCGGGAGCTGATGACATTCCGCCACCCTCCGAAGAAGATATAGACGACCTGCCTTTCTGACCCGCCGAGGTTTTACTTCACCGGATATAAGCATGTTCCGGGTCGCTCCGGATGGCCTCCACCAGCCGGCGCATACATTCAAATTTTTTCCTGTAAGCATAGTTCCTGGAAGAGAGATCCATCTCCCGGACGATATCATCTACCCTCATACCGCTGCGATACAGAGCCAGCAGGCGCCGGCACGACGGATCCAGAAACTCCATATGCCGGAGATAGAGAATATACCTCAATTCCCGCCGGTCCGAAAGCAAAGGAAAATCACTATGACGGTAAGCCGGAAAAAACTTCCCGGGAAAATCCGGCACGCGTATCATCAGGCACCTCCTTCGTAATTGCTTAAACCAAAGATACCTGCATATACCAAACAGATATGCCGGTAAAGTGGTGTCAGGCAGAACCGAAGGATTCTTTGCCAGTTCATAAAGGGTCAGCAACCCCTCCTGATAGATATCCATCACATCCCATACGGTACCTCCGCGCCGCAGGATATACATCTCAAGATATCCGTACACACGCACATACAACCACCGGATGACGGCTTCATCCCGCCGGAGGAGGCCTGATATGATCCGTTCTCTGGCTTTGTAATCCACAAAAAGAGAGACTTTATTGTTTATTTAATCTTTCAGATATTTATCACTCAGGTACCGGAGGGGGTCTGTGAGCCTTTTCAGCAAAGAGCGTTTTTCCGTGAGGATCTCTCCCGTTCCTTCCATCTGTTGCCTGTAGGGAAGTTTTTTTCCGTAAAGAGTCACCAGGCCCTCCGGCAGATCAATATCAATAAAATAACTGTTCTTCTCAGGCACCTGCGATATGGAAGAAACCCTTCCCCTGATCATGCCATATTGCAGGTAAGGAAAATTTTTGAGGCGTATATTCACCGGCAGGCCTTTTTTCACTTCCCCCGACCGGTTCATGGGGATCTTCATCCGCCCCATCCATTTGCCGGGGGTGTCCGGGACAATGGTCATTACTGTTTTCCCCTCCCGGACATACTGGTGAGGCGCCCAGTATTCCGTAAAAGAAACCTCCCCCGCCACGGGCGCCATCAGCAGGTATTTCTTCATCCAGTCGTCAATGCTGCTGTACAGATTTTTCAAGGCCTTGCTCACAACCAGTGATTTTTCTTTTTTCTGATTCTGATATTCCGCTTCGGTCGAGAGAATGCTCTGTTCAATCCCGGACATCCGGATGGTGGCTTCCGACAACCGGATGCGGGCCTGCTCAAAAGACTGGTTCTTTCTGAGCCACTCCGCCACGGACAACTCGTAGTCTGCCTCCGACAACACTTTCTTCACATACAATACGGAATCGCGCCGGTATTGTTTCTCCATCAACCTCAATTCTTCCTCAGCCAGGTTCCTGTTCCGGTAAAGACGGTTATAATAGACCCTGTATTTCCGAAGTTCTTTCTTCAGCTCCTCCAGTCTCTTCCGGTGATATCCAAGTGCCATAAAATGGCGGTAGTCTCCACATGCCTGCAAAAAATCCGCATAATAGGACTGCACCGGGCCGAGGTGTGTATAATCGGGAAATACCAGCGTATCCGTCAACTCCTCGAAAAAGTTATCGGGCATGTGATCCAGCCATTGTTTCAGCGCCAGCACCTCATGATAATCCGAGGGATTTTCGAGCACCGCCAGCAGGGCGCCGCGGCGGACGTGCTGGCGGTCCTTCACATGCAGGTCATCAATCCTGCCGGTAACCCGTGCATTCATCGGCAACGGCGGGTTCTGCGTGGTAATGACCACCGGTGCCGTCACCTTGTTCGGGTAAATAAAAAATGCACTCCCCAAGAGGAACATCACCAGGATCCCCACAAAAACCATCACGCCATAGCGGACCAGCCAGCC
>CAZYPI010000326.1:0-2499 GCA_964649335.1 uncultured Rikenellaceae bacterium | reverse complement strand
AGACGCAGGGTTACCGCAACCTTTATTCGGCTGATTACCATATCGGAAAGACGGCCTACGAGGATGTGAACGAATACCGCCGCCGTTCACCGGCATGGAATGCGGAGAAGTTGCAGACTCCCCTGCTGATCCATACCAACACCAACGACGCCGATGTCAATGTGCTGGAGGTGGAACATCTGATCCAGGCCCTGAAAGCCGCCAACAAAAAATTTGAATATAAGATCTATAAGGATGCACCGGGGGGTCACTCTTTCAATCGCATGGACACGAAACTGGCCAAGGAAAGCCGTCTGGAGATATACAGGTTCCTGTACCGGTACCTGCATCCGCCCCGGCCGCTGCAGACCCTGGAAGAACTACAGAAAGCGGCCTATGTATATCAATAGGTAATTCTCCGGCAATGAAATCTACCGGCCGGGTGAGAGGGTGGATCTTCTGACCCGTATATCATCGGAATAAACGATGGAAGCGGCGTTGCGCAGGTTATAGTGGCTGGACATCATCTGTCCGTAGGCGCCGGCACTGCGTATGGCCAGGATATCTCCCCTTTTGGAGGGGGGAAAGGGCAAATCGCGGGCAAACGTATCGGCGGTCTCACACACCGGCCCCACCACATCCGCAATTATTCCGGTTTGGCTATCACGTTTGTTGCGGCGGGAGAGATTGTCTATCCTATGTTCCGTCTCATAGAGTGCCGGCCGGATCAGGTCGGTCATTCCGGCATCCACCACGAGGAAAGTACGTGCTCCGCTTTTCTTGACATAGAGGACGCGGGTGATCAGGTCGCCCATCTGAGCCACGAGGGAGCGTCCCAGCTCAAAATGCACATGCCTGCCCGGCGGGACACGCAGATGGCGGTGTATGGTGTCGAAGAAAGCCTCAAAATCGGGCACCGGCCGTTCTTCGGGATGTTCATAATCCACGCCCAGGCCGCCGCCGAGATCCAGCATGGAGGCTTCCAGACCCTGCCTGTGAAAGAGCGCCTGCATATCATTCATTTTTTCACACATCAGGCGGAATACCTCCATATCGGTTATCTGCGAGCCGACATGCACATGAATACCTTTGAATTCGAGCCAGGCAGAGCGTCTCAGCAGGTCAAACACGGGCTCCAGGTCTTCTTCGAGGATACCGAACTTATTGATCTCCGTACCGGTGGTGATATGACGGTGTGTGTGCGCATCCACCTGCGGGTTGATACGTATGGCCACGGGAGCCACATAATCTGTTTCGCGGGCCAGTTGTTCGATCACCTGCAACTCCTCAAGAGATTCCACATTGAGGCAGCCGATCCCTCTTTCCAGGGCCACTCTGATCTCATGGTCTGTTTTTCCCACGCCGGCGAAAAAGATATCGGCCGGATGGAATCCTGCCGCCACGGCCCGTTCCACCTCATTGCCGCTGACACAATCGGCCCCCATACCGCTTTTACGCACCAGGTCGAGGACCCGTTTGTCGGCATTGGCCTTGAGGGCATAATGGATACGATAGCCGTATTTCCCGGCAGCACGGCGTGCACGGGTAAGGGTCTCCCGCAGGAGGCCCAGGTTATAATAATAAAAAGGGGTAGGCAGTTTCTCAAAAACGCCGGCCAGATCTTCAGTTGACATGGATCTCACGATTTAGGAACAAATAATGATGCAGGGCACGCAGGGCCTTGTCTTTATCCTGTTGATGGAGCAACAGGGAGACGTTGTTCATGCTTCCTCCGTAAGAGATCATCCGGACGGGTATCTCCCTGAGGGCATTCAGCACAATCCTGACCATTCCCGGCTTTTCAGCCATGAAGTCACCCACGACACATACAATGGTTTGGTTTTCATCCACCTCCACCGTACCGAGGTCTTTCAGTTCGGCAACGATTTCTTCCAGCGAGGACTTGTCATCCACGGTGAGGGATACGGAGACCTCGGAAGTGCTGATCATATCTATGGGTGTTTTGTAACGCTCAAAGACCTCAAATACTTTCCGCAGGAAACCATACGCCATCAGCATCCTGGCCGAGCGGATGCGCACGGCGGTGATGCCGTCTTTCACCGCCACGGCTTTGATACCGGAGCCCTTTTGTGTGTCATGTACCAGCGTACCGGGGGCTCCGGGGTTCAGGGTATTTTTAATACGTATGGGGATGTTTTTCTGCTTGGCCGGAAAAACACAGGCGGGGTGCAGTACTTTGGCTCCGAAGTAAGCCAGCTCGTCCGCCTCGTCATAGGAGAGTTCCGGTATGGGGCGGGTCTCCTCCACCCGGCGCGGATCGTTGTTATGCACCCCGTCCACGTCGGTCCAGATCTGGATCTCTGCGGCCTCCAGGACAGCTCCGATCAGACTGGCCGTAAAATCACTGCCACCCCGGCCCAGCGTATCGAGCCGGCCCCGGTGGTTACTGCAGATAAAACCCTGTGTGATGAAAAGAGACACGCCGGGATTCTCCGCCAACATGCGTTTCAGTTCCCTGCCCAGACGTTCCTGATCCGGCTGACCTTCTTCATTCTTCAC
>CAZYPI010000325.1:0-2532 GCA_964649335.1 uncultured Rikenellaceae bacterium | reverse complement strand
ATCGGCCGAGTAAAGATTGCGGTAACCCTGCGTCTTGTATCCCATGCGGGCGATAAGGTCGCTGACGGGAACGCCCGCATAAGCCGCCTTATAGTGATCCGGATGATCGAAGATATTCATCAGGGCGATCAGTCCGCCGTGGCTCCATCCGATGATGCCCACTTTGTTCTTATCCACGATGTGATAGTTGTCCAGCATGTACTGACGGCCGGCATCCACATCTTCCACTTCCCGTCCGCCGTAATCTATTTTCCGGTAGAAAGAGGCCCCGTAGCCTGTGCTGCCCCTGTATTCGGGTGCCACGACAATGTATTGCTGATACATCAGCTCCCGGATGATATGGGCATAATAGGTCGTGAAGTTGGAATGCACCCCCCCGTGCGGAAAAACAATGAGCGGGTATTTCCTGGAAGGATCAATGTCTTTGGGGATGAAGATATAACTGCGGAACTTGACCGGGTTGCCGGCGCCCTGGGCCGTGGGGTTCTTCTCACGGGCCAGCGGCGGACCATAGATATACACCTTGTCGATGAATGCCACATCGCCCACCTTGTTGTACCAGCTGACATCATCCACCGCCTTCTCAAGCACATCCAGCCGGTGATTCAGCCGTTCCATTTGTTTGTTCAGATCTTCTATGACCTTATCCTGTTCTGTGCCGGCCTGTTGGGATAAAACCACGGCCGGAAACCACAAAACGGCAAAAAAAGAAAATAACAGGGTTGTTTTTTTCATGAGGGTATGTTTAAGGGTTTTTATCATGAATTATTGTGGAGCCGTTGAATACATGTACGGCGGGACCCTGCAGCCAGATATCCCCGTAATGTCCGGTTCCCTTTTTTACAAACGAGACCCGCAGGGTCCCGCCGGGAGTGCGGACGGTGACAGGAGTACTGACATTTTGTCGGGTATCGGCAAAAACCAGTGCGGCGGCCACACTGCCCGTGCCGCAGGAGAGCGTCTCTTCTTCCACGCCGCGTTCATACGTGCGGTTGAAAAGGGTGGAGTCATCCACAATGCCGGTGAAGTTCACATTGGTCCCTTCCGGCTGAAAAAGCTCGCTGTTTCTGATCTCACGCCCCCGGCGCGATACCGGGAAATTCTCCACATCCTCCGTGAACAGTACGAAATGAGGGGATCCGGTGTCCAGAAAATATCCGTTTTCCTGGGGAGTGATTCCTGTTACATCCTGCATCTTCAAACGTACCAGACCCTCTTCGATGACCCCCTCATGTTCTCCGTCCACAGCCAGAAAACGGGTTTTTTTCCCGCAGAGGCCCTGGGCATGGGCAAAGGCAATTGCACAACGGCCGCCGTTGCCGCACATCGTCGATTCCTGCCCGTCGGCATTGAAATAACGCATGGTGAAATCATACTTGTCATGAGCACTGATGAGGATCAACCCGTCGGCACCGATGCCCGTGCGCCGCCGGCACAGGGCCGCCACCGTTGCCTGCGCCGGCACAAAACCCTGCCGGCGGTTGTCTATCATGACGAAATCGTTGCCCGTGCCGTGGTATTTGGAAAAAAATAGTCTCATTTCTGGCAGTTTTCGTTAAATAATGTTAATTGATCACCGTTCCGAAACATACTGGTTAACCGTTCGTTATCTTTGTGAGAGCCCATAAAAGCAAACAGGAAAAGGCATGATATTTGAAAACGCTCACACAGATGCTAAATTAATGGATATTAAACTAACTTAAAAACATTTTGTCATGAAAAACAAAAGAATTATAGGATCCCTGATGATGGGACTGTTAGGCGGAGTCTTGGGAGTATTTATTTTATTTCTGTTTTTTTATAAAGAGCCGAACTATATCCCGCGCGGACACAGCATAGAAAAGGCCCAGCAGGTGAATTTTGTGAATATGCCTGCCGGCAATGTGCCCACACAGTCGGATTTTAACGTGGCTGCCGAGAACGGCGTGAAAGCGGTGGTGCATGTTAAAACCGAAATGGAGGTGGAAACCTATTCGGCCAATCCGTTTTATTATTTCTTCTATGGAGACCGCGGGGCACAGAAACAACCCGTGTTGGGCTTCGGCTCGGGCGTGATCATCTCGCCCGACGGTTATATCGTCACCAACAACCATGTGATCGAGGATGCCCAGAAAATACAGGTCACCCTCGATGACAAACGTACTTTCCGGGCCGAATTGGTGGGGGCGGACCCCAATACCGACCTGGCTCTGCTGAAGATCAAGGCAAAAGATTTGCCTTATCTGAAATTCGGAGATGTGAACAAGGTGCGTCTGGGCGATTGGGTGCTCGCCATCGGCAACCCTTTCAACCTGACCTCCACGGTCACTGCCGGCATCATTAGCGCCAAGGGAAGAAATCTGGGTATCCTGGGAAAGCAGACCTACAGAATTGAATCGTACCTGCAGACCGATGCTGCGCTGAACCCCGGCAACAGCGGAGGAGCACTGGTCAACCTGAAAGGCGAGTTGATCGGAATCAACTCGGCGATCATATCACCCACACGCGGTTATACCGGATATTCATTCGCCATCCCTTCCGATATCGTGAAGA
>CAZYPI010000324.1:0-2585 GCA_964649335.1 uncultured Rikenellaceae bacterium | reverse complement strand
TTCCGCTGGTGGGATGGAACATGTCGCTGAACCGTTACATCAGGCTGCGGCGCGGCCACAGAAGCAGCATCCTGCACATGATCAGGGACGGCCGGGAGATGCTGCGCAGCGGCTCCTCGCTGATGATCTTCCCGGAAGGAACCCGCTCGGAAACGACGGAGATAAGCCGTTTCAAAGAAGGGGCTTTCCATCTGGCCAAAGAGACAGGCGTGTCTGTTCTGCCCATCGTCCTCGACGGCACAGGCCGCGCCATCCCCAAACACGGCGCTTTCATCCGCGGCAAACACCACCTGAAAGTCCGCATCCTGGATGAGATCCCGCCGGAAACTTTCCGGGGAATGTCCACTACCGAACTTACTGCGCATGTCCGCGAAATCATGATCCGCGAACTGGAAAGAATGCGACAGGAAAACTCCTGACACAGCTCCCGACGCCTACGTAGGAACCTACGTAGAAAATTTTTCGGCCTGATTTTACTATCATAAATTCCGAATCATCTTTTTCGTGGATTCCCCGGTTTTTCATCCCCCGCATACACCTTTCCGGTTGAAAATTCGTTGCTATTGTTGATAAACAATTCATTGGCACACCCGGGATTTCCTTATCTTTGCAAAAATTTTAATCCGGACCGGAGGAAGTATGACAGCGAACTATTCAGAAGAGACGATCCAGACCCTGGACTGGAAAGAGCATATCCGGCGGCGCCCCGGCATGTACATCGGCAAGCTGGGGGACGGCTCGTCCCAGGACGACGGCATCTACGTGCTGATGAAAGAGGTGATGGACAATTCCGTGGATGAATATATGATGGGCTTCGGCAAAAAGATCGTGGTGACCATCCAGGACAAACGGGTGACCATACGCGATTATGGCCGCGGCATACCCCTGGGCAAGGTGGTGGATGTGGCCTCCCGGATGAACACGGGGGCCAAGTATGACTCGAAAGTATTCAAAAAATCGGTCGGCCTGAACGGTGTGGGCATCAAAGCCGTCAATGCCCTTTCTTCCGAATTTACGGTTAAATCGTTCCGTGAGAACGAGGTGCATGAGGTGCGTTTTGCCCGGGGCGAGCTGGTGAAAGACGAGCCGGTGAAGGCCTGTGACGAGCCCAACGGTGTCTGTGTCACCTTCATCCCCGACGAGGAGGTATTCGGGAAATACCATTACGTCTCCGAATATGTGGAGACGATGCTGATGAACTATGTTTTTCTCAATGCGGGCCTGCTGATCGAGTTCAACGGCCGCAGGCTGATCTCCAAAAACGGCCTGCTCGACCTGCTCAACGAGAATCTTTCCCAGCCGGGATTGTACGACCCCGTGCATCTGAAAAACGGCGACCTGGAGGTGGCCTTCACCCACGGCACCCATTACGGTGAGGAGTATTACTCTTTTGTCAACGGCCAGCACACCACTCAGGGAGGCACCCACCTGTCGGCCTTCCGCGAAGCGCTGGTCAAAACCATCCGTGACTTTTACAAGAAAGATTTCGACGCATCGGACATACGCGCTTCCATCATCGCCGCCATGAGCATCAAGATCGAAGAGCCGGTGTTCGAGTCGCAGACCAAGACCAAGCTGGGCAGCAAGAACATGGGCCCGCAGGGCCCCAGTGTCCGCAACTATATCATCGACTTCCTGAAAAAAAACCTCGACGATTACCTGCACAAGAACCCGGAAACCGCCGATATTCTGCTGAAAAAGATCCTGGAGTCGGAGAAAGAGCGCAAGGCCATCTCCAGCATCAAGAAGATCGCACGTGAACGGGCCAAAAAAGCCAGTCTCCACAACAAAAAACTGCGCGACTGCCGCATCCACTACAACTCGAAAGACGACCGGCGCCTGGAGACCACCATCTTCATCACCGAAGGCGACTCGGCCAGCGGCTCTATCACCAAAAGCCGCGACGTGGAGACCCAGGCGGTCTTCAGCCTCAAAGGCAAACCGCTGAACACCTTCGGCCTGACCAAGAAGATCGTCTATGAAAACGAGGAGTTCAACCTGCTGCAGTCGGCCCTGAACATAGAAGACGGCCTGGAGAACCTGCGCTACAACAATGTGGTCATCGCCACCGATGCCGACGTGGACGGCATGCACATCCGCCTGCTGCTGCTCACCTTCTTCCTGCAGTTCTTCCCCGACCTGGTCAAACAGGGTCACCTCTATATCCTGCAAACCCCCCTGTTCAGGGTGAGGAACAAGAAAGAGACACGTTACTGCTATTCGGAAGAGGAAAAAGAAAAGGCCGTCAAAGCCCTCGGAAAAGGGGTGGAGATCACCCGTTTCAAAGGACTGGGCGAGATATCGCCGGAAGAGTTCAAACATTTTATCGGAAAAGATATACGGCTCGACCCCGTGCGTCTGCGCAAAGACGAGTCGGTGGATGAGTTCCTGAACTTTTATATGGGCAAAAACACCCCGGACCGGCAGGAGTTCATCATCAACAACCTGCGTATCGAAGAGGATCTGGTGGAAGTGTGAGGAACGTTGAAGGTTGAAGGATGAAGGTTGAACGGGGAAGGAATCTGATTTTGTAAGGGGAAGAAGAGATGAAGGACGAGGAAAAAAACAACATACCGTAAGAGCGG
>CAZYPI010000323.1:0-2589 GCA_964649335.1 uncultured Rikenellaceae bacterium | reverse complement strand
TGGGTAAGTTCGGGCTCGACGTGAACGTGCCCGAGCAGGTGAAAGCTTTCGCCGGCAACACCTCTTTCCCGCCGGCATCCCGCAATCCTTCAAAAGAGATTTTCACATCCTTCAGGGAGTCACGGGCAGCATACAGCCCGATCTGAAAAGCATAGTATTCGTTCCGGTATGCTGTGGCGGAAAAAGTATGGGTCACCCCTTTTTTTATCCACCGCACCGGAAGATCGTCCCGCATCCGGATAGGATAACGCCGCGACTCGGGAAAGAGCAGATACTCTTCCGGATGTTGCTGCAGCAACTGTTTCACCTCTGCTGCCGTAGCGATATACTCCATGGGATCAAAACTGTTGAAGTCGTTCACTGCCTCAATCCCTGCCACGGTTGCTGCCGGCAGCCGGCGTATCCGTTTGCGTATCTTCAGGCTGTCGGTGAGTTTGTTTTTATCCAGCCATTCAACACCGGCCTGATATTCCGGTTTCAGATAATACACTTTGGGATAGTTGCGACTACCCTTCATCTCAAAGGGCATATAATAGAGATAATAGGTCCCCGGGCCGCTCACCGGCTGAAAAATGATCTCGCCGTATTCCCGCGTCACCGTCAGCGGCAGGATATTCGTTATCTCTTTCCCGCTGCTGTCGGTGAGGATCATCTTTTTCAACTCCGGATGCTGATCCCTGCGCCGCCAGGGGATGCGGGCATACACGGCATCCTTCGCTTTGGTCACCTCCAGCGCCACACGGTGGTTGCCGTAGCGTAGCTGGTCCCAGGAGAAAGAGGGAGTGGCGGGAGACCGGGAATGACTATTGTAGGGGAACAGGAAAAAACCAAATAAAATAAAATAACTTTTCCAACCGGTATTAAATGATAGCTCTTTTTTCATAAACGTTATTTTCGACATATTGTAACTGTTTCACTTTTATTCTCTCTGCCGACAATCTTTCGAGAAATTTCTTCTGGGCCGACCTTCTGTTGATATCCTCCTTATCGGCATGATTGATAACTTCTTTTTTCATCCTGATATTCTCACGATTGAAACGAAGGATCTGTTCTCCGGAGAATTTCAGTTTTTCTCTGTCGTAAGGAAAATCCAGGACATAACCCAGTTCTTTTAATGTATCACCGGCAATGTTTTCGAAAAGCAGAATATCCTCACGGGAGAGTTGATTTTTATATTTATTGAAGTTGTTTTCCAGTATCGGCTTGGTAAGATTCTGCCACATTTTCCCGGCCCTGGCCGTTTCAATAGACTCACTTGACTTATAAAAATCGAATATCTCTTTTGTAAAGCTCACCCCAAGAAAAGCCGCCACTTTATTCATTTCTTCCTCCGGTCGTGATATGAGATTCTCATATCGTATCCGGATTATCCGGTCACCATCCACTCTGTCCACAATATTCAGGCATGCATCTTGTTCTTTTTTCCAATATTTTGCCAGATTATAAATATGCTTATCCCCCACAATGGCATTTTGAAAAGAACAGGAGACATCTCTTCCGTCTCTTATCAGATGAATGTATTTGGGTTTCGGATCAAAGCGTTCCAGTTCGTTCAGATAATTCACATTGGTCATGCTTTTGCATACCCATATTCCGGCTTTTTCCTGTTCCGCTTTCCGTTCATATATTCTTCGGAAGATTTCATACAAACTTTTAGTCTCACATCTCCGCATAATTTCTTCCCTGTCAAAAGAGATATGCCACGGTACGGGATTTAATTCCACCAGTGTAGCCACGTCATCAATCAGCTTATAGAAGTTCCCCTGATAATCCGGATCCTCATAATTTGCCAGCAGAGGGACAAAACGCTGGAGTATATGGGGCGGGTGGGGTGCCGTCACCCCGGGAAACTGATTGAGCAGTAACCTGAGAAGATTAGAGCCTGATCTTTGCGTACCTATTATCTGAACCGGTTGTATTTTCATTTTTGTTGTTTTATTTTCAGATGTTTCTTATCAAAAAAAAATTATTCCGGCAATGCCGGCAAGCGGGATAAGGTAAACTGCATTCATTTTCAAGTACATGATCAAAAAAAGCGTAATAATAAAAAACACGAGTGACAGCCATTCTGCCTCAGCGCCTCTGGCGATAGATACCACTGCCGAGAAGATCATTCCGATAACTGCCGGACGCAGACCCTTAAAAACGGCCTTGATCACACGGGAATGTTTGATCCGGTCTAAAAAATGTGAAGCCAGTATCATCAGCAATGCAGGGGGTAAAAATATAAACAAAGTGGCATTCAGTGCCCCCACGACGCCACCGGTTTTGTATCCGATAAAAGTAGCACTGATGAAGATCGGCCCGGGAGTGATCTGACCAAGAGCAATACCGTCGGCAAACTCTTTCAGTGACAGCCACTCTAACTGGTGAACAAAAACATGCTCCAGTACAGGGATAACCACATAACCACCGCCGAAAAGAGACAAACTCAATCCGGAAAAGATCATGGCAATTTTTTGTTGCAGCAGGCACTGCTCTTTAGCTGCACCAGTGCAGAAATAAGGAACCAAAAACACAAAAATTGTGATCAGGACAACAATCCCTGCCAGAATAAGGTAAACATGATCCTTTGTATTTTCTTTTCCG
>CAZYPI010000322.1:0-2600 GCA_964649335.1 uncultured Rikenellaceae bacterium | reverse complement strand
CCCACACGCGGTTATACCGGATATTCATTCGCCATCCCTTCCGATATCGTGAAGAAAGTGGTCACCGACCTGGAGGAATACGGGCAGGTGCAAAGAGCCGTGATGGGTGTACAGATCCAGGATGTTACGGCCGACCTGATGAAGGAAAAACACCTCGATAAAATCGAAGGGGTTTATATTGCCGATGTCGTCAAAGGAGGTGCTGCCGAAGAAGCCGGGATCAAAGCAGGTGATGTCGTGCTGGCCATCAACGGGGTGCCGGTAAACTCTACCGCAGAGCTGCAGGAAGAGGTCAGCCTCTACCGGCCGAAAGATAAAGTGAACGTCCTGGTAAAAAGAAAGGGCAAAACGCAACAATTTACGGTCACTTTACGTAATTTACAAGGCACTGCCGAGCTGGTGAAAGTTTCGGATTATGTAAACGGCGCAAAATTCGAAACGATCTCCGGCAAGGAGATGAAGCATCTGGGTATTGACTATGGCGTCAGGGTTGTGGATATCAAACCGGGAAAGTTCATGGACATCGGAATAAGAAAAGGGTTTATCATACTCAGTATCAATGGTAAACATATGAAATCACCCCGGGATGTCTATAATGAACTGGGTAGCGGCAACGAGCTCCGGGCTATTGAAGGAATCCAACCCAACGGAACTTACTTCAGTTATGAATTCAGAGGATGATCATCTCCGGGCGGAAAGAAAATATCCAGGTCTCATGCGCCTTTCAGGCCTGCATGAGACCTGATTTTAATAAATACTTGTGTTTTAACGCAGAATGCCGTAATTTTGTACCAAAGATGTGAGGGACAACTATGAGACAATTAAAGATCACCAAGTCGATTACCAACAGGGAAAGTGCTTCTTTGGATAAGTACTTGCAAGAGATTGGTAAAGAGGAGCTTATCAGTGTGGAGGAAGAAGTTGAACTCGCGCAGCGGATCAAAAAAGGGGACCGTGAGGCACTGGAGAAGCTTACCAGGGCCAACCTGCGTTTTGTCGTTTCCGTGGCAAAACAGTACCAGAACCAGGGCCTCAGTCTGCCGGATCTGATCAACGAGGGCAACCTCGGCCTGATCAAAGCTGCCGAGAAGTTTGACGAAACACGCGGGTTTAAATTCATCTCTTATGCCGTGTGGTGGATCCGTCAGTCGATCCTGCAGGCGCTGGCCGAACAATCACGTATTGTGCGGCTGCCGCTCAACCAGGTGGGATCACTGAACAAGATCAACAAGGCCTTTTCCCGCTTCGAGCAGGAGTTCGAAAGAACCCCCTCTACCGAAGAACTGGCCGACGCACTGGAGTTGCCCAGAGAAAAGGTGTCCGACACCCTCAAGGTGTCCGGCCGCCATGTCTCCGTGGACGCTCCGTTCGTGGAAGGCGAGGACAACAGCCTGCTGGACGTGTTGCCGAACAATGACTCTCCCAACGCAGACAAAGACCTGATGAATGCATCCCTTACGCGCAAGATAGTACGGGCCCTGGCCACGCTCACCGAACGCGAAAAGGACATCATCAAACTGTTCTTCGGAATAGGCGTGCAGGAGATGACCCTCGAAGAAATCGGGGAGAAGTTCGGCCTGACACGCGAACGCGTGCGCCAGATCAAGGAAAAAGCCATCCGCCGCCTGCGGCATACCTCCAGAAGCAAACTGTTGAAATCGTATCTGGGCTGAAAACATTTGGATTTTACGTAACTAAAACCCCTGCAGCAGCGGGGGTTTTTTTATGCCTGAAGGTTGAATAATGATTGTTGAACTACAAACTACATACCTTCTTTTCCCACCATCTTCTCCAGTCCCGCCAGCTCGTCGCGGTAGCGGGCCGCCTCGATGAAGTCCAGTTTGGCGGCGGCTGCTTCCATCGCTTTGCGTGTTTTCTCAATGGCTTTTTCCAGGGCGTGCCGGTCCATATACTGTACTACGGGGTCGGCCGCGACATTCACTTCCTCTTCCGGTCCGGCATAAGCCCGGCGGCCTGTCTTAAGCTGTATCCCCGCCATGATCGATTCGCCGGTCTTTACGATCCCCCGGGGGGTGATTCCCATTTCCTCATTGTATCGCAGTTGTTTCTCCCGCCGCCGACGGGTCTCGTTAATGGTCTTTTGCATCGAGTCGGTCACCTTGTCGGCATACATGATCACCTTCCCCTCAATATGGCGGGCGGCCCTGCCGGCCGTCTGTGTCAGGGAGCGTTCCGACCGCAGAAACCCTTCCTTGTCGGCATCCAGAATGGCCACCAGCGACACCTCCGGCAGGTCCAGACCCTCCCGCAACAGGTTGATCCCTACCAAAACATCGAAACTGCCTTTCCGCAGGCCGTCCATGATCTCCACACGCTCCAGGGTGTCTATGTCCGAATGAATATACCGGGTGCGAATACCCATCTGTGCCAGGTAGGTGGATAGCTCTTCGGCCATCCTTTTGGTCAGGGTGGTGACCAGGATGCGTTCGTCTTTCTCAATCCTTTTCCTGATCTCAGCCAGCAGGTCGTCTATCTGGTTCAGGCTGGAGCGTACCTCGATGGCAGGGTCCGGAATTCCGGTGGGACGTATGAGCTGTTCCACGATGACCCCTTCTGTTTTTTCCAGCTCGTAGTCTGCC
>CAZYPI010000321.1:0-2603 GCA_964649335.1 uncultured Rikenellaceae bacterium | reverse complement strand
TTTTTTCTGCGGGCATAATCCTCCACCTGGTCGGGGAGTATTTTCCGGATATCAAAATAGTCGGCCTGCGGATGCGAAAAGATCAGTCCGCTCACGGAGGCGCCCGGTTCCATGGCAAAATTCTCCGTCAGGTGAATGCGGATATGTTCTTCTGCTTTCAGCAGGGTGAAGAGGTCTTTTTTCCCGGCGTGGTCGGGGCATGCGGGATAGCCGTAAGCCGGCCGTATGCCCCGGTATTTTGTCTGGAAGAGCTCTTCCATGGTCAGGTTCTCCTCTGTTTCGAACCCCCACAGTTCACATCTTACCTCGAGGTGGAGCCATTCGGTGGCAGCTTCGGCCAGGCGGTCGGCCAGGGCTTTGACCATCACGGCGCTGTAGTCATCATGCTCCCGGCGGTACTTCTCCAGATAATGCTCAATCCCTATGCCGGCGGTCACGGCAAACATGCCGATATAATCTTTCACCTTCGTGTCGGCGGGAGCGATAAAGTCGCTGAGGCAGAGATTGTGCCCCGACGAGGTCTTTGCTTCCTGCTGCCTCAACTGATACAGGGTGCCCAGGATTGTTGTCCGCTCTTCATTCTCAAACACCACGATATCATCGCCCCGGGCAGCTGCCGGGAACAGGCCCACCATGGCCTGTATTTTCAGGATCTTCTCTTCCACCAGCATATCCAGAAAATCGAGGGCTTCCTGATAGATGCGCGTAGCCTCTTCCCCTTTCACCGGATGATCCAGTATCTCCGGGAATTTGCCTTTCATCTCCCACACATGGAAAAAGAAGGTCCAGTCGATAAAGGGGATAACGGTGGGCAGGTGCACATCATCAAAGACCAGGATGCCCTGTCTTCGCGGCACCGGCGGGGAATAGTTTTCCCATGACAGTCGCAGCCGGTTTTCGCGGGCTTTTTCCAGAGGCAGGAAATTCCGGGGGATTTTCCGGTTCATGGTTCTGAGGCTTTCATATTGGCTGTCCACTGCTTTGAGGAACTCTTCTTTGGCCTGTGACAACAGGTTGCTCACCACCGTAACACTTTTCGAAGCATCTTTCACGTGTACTACGCCGCGGGAGTAATGCGGTTGTATCTTCACCGCCGTATGGAGCACCGAGGTGGTGGCGCCGCCGATAAGCAGGGGTTGCGTAAAGTTTTTTCGTTTCATCTCATCGGCTACGTGCACCATCTCTTCCAGCGAGGGGGTGATCAATCCGCTCAGACCGATGATATCGGCTTTTTCTTTGCGTGCGGTATCGAGTATTTTTTCCGCCGGCACCATCACGCCCAGGTCGATGATCTCATAGTTGTTACACTGCAGCACGATGCCGACAATGTTTTTCCCGATGTCGTGCACATCCCCTTTTACGGTAGCCAGCAGCACCTTCCCGGCTGTCTGTCTCTTTCCGCCGGCGGCTTTTTCCTTTTCCAGCACCGGCTGAAGTATGGCCACGGCTTTTTTCATCACGCGGGCGCTTTTGATCACCTGCGGCAGGAACATCTTCCCCGACCCGAACAGGTCCCCCACGATATTCATCCCATCCATCATCGGGCCTTCGATGATCTCCAGGGCCGTAGGATAGACAGTGATGGCCTCGTTCATATCCTCTTCCACAAAATCCGGGATACCTTTCACCAGCGAATGGATGATGCGTTCTTTCAGCGGCTGCTGCCGCCACGAGTCCCGGTCTTCCTTCTCTTTTCCCTGCTTCTCTCCGGCTTTTTCGGCATATTCCAGCAGTCTCTCCGTGGCGTCCGGCCGGCGGTTGAAGATCAGGTCTTCCACCAGGGTAAGCAGGTCTTCGGGTATTTCGTCATACAGGGGCAGGTTGCCGGCATTGACGATGGCCATGTCGAGGCCTGCCTGCACGGCGTGATACAGGAAAGAAGAGTGCATGGCCTCACGGATAACGTTGTGGCCGCGGAAAGAGAAAGAGAGGTTGCTCACCCCGCCGCTGGTATGTACCTGGGGCAGGTTTTCTTTCACCCGTTTCACTGCTTCGATAAAGTTCACGGCATAGTCCGCATGTTCCTCCATGCCGGTGCCTATGGCCAGGATGTTGAGGTCGAAGACGATGTCTTCGGGCGGGAAATGGATCTTTTCCGTCAGCAGACGGTATGCTCTGCGGGCTATTTCTATTTTCCGCTCCACGGTGGTGGCCTGGCCTTCCTCATCGAAAGCCATCACAATGACTGCCGCCCCGTAATCTCTGATTTTCGCGGCTTTATTGAGGAAGTCTTCCTCTCCTTCTTTGAGGCTGATGGAGTTGACGATCCCTTTTCCCTGCAGGCATTTGAGGCCCGCTTCGAGCACCTCCCATTTGGAGGAGTCGATCATCACGGGCACGCGTGCTATCTCCGGGTCGGCAGCCAGCAGGTTGAGGAAATGCACCATGGCCTGTTTGGCGTCGAGCATGGCATCATCCATGCTCACGTCGATGATCTGCGCACCGTTTTCCACCTGCTGGCGGGCCACCGACAGGGCTTCTTCGTATTTCTCTTCCCGTATCAGGCGGGCAAATTTCCGCGAGCCGGCCACGTTGGTACGTTCGCCGATATTGATCAGATTACTTCCTTCAAACACTTTCAGCGGCTCCAGTCCGCTGAGTTG
>CAZYPI010000320.1:0-2612 GCA_964649335.1 uncultured Rikenellaceae bacterium | reverse complement strand
CCGGACAAGTCTGCAAAGTTCATCATACCTGTTTCGGTCACCTCCGATCAGATTATAGAGTGCAAGGAGGTAAGTCATTTCTCTGTAGTAATCCTTTTTCCGTAAGCTTTTTAGAGCCTTTTTGATGTAATCTCCGGAACGGTCATCCAGTTTGCGTAACAAGGCTTTGCCCATCATATAATCATACAGGAATTCTGCATAAGGACTGTTGTGTGGGTCAAGGCCGGATAGTGTCTTCAGCGCCTGTTCGTTCCTGCCGGTCCGGTATTCAATGTTGGCTTTGAAAAACTTTGGTAAGAAAAGATCTCCGATATTCTCCTCGTAAGATTGGGTGAAATCATAGACCATGCCGGGTGTTTTATTGATTTTTGCAACGAAAATCAGGTATAAGGCTGATTCTGCATTGATCCCTCTGATATCTTTTTGATTATTAAATACCTCGTTCAGCATCGCCCATCCCTTATCAAAATCGGAACTGACGGAAAAAAGTGAAACGGCACTCCTGACAAAAGGGGGCAGGTTGGAAAGGGCACAATTAAAAAAACCGTCCATCATCAGGCTGGGATAGAAATCAGGATACAGGTCAATATTTTTATGAACCTTTTTATAACCCGTATAGATATTCCTCACCCCTCCGAGTATGGAACCGTTCAATACCTTAAAAAGCCCGGCCTGCAGGTCCATTTCCGATTTGCACATCAGGTAATACGGAGAATCTTCATATTTCCCGTCCATAATTTTTTTCTTTTTGTCATAATGTTCGAGAAACGTCTCAACCTCTTTTTTGCCGGAATTTATGTACAAAGCATAAGCATCGCAGGTCTGATCAAGATACAGGGCATAATAATTTTCCGGGTTAATCTTAAGCTCTTTGGCTGTCAACTGTTTGGCTTCTTTTATTTTCAGATCCATCAACAGAACCCAGGCGGCTTTGCAGTTGTCGTTAAATTGATACTGACTTAAAACAACCGGGTTTAAACATAAAGACAGAAACAGTAAGAGAATGTTTTTTTTCATAAGGTATTAAAAAAGGATGATTTTTTCATAAGGTATTAAAAAGGGTTGATAATTGAATACAGACAAGCTTAAATCTGCCGAAAACAGGAAAATTTCAGTAGGTTCGGACTGTCTTTTCTTACACGGGATGTATAAAGTAATCCATTGAATTGATGATCATTCATCCGGAAATTCTTTTAATAATTAAAAAATTGAACCATGATAATAGTAATTGCTATTGATTCATACAACGAAGCGAATGGTGGGACTATTGCAACCATGCGTATTGCGGAAGCCTTAAAAAAGAGGGGGCACGAAGTAAGAATAGTCGGAGCGATACATAAAGATCCTTCCGATCCCTATTTTTATAAGGTGCCGGGATTTGTGCTGCCGGGAGCGGAAGGGGCTCAGGAAAGTATGGTCTTTTTGTTTGGCAAGAATGATAAGAAGACGTTTGAGAAAGCGATCCGGGGGGCGGATGTTGTTTTGATACAGTTTCCATTTTTTATGGCACGGGGAGTTGCAAAAACGGCAAAGAAAATGAAGGTGCCCGTGGTGGGTTCGTTTCATGTGCAGCCCCAGAATATTATGGTTGCCTTGAATAAATCAAGCAAAACCCTCGAAAGAATCATTTGGTTTCTTTTTAAGTATTTCTTGTTTAAAAGGGTTCCCACGATCATCAGCCCTTCGAAGTTTGCCGTCGATCTGTTGAAATCACAGGGAGTTAATGCCCATCACACATATATCTCCAACGGGATACCGGAGGAATATGTTCCGGGCAATTACACCCGTCCCGAATGGTTTGAAGGGAAGATGGTTTTGATTTCCGTGGGCAGACATGCCGGTGAAAAAAGACAAAAACTTCTGATTGAAGGGGTGAGACGATCGAAATACAAAGAAAATATCCAACTCATCCTGGCAGGGAAGGGAGAGGATACGGAAGAACTGATCCGGCTGGGGGAATCCCTTCCGGTAAAACCGTACATCAAATATATCAGTGACGAAGAGAAACTGAGATTTCTAAATACTGCCGATATGTATGTGCACGGATCTGTCGTTGAACTGGAGAGCCTCTCCACATCCGAGGCCGTGGGATGCGGCCTCCCTTGTCTCATCAGCAACTCCAGACATTCTGCAGCCTCTCAGTTTGCTTTGGATGAACGGTTTATTTTTAATTCCGATGATCCTGCCGACCTGGCTGAAAAAATTGATTACTGGTATGAACATTTGGAGGAATTACGCAGTCTGCAGATGAAAGAGAAGATACTGGCGATGGCCGAACAGTATCGTTTTGAAAACTCCATCAATAAGTATGAGGCTTTCTTATGGGAAATTGTTGATCCGGAAAAAATAAAAAAGAGACAATCCGGGAATAAGGTTGAGGAACCAATGCTTCAACCACAGATTGTATAATGATCTATGAAAACGGGTGAAGTACGTCAGCAGCAGATCCCGATGGAATCTGTGTATCCTTTGGATATTGGCCCTGACTACAGGTTTATCAGGACCGACTGGTTTTACCGGTTTTATTCGGCGATTGCCTGTTTTATGTTCGAAATATTCCTCGGGGGTGTTTTTTTCGGGATTATCGGTCGTCACAGGATATACGGGAGGAA
>CAZYPI010000319.1:0-2612 GCA_964649335.1 uncultured Rikenellaceae bacterium | reverse complement strand
CGTGAAGGTCACCCGGCATTCCGGCCACTGCCTGTTTATTCAGAGGTGGGAAGGCGCCCGGTGATGGAGTAAGTCAGAAGACCTGCCCTGGCTGCGACATTAAGTACAATGTTCGGGTCAAACATGTAACTTAAAAAAAGATGAAGAAAGCAGGTCAATTATTTTTGATTTTTTTCTCACTCCTCCCGGCGTCCTTTCGTTCCGCCACGGCTTCCGTTCCGGACACGCTTGTCCATCTCTCCGGCGTAACGGTGTATGCCCGGCGCCCTTTGTTTTACGAGGAAGACAAAAAGGTGATCGTCTGTGACAGTGCGCTGGTGTTGCCTGCGGGCCTGGAGTCACTTGGGGAGTTGCTGCAGCGCATGGCCCCTCTCAGTCTGATGCAGTACGGTGGCGCGGGTTCTCTGGCCACCCTCCCTTTGCGGGGCAGCAGTTCGTCGCAGACACAGGTGAACTGGAACGGTTTTCCCATCAACGCCCTCACCTCCGGTATTGCCGACCTTTCGCAGCTCAGCAGCGGCATGTTCGAAGAGATCCTGCTGATCCCCGGCGCCTCCGGCTCCCTCTATGGCAGCGGCACCTCCGGCGGCGCGGTCAACCTCGACAACCGGCCCGTATGGAAGAAAAGAATCAGTGCTGCCGCCGCTTTCGACGCCGGAAGTTTCGGCACGCGGGGAGGCAACTTCATCCTGACGGGTGGCACGGAAAAATTCCAGAGCAAGTCGGGCTTTTTCCTGCAAAACGCAGACAACGACTTCACCTACCGTGATGACTACAAGCCGGGCCGCCCGGAGGAAACGGCCCTTCATAACCTCTTCCGCTATGCCGGTTTCATCCAGACTTTCTCTGCTATGCTACCCCATGGCTATTCGCTGCAGGCCGGCTTCTGGGTGCAGAAAAAGAAAAAACAGATCCCGGCGGTCATGGGATCCTATAAGCCGGGGTTGCAGGAACAGCGGGACAGCAGCATGAGGATATACCTGATCCTGGGCAAACGATGGGTACGCTCGTCCCTGTCGTTCCGCAACGCGTGGTTCCGCGACAATATGTGGTTTACGGACAAGTCATCCGCAGAAGCTCCGGATTATACGATCGACTCCCGTTTCCGCACCTCTCATTTCATGTCTGACCTCTATTACCGTCACAAGGCAGGCCGTCACTGGACACTGGACGGCGGTGTGGCTGTCTCGCTGGCCACGGCCGCGGTGACCGCCTACAACGGAACGGTACGTGACTACAGTATCGACCTCTATGCCGGCTCCAAATACCAAAAAGGCCGCTGGACAGGCTCCCTGACCCTGCGCCAGGACTTCAATCCTTACACCAGCCCGCTGCCCCAGGCCGATGCAGGCATGCGTTATGCCCTGCTGCCGGGGCGGACATTCCTGCGGTTCAACCTGTCCACCAAATACCGCCTGCCCACCCTCAATGACAAATACTGGACCCCCGGCGGCAACCCGGATCTGCGGCCCGAGCACGGCTGGGGTGCCACGGCAGGGATAGACCTCAACACAAAAGATACGAAAACAGGCCCCTGGTCATTCCGTTGGCAAACCGACCTTTTCTTTAATCTCCTGAACGATCAAATCCGGTGGATACCGGGCGAAGGGTACTGGCACCCCGAAAATGTGGACCGGGTACGCACCTGGGGAGCAGAGAACATTCTGCAGTCGGCCTGGAAGAGAAAAAACCTTACCCTCACCTGCCGGCTGAACTATAACTTTACCAAATCCACCGTACTCAAGAATGACGGGAGTGCGACAAAACCCTATCAGAGCAGCTATATCCCCGTGCACACCGCTTCGGGCACCCTGCGTGCGGACTACCGGTTTCTGTATGCGGGCATCTATGAGGATTTCACGGGGGCCAGATATACCGCTCCCGGCAAGGACCCCCTCTACCGGATGGATCCCTTTGCACTTACAAGCGTGGTCGCCGGAGGAAAGAAAAATATGGCCTCCTGGGATGTGGACCTGCGTTTTATCGTCAAAAACCTTTTCAACGCCCGCTACCAGGTCGTCCGCTCCTATCCCATGCCGGGAAGAGCATACTTGCTGAAAGCACGGATAACCTTCAGGACAAATTCATCCAATCAATATTAAATTTTTAACCCTTTAAATCAATTTGTTATGAAAAAACATTTCTTATTTGTCACACTGGCCTTTTTCATCCTGAGCACATTTTTTTATTCCTGTAAAAAGACCACCACGCCTCCCGAAGATACCGGTTATTTACATGGTGCCTATATCACCAATGAGGGAGGTTTCAACAAAAACAACGGATCCATAAGCTATATTGACCTTGACTCGTCTTATGTCGTGAACAACCTGTTCCAAAGTATTAACAACAGACCTTTGGGAGACATCGTCCAATCCTTTACCGTGGCGGGCGACAAAGGACTCATTGTGGTCAATAACTCGGCCAAAGTCGAAGTGGTGGATATGAAAACGTTCGTATCGCTGGGCACCATCACCGGATGCAATTATCCGAGGTATGCGCTGGCAACTGCCGGAGAGGAAGCCTATCTTACCAACGGCACTTTTGACGGAAAGGTTTATGTCCTGGATCTTACCGGCATGGAAATTACCGACTCGATTACTGTGGGCAGCGGC
>CAZYPI010000318.1:1949-2629 GCA_964649335.1 uncultured Rikenellaceae bacterium | reverse complement strand
CCCGAGTGAGCCGACCGAAGGGAGGATCGTATCGAGGGGTATGAAGCAATCTCCTCCACAGGAGTGAGAGTGTTCTGTAAAAAATCTTACCTTTGCACTGAAAAAACAGATGGTAACATTATGGAATCGACGAGGCAGAAAAGGGTGGCCAGACTGGTACAGCGCGAGCTGGGAGATATTTTTCTGAAGGAGGGCAAGACGCTGTTCGGCGGGAAGATGATCACCGTGACGCAGGTACGTATGAGCCCGGATCTGTCGCTGGCCCGCGTGTATCTGAGTGTTTTCCCGGCGGTGACGAAGGAAGAGTTTGACCAACTGGTCAACGATCAGAAGAAAAAGATCCGGTACGAGTTATCGGGCCGCATACATAACCAGCTCAGAAGCATGCCCGAGCTGGCCTTTTTCCTGGATGATTCACTGGACTATATAGACCGTATTGAGAAACTGCTGGAATAATCCCGTAAAGTTATGAGATATGATCCCATCAAGAGGACGCTCGGCAAGGTGTTCAACAAGACGCCCGGGCTGAGGAAGTTGTTTTACAGGCTTTTGGACCTGTTGCTGCTGCGGGCGTGGTATGTCAAAAGAGAGATCAAACGCTCCCTGCCGGACACCGGCAGAGCGATGAAAATGCTGGATGCCGGCTCCGGCTTCGGGCAATACACTTATTTTTTGTTCCG
>CAZYPI010000318.1:0-1939 GCA_964649335.1 uncultured Rikenellaceae bacterium | reverse complement strand
GCCGCTTTCCGGCGGCCGGGATCGAGGGGGTGGATGTGAAGGAGGAGCAGGTGGAAGACTGCACGCGCTTTTTCCGGAAGATCGACCCGGCAGGGCGGGTGCATTTTTCCGTGCAGGACCTGACCCGTTTTGTCAGGGAGGAGGACTACGATTTCATCCTGTGTGTGGATGTGATGGAACATATCGAGGAGGATGAAAAGGTCTTTTCGAATTATCAACGCTCCCTCAAGCCGGGAGGACTGTTGCTGGTCTCCACCCCCTCCGACCAGGGAGGGTCCGATGTGCACGACCATGAGGAGGAGAGCTTTATCGAAGAGCATGTGCGCGACGGATACAACATCGGCGACATCCGGGAAAAACTGCTGAGAGCCGGCTTCCGGGAGGTGGAAGCTTATTATTCTTACGGCAGACCGGGACAGGTGGCGTGGAAACTCTCCATGAAAATACCCATCATGATGCTCAATGCCTCCAGGCTCTTTTTTATCCTGTTGCCGTTCTATTACCTGGTGGCCTGGCCGGTTTCTCTCCTTTTGAACAGTCTGGATGTTCATAACTCGCATAAAACAGGTACCGGGTTGATCGTCAAAGCCCGGAAATAATTTATATTTTTGTGCAGTTTTTTCCCGGCATGGGTGAAGGAAGATTGCCGGAGGAAGTTATTTTAGTCAGAAGGTCTCTGTGGTTTAATTGACAGAACGTCCCGGAGATTCCGGGGAGATGCAGGTTAAAGTCCATGCCGGAGGCCTTCTATTTTAAGATAAAAGATATAAGGAAAAAGACAAAAATAAGTAAGGAAAGGCAAAATGTTCTTTTCTTTATTTTCGTTCCGGTAAAAAAGCCCAAAGGTTTGAATTTTCCTTTTTATATAGCGCGGCGTTATCTGATTGCGAAGAAGTCGCATAACGTGATCAATCTCATCTCTTTTATCTCGGTGGTGGGGGTGATGGTGGGCACCATGGCGCTAGTGGTGGTGCTCTCTTCGTTCAATGGTTTTGACGACCTGGTGCATTCGCTGTTCAACTCGTTTGATCCTGATCTGAAGATCACGCCGGCGCAGGGCAAGACGTTCCCGGACACGCTGGCGGCCATGAAAAAGGTGAAACAGCTCCCGGAGGTGATGGTGGCGGCGGATGTGATCGAGGAGAATGCCCTGCTGCAGTACCGTAACCGCCAGTATATCGCCACGGTGAAAGGGGTGAGTGATGATTATATCGCCATGAGCGGGGTGGACTCCATGATGGTGGACGGCAAGTTTGTCCTGCATGAAAAAAATGCCCCCATGGCTGTGGTGGGACAGGGAATCGCCATGAATCTGGGGGTGGGGCTCAATTTTATTTCTCCCATCAAAATCTATGTGCCCCGTCGTTCGAAACATATCTCCCTGAATCCCGAAAGAGCTTTCAACAAAAAGTACATCTTCCCCGCAGGGGTGTTTGCCATACAGCAGGATTTCGACCTGAAATATATGATCGTGCCGCTGGAGTTTGCCCGTGAGCTGTTCGGTTACCACCATGAGCTGAGCGCCGTGGAGATCAAACTGAAACCGGGGGTTCAGGAGAAAAAGGCCGAAGAAAAGATCCAAACAATCCTGGGCCCCGCGTTCCGCGTGAAGAACCGGTACGAACAACAGGCCCTGCTCTACCGCATTATGAAAACCGAGAAATGGGCTATCTTCCTGATCCTTACCTTTATTCTGATCATTGCCTCTTTCAATGTGATCGGGTCGCTGTCTATGCTGATCATCGAAAAAAAAGAAGATATCATGACCTTCCGCAACCTGGGGGGCGATTATTCACTGATCCGGAAAATTTTCCTGCTGGAAGGATGGATGATCACCATCGTCGGGGCGGCAGCGGGGGTGGCGCTGGGACTTTTTATCTGCTGGCTGCAGCTGCGGTTCGGTATCGTAAAAATCCCGGGCAGCGGGTCGTTCGTGATA
>CAZYPI010000317.1:0-2701 GCA_964649335.1 uncultured Rikenellaceae bacterium | reverse complement strand
CTTCATCTGTTTATAATTTTAATATTAATTTGATAATCTGTCTCTTATCCTTTTGTTTAACCCCCTCCCTTTATCCCTCCCCCTCGCCGAGGGGGAGGGATACTCTTCCTTCGATTTATTATCTCATGAATAACGCAGGGTGGGGGTCATACCATTAAATATTTTTTTCTTTCAATAATCATTCTCCTGTGTTCTTCAAATCAATCATGAATGTTTCATCTTGAAATCATCTTTATAAAATACGCGAATAATAGCCCCTCTCCTGGGAGGGGTTGGGGAGGGATACCGAAAGAACTTTATTAACAAACAGATTTGTCATAAGAATGTTTCTTAATATTACCCCTGGTAAATAATTTCGATATGTCGTATGTTTGCAACATACGACATGTTTATTTGCAGTTTTGTTTTTTTAAATCATTGCCGAATATCTTTATTACTTTTGCTGCAAACAACCGGGCATGCAGGTATTCAAATTCGGGGGATCGGTATTGAAGGATACCGTCGGGATACGGCGGATGACGGAGGTGCTGCGCCGGGCCGGCCGGCCACTGGTCGTGGTGGTCTCGGCCTTCGGAAAAACCACCAATGCTCTGGAGGAGATCGCCTCTCTGACGGCCGGTGAGAAAAAACAGGATAAAGTAAAAGCTGTCCGGAGAATCGGGGAGGTGAAAAAATATCATCTGCAGATACTCCGCGAACTCCTGACGGGGGACCCTTCTCTTGCGGAGGCTGAGGAAAAACTCGAAGCGCTGTTTTCGGAACTGATGAAGCTGACAGAGGCCCCCTCCCGTATTAGTCCGGAGGAGTGGTACAACCGGATCGTCCCGTACGGGGAACGTTTTTCTTCAATGGCGGTTTATTATGCACTGGCCCGGGAATTTCCCGGACTTGTTCATACGGATATCCGGAAGATAATTATTGCTGGGTCCCCTGACGGCACAGCGGGAGTGGACTGGAAAGAGACCACCCGCAGGGTGCTGCGGACCTTTTCCCCTGCCGGGAATCTGTTTCTTACGCAGGGGTTTATCGCCGGTACCCGTGATGGCCGTACCACCACGCTGGGCCGGGAGGGCTCCGATTTTACGGCCGCCATCCTCGGGAGCATTTTGAATGCGGACAAAGTGGTGCTGTGGAAAGATGTGCCGGGGGTGATGAATGCCGACCCGAAAATCTGCCCGGAGGCCGTCCGCCTGCCGGGGATCTCCTACCAGGAGGCGGCCGAAATGGCTTTTTACGGCGCCAAAGTGATCCATCCCAAAACCATCAAGCCCCTGCAGAACAAACATATCCCCCTGGTGGTGCGCGGACTGGCCGGCACGGACAATTCCGGTACTACCATCTGGGACTTCGAGGAGATGGAAAAGCATGTGCCCGTCTATATCCGGAAAGAAAGACAGATACTCCTCTCGGTGTTCCCCAGGGATTATTCGTTTATCCTGAACCGGCACCTGGAAGATCTGTTCGGGGCGTTCAAAAAGTGGAAATTCAATATCTCCCTCGTGCAGATCTCGGCCATCAGCGTCTCCTTCTGCATTGACGACCCCGGGATGTCTTTCATGGAACGGGTGAAAGAGTTGCAAAACCGTTATGAGGTGTATTTCAACCGGGAGACGGAGTTGCTTACCTTCCGGCACTATACGGAAAAGACGATCCGTGAAAAGCTGAAAAACTGCCATACACTGGTCTCCCAACGTACCCGCCTGACCGCCCAGTATGTTGTCAAAAGGATTGCCGGAGAATGATTATCTTTGCGGGGAAGCGTGACGACAATGAATGATCTTCCGGAAAAGACGGGCATCATGATCAACCCCGGATGGTATATCCCGGGGGCTTTCCTGCTGGCTTTCCTGATCACCTTTTTCTCTATCCCCACCATCCTCAGGGTGGCCCGCGCCAAAGGGCTGTACGACCGGCCCAACCCACGGTCTTCCCATAAAAAGGATACTCCGACGCTGGGGGGGATGGCCGTTTTTATGGGGTTTGCCGTCAGCACGGCCCTCTTTGCCGGCGGCGGACCGGCGCGCGAGCTGGTCTATCTCTTCGCCGGACTGCTCATCCTCTTTTTTATCGGCATCAAAGATGATATCCTGGTGATCGACCCGGTGAAAAAACTGATAGGCCAGATCGTGGCCGCAGGCGTGGTGATCGTGCTGGGAGATATCCGCATGACCGGCTTCTACGGTTTCCTGGGGATCGGTCAGATCGGATATATCGCGGGGGTACTCTTCACCTTGTTTGTCTTTGTGGTCATCACCAACGGCATGAATCTGATCGACGGCATTGACGGGCTGGCCTCAGGCACCGGGGCGTTGGCGTCGCTGGTGTTCGGGGTATGGTTTCTGGCCGCCGGACACCCTTACCACGCTATCCTCAGCCTCTCCCTGACAGGTAGCCTGCTGGCTTTTCTGCGGTTCAACCTCTCGCACGGCAACCACAAGATCTTCCTCGGCGACACCGGCTCGCTGATCCTGGGACTGATGCTGGGGGTGCTGGCCGTGCGTTTTATGGAGTATGACCGGGTGGCGGCGGGGTCTGTCCGCATCGCGTCGCCGGCGGTCTTTGCCTTCACCGTCCTGATCCTTCCGCTCATGGATACCCTGCATGTGTTTATCCTGCGTGTGCTGCGGGGCCGCTCGCCCTTCGAGGCCGGCCGCTGGCACCTGCATCACCGCCTGCTCGAACTGGGGCTCTCCCATGTGCA
>CAZYPI010000316.1:0-2739 GCA_964649335.1 uncultured Rikenellaceae bacterium | reverse complement strand
CTGGTCCACGGCCCCCATCACCTCGGAGTTGCCCAGCTTGGTCTTGGTCTGCCCTTCAAACTGGGGTTCCTGCACCTTGACCGACACGATGGCCGTCAGGCCCTCCCGGAAATCATCGCCGGCAATATCGAACTTCAGCTTGGCCGTCATTCCGGATTTCTCGGCATATGATTTCAGGGTACGTGTCAGTCCCCTGCGGAAACCGGCCAGATGGGTACCTCCCTCGATGGTATTGATATTGTTAACATAGGCATGGATATTTTCGGAGAAAGAAGTATTGTACTGCATGGCTATCTCCACGGGGATCCCGTTTTTCTCGGTTTCTATGGAGATAGGTTTTTCCATCAGGGCCTCCCTGGTGGAGTCGAGATAACGGACAAACTCCACCAGTCCCTCCTCGGAATAGAACTCATCCTGACGGTATCTTCCCTGAGCCTGTCCTTCTCCGTTGCCATTGCCGTTTCCGTTACCGTTTTCGACGGTCTCTCTTTTATCGGTGATCTTCATGCGGATCCCCTTGTTCAGATAAGCCAGTTCACGGAGACGTGCCGCCAGTATTTCATACTTGAATTCAGTGGTAATAAAGATGGTATCATCGGGTTTGAACGTAACGGTGGTACCTGTTTTATCGGTTTGGCCCACCTCTTTCACCTCGCCGAGGGGTTTTCCCTTGCTGTATTCCTGCACCCATATTTTTCCTTCCCGGTGCACTTCGGCGCGTAGGTGCCCCGACAGGGCATTGACACAGGAAACGCCCACACCGTGGAGGCCGCCCGAGACTTTATAAGTGTCTTTGTTGAACTTCCCTCCGGCATGCAGGACGGTCATGACCACCTCCAGGGCCGAACGGCCTTCTTTTTCGTGGTAGTCCACCGGGATGCCCCGGCCGTCGTCGGCGATGGTCACCGAGCCGTCTTCGTTGATGGTCACCTCAATGTTTTTGCAATAACCGGCCAGGGCCTCATCAATGGAGTTATCCATCACCTCATACACCAGATGATGCAGTCCTTTTTCAGACACATCGCCGATATACATAGCCGGTCTTTTCCTGACCGCTTCCAGTCCTTCCAGCACCTGAATATTCTCCGCAGAGTAACCATTCGTGTTGCCGTTCTTCAATGCTTCGTCACTCATAGTATTTTTTACCTTTAATTTTTTATAATAATATCCTTTTTTCCCGGAGCAGCCTCCGTAATTTCAATCGCTTTTTCTCTATTTGTTTTTATGATGTCCCGGCTAACCGCTGTCCGTTTTACAGCCTTTTTCCGGTGTCTTTTCCATGCCTGTTTTTACCACTTCGTATAATCCTTTCTCAAACAATAAAATACCTCGCATCAACCCCTTTAACTTTTTGGTTATGCAAATATAGTAAATTTTAATGATTATCAGGCAATTATGCACACTTTTTCCCTCTTTTTTTTCAACAAAAAATCAACAAAAAGAGAATAAAAACGGGGCAGTCTGTTCATATGTTGAAAACATCATATAACAAACTGCAATACTTGCACTTACAACGAATAAGTAAATCCGCCCATGATAAAGAACCCCTGGGTGGGATACTGGTTCCATGTTTCGTAGCGTATTCCGGCGATATTATTCAGGCGGAGGAAGAAGGAAAGGATCTTGCGGTAGCGGTATTCGAGTCCCAGGTTCAGGTCGGGATATGCTTTGAGGGTTACGGCCTGCGGGAGGGGGTCCGGGGTAAGGGCGTATCTTTTGCCTATAAACAATACATCCGCCGTCACGAGGATCTTATCCTTCAGATTGTAACGTCCCCCGAGGGAAGCTTTGACGGCGGGCTCATGCCAGGGTTTATAGAGGGAAGACATCGAATAATCCTTATACTCAGCCCACAGACGTAGGGAAAATTTCCTGCCTGCCCGGGCCGTCACCTCGCCGGAGACTCCGGCCACCTGAACGTCGTCATACACCACCGTAAAACGGTTTCCCACCCGGTCGGTATCATTCACAAAAAACGGCATATTATCCACGAGGTCATAAAACCCCTGCACCTTATATTCGAAGCCGGTAGCGATCGAACCGGAAACCCCGACATAAAAGTCCATTTTCCGGTCGGTATTCTCAACATACAGTCCCGGGTTCACAAAAGGATTGACGCCGGTAACGCTCCGATAATCATTGATCTTTGTTCCGCCGGTGACCCCCAGGTAGGCCATCAGGTAATCAGGAACGATCTTGAACTGAAAGCGCACTTTCGGGTAGAGTCTGAAGGTGGTATTGCCTTTAGTGATGTCCATCGTCGCGTTGATGGAAGCTTTAAGCCGCCATTCGCCGGAGGATTGGTAATACCACGGTTCGATGCTGGCTACGGTATTGTATTTGCCCTCCGGATAAAGATCCGCATTGAAATAATTCACATCCAGATCCAGGCCGAGGGTTTTTCCTCCGAACATCCTGAACAGGCGTGTGTCCAGCACCACTCCGTGCTGTGTATGACTGTATTTATCCGAAAAATAGTCATAACGCATGCGGAAATCGAAATTGAGATGGTTGGAGTCGGCACGGGTGGAATAATAGTGTACGGAAGCGCCCGGGTTGAGGAACGCCTGTTTGATATTATCTTTTGCCAGGGTGGTATCCAGAAACGGATTATACCCGTAAAAAAGGAGCCTGTCCCTGTTCAGGAAAAGGGATCCTTCCAGGTTGGAATAACGGAATATTTTTTTTCCGTAGAACATCGCTTTCAGGGTGCCGTAGTCTCCGTCCACTTTTTTGCCG
>CAZYPI010000315.1:0-2740 GCA_964649335.1 uncultured Rikenellaceae bacterium | reverse complement strand
TTACCCGTTTTATCGGCGACGCCTGGTTTCAAAAAGGGGATTATGAAAAAGCCCTGCCTTATCTGGAGAAATATGCCGAAAAAAAACCCCTGAACCGGCAGGGACATTACGAGATCGGTTATGCTTACTATAAAAACGGACAATATGACCTGGCAGCCAAACATTTTGCCTATGTGACCGGGAAGAAAGACAAACTGGCACAAAATACCTATTATCTTCTGGCCGACTGTTTCCTGCATATGGGTGATAAAAAGAAAGCGGGCATCGCCTTCTCTTCGGCAGCAGGGATGGACTTCGACCCGAAGATCAAAGAAGATGCCCTGTTCAACTATGCCAAACTGGCCTTTGAGCTTTCCTATTCTCCGTTTAACGAGGCGGTCAACGCCCTGAAAACCTATATTGATACCTATCCCTATTCCAAAAGGATCAATGATGCCTACCACTACCTTGTGCTGGCTTACCTGAACACGAAAAACTATAAGCTGGCCCTGGAGTCGCTCGACCAGATCAGGAACAAGAACGACGAGATGAAAAAAGCTTATCAGAAGGTGGCCTACTACCGTGCCCTGGAGTTGTTACGTGCCGGCGATCCTGACAATGCGGTACTGTTAATGAACAAGTCACTGAAATACGGCGTGTATGACCCGGCCATACGCGCCGGTGCGTGGTACTGGATGGGAGAGGCCTATTACCGCATGAAAGACCTGCAGAACGCCCTGGATGCCTATATGAAATTTATTTATAGTCCCGCGGCCGTATCCCGGCCGGAATATCCCGTGGCCCACTATAACCTCGGCTATGTCTATTTTAATCAGAAAAAATATGATCTTGCCGCCCGCTGGTTCCGGAAATACCTTACATTCACCAAACAGGCAAAACCGGCACTGGTCGCCGACACTTACAACAGGCTGGGGGACTGTGCCTTTATCAAAAGGGATTTTAGCCGGGCCATCACGTTTTATACCAGAGCATATCAGTCCGGAAAAAGCAATGCCGATTATGCCCTGTTCCAGCGTGGTTTTTCTTACGGGCTCCTGAAAAACCAACAGGCCAAGATCAGGGATCTGACCACCCTGTTGCAGAAATTCCCGCGTTCTAACTTCCTGGATGACGCCCTCTATGAACGGGGGATGGCCTATATGGAAATAAACGACACTAAAAACGCCCTGAAAGATTTTCAGGAGATCATCTACTCTTACCAGTCCGGTATGTACGTGCCCAGGGCTTATCTACAGATTGGGCTGATATATTATAATCAGAATAATTATAAAGAAGCCGTTAAAAGCTACAAACAACTGATCGAAAAATATCCCGGTACACCGGAAGCACGCGATGCCCTCACCGGCCTGAAGAATGCCTACGTGGATATGAATGATGTGGAGTCTTATTTTGCCTTTGCCAGGAAACTGGGAGGGTTTGCCAGTGTGACCCGGGCCGAGGAAGACTCCCTGCTGTATATCTCGGCGGAAAATGTGTATATGAAAGGTGACTGTGATAAAGCCGAAGAAGTGCTGGGTCGCTACCTGCAGAAATTCCCGGACGGAGTCTTCAGGATCAATGCCCATTTCTATCTGGCCGAGTGCCTGCGTAAAAAAGGAGCACCGGATGAAGCCCTCAAACATTACGGCTATGTGATCCGCCAGCCCCGCAACCTCTTTACCGAATCGGCCTTGCTGGCTTCTTCCGGACTGCTTTATGAGAAAAGAGATTATTCTTCAGCTCTGGAGGATTATGTGCTGCTGGAAAAAGTGGCAGAACAGGAAAAGAATATCCTGACGGCCCGCATGGGACAGCTGCGTTGTTCGTGGGCCCTGAAAAACTACCGGTCGGTGATTACCGTAGCGCAGGAGATCGTGAAAATGAATAACCTTTCGGAAGAAACCGCCCGGGAGGCATGGTTTAAGATGGCCAAAGCCCGGCAGGCCCTGGGTGAACAGGAAAAAGCCCTGGCAGCCTACCGTAAGGTGGCCGTGGAAGTGTCCAGTGCCGAAGGTGCCGAGTCCAAATACAGGGTGGCCGAACTGTTATATCGCATGGGCAAAAAAGAGGAGGCGGAAAAGGTGATCATGAAGTTTGTCAATATGAGCACCCCGCATCCCTACTGGATGGGTAAAGCTTTCCTGCTGATGTCGGATATCAGTGTGGACAAGGGAGATATCATGCAGGCCAAATATACTCTGCAGAGCCTGCTGGAATACTATAAAAATCCTGACGACGGCATCCTGCAGGAGGCCCGGGAAAAGCTCAAGGATATCGAACAGCTCGAACAATTGATGAATGCGCCGGGTGACTCCCTGGAGGTGCCGCCCGATACCATCAGAACAAAACCGGCTGACGGCAGCGCCGGTATGACCCAAAAAACGACCTTAACAACCGGATGATGAGGAGTACACTGACATATCGCCTGTTATTTGTCCTGACCGTATCCTTCTTCGCCGGCCCGCCGGCACTCTTTGCCCAACAGGAGGAGGAGATAAAGAAAGAAGTGAAGGTGGTAAAACCGTATGAACCGGTACTGGCAGGGGCCCGGAAGATAGATATCCCTCCCGTGACCAGGGACACAACCCAATACCATCCGGTGATAAAATATGAGATTACCCCGCATGCCATGATGATCCCTTATCAGCCCAGACCCATCAAACCGGCCCGCATGGCCGGGGAGTCCGTGCCGAAACTGTATAAAAGCTACCTGAAACTGGGTGTAGGCAATTATATCACCCCCATGGCGGAGATCAGCATT
>CAZYPI010000314.1:0-2749 GCA_964649335.1 uncultured Rikenellaceae bacterium | reverse complement strand
ATGACAGAAGGATTTAACTGGCTGGATACTTTGGTTGTCGTGATTTATTTTATCGGGATCACCGGTTACGGATTATGGTTGACGCACCGGGTGAAAAACAGCGACGGTTTTTTCCGGGGGGAGCGGAAATTCAACAAATGGATCATGATGGCCCAGGGATTTGGAGCGGGGACGCATTCCGAAAATTTCGTGGCCCAGACGGGAGCCAGTTTCCGGATGGGCTTTGCCTCGATATGGTACCAGTGGAAGAATATGGTAATCACCCCTTTCTACTGGCTGATAGCCCCGTGGTACCGCCGCAGCGAACGAACCACCGTGGGGGAGATAGTGGAAGACCGCTACGGGAAAAATATGGCTCTTTTTTATACTGTCTTTGCCATCCTTTTTTTCATATTTGCCCAGGGAGCCATGCTGAAAGGAGCGGGAAAAGTGATCTCGGTGGCTACCAATAATATGATATCCACCGATGGGGTGGTTTATGGTATGACGGCCGCTTTTATTATCTACAGCTTTTTCGGCGGACTGGTATCCTCGGCGTATGCTACATTTATCCAGGGGTTTATGATCATCGCTCTTTCCGTCATGCTTATACCCCTGGGGTTGGAACATATCGGAGGCATGAGCAGTATGCGCCGTATCCTGCCTCCTGATTTTTTCAACCTGTTCAGCCCGGAGCTGGGGATCGGTTGGTTTACCATCGCCATGCTGGCATTAAACGGAGTGATAGGTATTACGGCCCAACCACACATGGTGTCGATGTGTGCTACGGGAAAAACCGAGCGCGACGGGAGAATAGGCCAGACTTACGGCTCTTTTATAAAACGCCTGGTAACCATCGGCTGGGCTTTTACCGGACTTATTGTTGCCGCCCTGGTGGTGCTGGACGGAAAGAATCTGAGTGATCCCGAAATGGCCTTCGGCTATGCTACCCGTGTTCTTCTCTTTCCCGGCCTCACCGGACTGATGGTGGCCTCCATCCTGGCGGCCAATATGTCATCGGCTTCCAACTTTATGGTCAACTCGGGGGCTCTTTTTACAAAAAATATTTATGGCGAATACCTCAGGAGAAATCCCGGCGACAAAGAGCTGCTTTGGGTGGGAAGGATATCCAGTCTGGTGCTGACCCTTTTCGGGGTGTTGTTTGCCCTGTATGTGAAAAGTGTTTTGTATGCCTTCCTTTTTGTGGAGACCATAGCCGCTTTTATGGGGATCATGATCTTCGGAGGCGTCGTTTGGAAACGAGCCAACCGTTACGGCGCCCTGGCCGGCGTACTCTCTTCTTTCCTGGTGTATTATTTGTTGAATTATCTTGATACCGGTTCGTTGGAGATTGTTTATAAATGGAAACCGGCTCCTTTCGGGTGGGCCATGCTGACCGGTTTTGTCTTGCTGATAGGGGTCAGTTTGATCACTAAACCCGAGAAAAAAGAAAAAACAGACCGGTTTTTTGAAAACATGCTACGGCTTTCGGATGAAGAGCGGATAAAGAACGGCCAGAAACCGTTGGCTGCCACCCTCGGCCATGATCTATTATTGCTCGACCTGCCTTCCTGGTTTACCAAAGAACGCTGGAAGGGTTTTCCGAAAAGATACCGGGAAGATATCGCAGGATTCCTCTATGCTTGGCTGTTTGTGGGTGGATTAATTCTTGTGGCGTGGGGGATTCTTCAGATACATTAAAAAGACGATGAGGCTGAAATAATTTGTGGAAATGGTGTAGTAAATGGCAGTAAATGAAAAGAATTGAAGGGTATTTATATTCCGGGGACCGTTATGTTTCGGTAGAAATCGGGAAAGGTATAATCGGAAAAATTGAGACCGTTGACCCAAAAGAGGGAACAGGGGAGGAGAAGTGTTTCATTGCCCCGGGTTTTTTTGACAATCAGATCAACGGCTATCTGGGAATAGAATTTTCCAAACCGGATCTTTCGGCAGACGAGATGGTCAGGGTGGTGAGGGCTTTGAAGGATAAAGGAGTAACCACCTTCTTGCCTACCGTCATCACCGCTTCGCAGGAATCTTTGTTGCGATCTTTTGAGAATCTCGCTAAGTCGCTGGAGCATGACGAAGTCTCGCATGCCGTTCCCGGTTTTCATCTCGAAGGGCCTTATATTTCACCGGAAGAGGGCTACCGGGGGGCCCACACCCCGGATTATGTACGTAAGCCGGACTGGGATGAGTTTCAACGGCTGAATGAAGCTGCCCGGGGGAAGATCTTACAGGTAACCCTTGCTCCCGAGATAGAGGGGGCTGTTGATTTTATAAAAAAATGCGTTAAAAACAACATCGTGGTCGCTCTCGGCCACCACAACGGTACCACGGAAGATATCCGGCGTGCCGTGGATGCAGGGGCAAAAACCGTCACTCATCTCGGCAACGGAATGGCCAATTATATTCACCGTTTCAGCAATCCTTTGTGGGAACAGTTGTCCAATGACGGTTTGATGTGCAGTTTGATCCTGGACGGATTCCATCTGCCCCGCGAAGCGGTCAGGGTGTTTTACCGCGCCAAGGGCGCCGGACGGATTATCCTGACATCCGATATGACCATGCTGGCCGGGATGCCCCCGGGAAAATATATATGGGACGGGAAAGAGGTAAAGCTGACCGAAGAAGGAATTATCCTGCTGGAAAAAGAAAACTGTTTTGCCGGCGCCTCTTTGCCCATTCATGTGGGTGTGGGGAATATGATGAAATTTACGGGCTGCAGTCTGAAAGAAGCTGTGGATATGGCTACCGTAAACCCGGC
>CAZYPI010000313.1:0-2758 GCA_964649335.1 uncultured Rikenellaceae bacterium | reverse complement strand
TTGGTGAGCAGGGAGATCTGTTTGTTTTCGCCGGCAAACATCAGCTTGTCTCCTTTTTCCAACACCAGGTTGTTGGAAACGACAAAAATACGCTTCCCCCGGCGGTGTATCTCCACAAGATACAATCCCGGCAGGTTGCGTAACCCGGACTCCTCAATGGTCTGGCCTGCCAGGGAAGAGTTTTTTTTGATCTGCACCTCAACAAAATAAGTACGTATACCCGTGTCCCTGCTCTCTTCCGTCTCCTGCCGGGAAGGCAACAGTCTTTTTCCGGCTAATAACAGATAAATTCCCCCCAGGATGATCATGGGAACGCCTACCCAGGCAAAATCGAAGATCCCCAGGCTCTGCAATCCGGGAATGATGTGCTGGTCGGTTACCATCCCGTTGACGATCAGGTTGGTGGAGGTGCCTATCAGGGTGGCTGTGCCCCCCAGAATGGCCGCGTAAGAGAGGGGGATCAGTAATTTTGAAGGAGAAATATTGTACCGTTTCGACCAGGTGCGCACGTAAGGCATCATCACCGCCACCAGCGGTGTGTTGTTCAGAAAAGCGGAAAAAACCGAAACCATGAAGATCATACGCCCCATGAAACCGTTATAGGAACGGGCCTTCCGGAAATAACGGTCGAAAATGATCTCGGCGATAGCGGTTTTCCGGATGACCTCCCCGATGAGCAGCAACAGGATAATGGTCATCACCTGCTCGTTGGCAAAACCGCTCAGGATCTCACGGGGAGTCAGAATACGGAACATCCCGAGAACGATCACCCCGATGACAAAGGTAAATGCCGGCCCCAGCAGTCCCGTGTATAACGAGATAATGATAAAGAGCAGAACGACAAATACCAATACGATCTCGAATGTGATCATAGAATTGCCTCAGCCTCGTTGGATAATTTTTTCAGGTTCACTCGTCAAAAATATAAAAACCCCCGGATTTTTGATCCTGACAACAATTTCTTTTGCCCATTGGTTCTTTTGTCTTTTACCTTTTACCTTATTTTCTTTTATCGTAATTATTTAGCAATGCTTTTAAGTTTTCTAAGATGATTATTATTTATCCTTTTTTGATTCCCCACCCCCTTCCCCCTCCCCCAGGAGGGAGGGGGATGTTATTTAGTCATTTATACTTAATGGATTTTTATAATACACTAAAATATTTTATTAATATTTTATTAAAAAATCATCTTTCAACTTATATGCGTATAAAAGCCCCTCTCCTGGGAGGTGGTTCCTGAGCCTGTCGAAGGAGGTTGGGGAGGGATATCAGAAAGATATTAATAACCAACAGATTTGTCATAAGAATGTTTCTTTATTCAAAACCCAGCTAAATAGTTACCTTTTATCTTTAAACGGTAGAAACGTCATAAAATCGGCATGATGCACCACATACGCTTCGGTGGTTCTTTTTACCAGGTCCCCTTCTTTTGCGTGGGCGGCAATGATATGGCACACCTCCGGCGGCAGGCCGCACTCCTCGGCCAGCGAAACCCCCGAGAAGGGATGCCGCAGGTAGCGGCCGTACCGGCCCTGGACAGCGTTGCCCCGGTCGTCCAGCTCATACTCCAGCAGCTTTCCCACATCGGCCAGGATCGCTCCCGAAATGAGGATGTCCATATCCACCGGCAGGGAATCGCCGAAGAAGGTACGGATCTTTTCGCCGCTCTCACGGGCAATGTGCACCACACAGCGTTTGTGGGCCATGAAACTGACCTTCAGGTCAGGCCCGGCCAGCAAGGTGAAAGGTATTCTCTGGAGGTCCTCAGCGGTAAGCACACTGCGGCTTAGCGCCCGCCGCCATACCTCGGCTGTTTTTTCCCGCAGATCATTGTCTTCGATCCATTCCAGCTCCGGCCACAGCTCATAAATTTCGTCCCTGTTTTCCATGATGGGATAGTTTTAGGTGTCCTTTAATGAGGCGCAAAATCTTGCGCCTTTACACTTTTACATTTACACTTTTGTCTTTTTACTTTTGTCTTTTATCTTTCCTATGATAGCTTCCGTCATTTCCCTTGTAGAGGCAGCTCCCTGTTTCAGTACCTCCGGGCTGCCGGGCAGTTTCATCATATCGTAGGTGCGTACTTTCCCTTCGGCAATGACTTCTGCAATGGCATGGCGTATGATCCGGGCCGTTTCCTTCTCCCCGAGAAAATCCAGCATCATGCAGGCCGATTCGATCATGGCGACGGGGTTGACGATGGACACGGGGTATTCGGCATATTTGGGTGCCGAACCGTGCGTAGGTTCAAAAATACCGATTCCCTCGTCATTGAACTGTGCGCTGCAGGCAAAACCGAGGCCGCCGATCAGTCCGGCGAAGCCGTCCGATACGATATCCCCGAACATATTTCCCGCCACGATGACCCCGTAATCTTCCGGGTTCTTGGTCAGCCACATCATCTGGGCGTCGATGTTGGTATCCCACAGGTCGATGCCGGGGTAGTCCGCGGCGATCTTGCGGGCTTCGGCCAGCATCATGCCCGAGGTCTCGCGGATGACGTTGGGTTTTTCGCAGACGGTGACCGACTTGTAGCCGAAGGTCTTGGCATATTCGAAGGCGCGCTTGAGGATGCGGCGGCAGGCGTTGCGGGTGAAGATGCGGGTCGAGATGGCCAGGTCCTGCCGCGGGCAATCCTTGAAGCGGGCGAACTTGGGATGCGTGCACAACGCCGCGTAGACATCGTCGGCGGGGTGGGTCCACTCGACGCCGCAATACAGTCCCTCGGTGTTCTGGCGAAAGATGACGGCATCGACCG
>CAZYPI010000312.1:0-2770 GCA_964649335.1 uncultured Rikenellaceae bacterium | reverse complement strand
CGGGGTGGCCGGCATTTCGGGGATCCTCCTGGTGGTGACCGGCCTGACACTGAGCCTGGTGGATAACTTCGTTTTCAAATTCAACACCATGCTGGCCATGCGCATGCTGATCAAGTCCCTCTTCATCGTGCTGGTCTCCTCCCTCACCGCCCTGATCATCTCGCTGGTGCTGACCAAAAAAGCCGTCGAGTCGCGCAAATTCAAGTTGGCCCTGCATACCACCCTCAACACTCATGAAGGGTTTGTCGGAGTAGAACAACAACAGCAACAGTCCCTGACAGGCAAGAAGGGCATTGCCCACACGGTATTGCGTCCTGGCGGCAAGGTAGAAATAAAAGGAGAGATCTATGATGCCATCTCAGAGACCGGCTTCATTGAAAAAGGAGCTCCGGTAAAGGTTACCCGGCATATCGCCGGCCAGATCTACGTTATGCCCGAAGAAGAAGCATGATCTTTTTAACCCGCTACCCCGTATGGAAAAAGATAACATCATCTGCCGCGAATACAGGCCGCAGGATTGGCCGGCGGTGGAGGCCCTCTGGGAGATGACCGGCCTGGGCGGGGCCGAACGCGGCGACACCCGCGAGGTGGTGGAAAGAACACTGGCCATGGGAGGGAAAATGTTCGTCCTGGAAGAGACAGGGAGTCAAAAGATCGTGGGCACCTCCTGGGTCACCTTCGACGGGCGGCGGCTGCATCTGCACCATTTTGCCATACACCCGGACTATCAGGGTAAAAAACTAAGCCATCCGCTGCTCAGCGAAACCCTCGCTTTCGCCCGCAAAAACGGAAGCCAGATCAAGCTGGAAGTGCACCGGGACAACACCCGGGCCATCAACCTGTACACCCGGGCAGGATTCGCTTATCTGGGCGATTACGATGTATACATCATCCGCAAATATGAGTGAAAATTTGCCTGAAAAAAATATCTTTCCTATCTTTATGGGTTGAACCGACTAACACATACAAATATTTTTCAATATGTCTACCATAATCACATTCAATGAGTTACGCAGGATCAAGGATAGTCTGCCCGATGGCGCTATGCGTATGATAGCAGAAAGACTGGACCTGAATGTTGAAACCGTCCGCAATTATTTCGGCGGCACCAATTACAATGACGGAGAGAGTATCGGTATCCATACCGAACCGGGTCCTGACGGAGGGCTGGTAACTCTGGATGATACGACCATACTGGAAATAGCCAGGGAGATCGCCAATATTTAGGCCATGCCATATTCCCCCTGTAAAAAGGCTCCGGCTTTTTTACAATCTATATTATGAATATCCGGAAAACCATTGAAGAAACCGCCCACAGGTGGCTCGGGGAAGTGTATGGTTATTGCCGCGACTGTTTTTCCGGCGTCTTCCTGCCCTCGCATGACGAGACACATCACCTGCGGGCGTGGTTTTTTGCCACTGAGCTGATCCCCGGATACCATCGCAACATACACCCGCTCACGCCCGCCCTGACAGAAGGCACTCTGCTGGCCGTCATGCTGCACGACACGGGCATGGCTGAGACCACCGATGTCACCCACGGCCTTGCCGGCCGCCGGAAGGCGGAAGAGTTTTTCCGCCGGACCACTCTGCCGTCCCTGGCGCCGGCGATCCTGGAAGCCATTGAAAAACACGACGACAAAAGCTATACCTCACACATCCCCCGCAACACCGAACCGGGCATCATCCTTTCCCTGCTCTCCCTGGCAGACGACATGGACGCCTTCGGCGCCACCGGCGTTTTCAGGTATTATGAGATCTACCTGCTGCGGGGCATCCCCGTCACGGAGCTGGGCGGCCGGGTGCTGCCCAACCTGGACCACCGCTTTCACACCATGGCTGCCCGGCTCAAATCCTGGCCCGCTATCCTGAAAGAACAGGAAAAAAGATACAGGTACACCCGCCGTTTTTACGAAGACCTGCAAACAGATCATGCCGGGGCCGGGGAAGTAACCCGCCTTTTTGAAAGATTCATCCTACGTCCCCGTCATAAACCCGGCGAAGCCCTGCCGGAAATCCTCGCCAATGCCGGAACGGATTATGCACAGGATTTCTTTACCGTCATGCAGCAAGAGCTTTCCTCTTACACGGTTCAACCTGACAAACTCCGATAAAATCATCGCTTATGAAACGCTCCGTATTTTTTACATTACTGATTACGGCCATCCTTCCCCTCCGGGCTCAGGAAAAAGCTCTCTGGGAAAAAAACAGGACACAGACCTACGACCAGTTGATCACCGGCGGGTAAAGTGTTCCATTATTCAATACGTCTTCGTCATATCCTCCGGCACAACGATGATATAATCGGCAAGGCCTTTGTTCTCCGGGTTAAACACATTCACCTCTTTTTGGGAAACCACTGAAATGGTCTTTACCAGCAAAGAAGGATTTTCCTGCAGCACATACCATACAATCCCCTGATGGTGGTCGGAATGATAAGAGCCGTTAAAATGCAGGAATATTTTTCCTTTTTCCCAGTTTTTGTATATGAACCATCCCATGGTAGCATCTTTGACGGCCTGGGCTTTGGGGAAATTTTCATTCACATGGGTGCCCATACCCTTCATGGAAAGCATATCCTTATAACACTTCAGCTCAGGATCATAGGGGATGGGCAGAGGGTGGATATAGCTTTTTGCCTCGTCGCTGAGGCTGTCCAGTATGGCAAAGCCTTTTTTGGCCACCAGCGAAGCATACCGTCTGGGGATATTGTCGGCCACAAACACCAGCCCGCTGTCGTGGGCAAATTCCACCAGCGGCTTGTAGTCGG
>CAZYPI010000311.1:0-2806 GCA_964649335.1 uncultured Rikenellaceae bacterium | reverse complement strand
GAAAGACCCGACAAGGGTGAGAAAACTGCTCCAGGAAACCGCCAACCTCGAGTTTTGGGAAACCTACGAGAACCAGGAGGTGGGTCCTTATCTCATGCAGGCCAATGATCTGCTGAAGAAAATATTGAACAGCGGCACCAAAAAAGATACGGCAAAGGCCGTAACGGCACAGGAAAAAACAAAAACAACGGCTCCGGCAGAGAATGTCCCTGCCGTGAAAGATACGACTACCACGGCGGACTCGCTGATCAAATTACTTGAAAAAGATACCACTACCACGAAAGAAAACCCTCAGTCGCTGGAGGAGTTCAAGACGGAGAACCCGTTGTTTGCCGTGCTGATACCCAACACCACGCGTGACGGGAAATATATGCCGGGGTCGGTGGTGGGCTTTGCCCGGGCCCGGGATACTTCCAAAGTGAACAAATATCTTCATATGAAGCAGGTGCGTGCCCTCTTCCCGAGGAACCTGCGCTTTTACTGGCACTTCAAGCCGTACAAGTATGATCCCCAGCAGACGCTCTTCGAGTTGCATGCCATCAAGGTGACTACCCGTGACGGGCGGCCTCCCCTGACCGGTGAGGTGATCACCTCCGCCCGGGAAGAGTTTGATCAGAATACCGGCGAGGCCAAGGTGACCATGTCGATGAATGCCGAAGGAGCCAAAGTGTGGGCACGTCTGACCCGTGAGAATGTGGGGCGCGCCATAGCCATCGTCCTGGATAATTATGTCTATTCCGCCCCAAGGGTAAACTCGGAGATAAAAGGAGGCAACTCGGAAATTACCGGCGATTTTACCATCGATGAAGCCAAAGACCTGGCCAATATGTTAAAATCAGGAAAGATGCCGGCGCCGGCAAAGATCATCCAGGAGGCCGTCGTAGGTCCTACCCTGGGTAAGGAAGCCATCAATGCCGGTCTTACCTCTTTTGTCATAGCCTTCTTGCTGGTGCTGGTCTATATGATTTTCTATTACAGCACCCGTGCCGGGTGGGTGGCCGATCTGGCATTGTTCCTGAACGTGTTCTTTATCCTCGGCGTGCTGGCCTCCCTGGGTGCGGTACTTACCCTCCCCGGTATAGCGGGTATCGTGCTGACGGTGGGTATGTCGGTGGACGCCAACGTACTTATCTTTGAAAGGATTAAAGAAGAACTCAGGTCGGGCAAAGGGATCAGAAAAGCCATATCCGAAGGGTACAGCCATGCTTACTCGGCCATCGTGGACGCCAACGTGACCACGTTCCTGACCGGGGTCATCCTGTACGTTTTCGGTACCGGCCCGATCAAAGGATTTGCCACTACGCTGGTAATTGGTATTCTTACCTCCCTGTTCTCGGCTATCTTTATCACCCGTCTGGTCTTTGAAAGAGCCCTGAACAAAAACAATAAGCTTGCCTTTGCCACGCGTTTCACCGAAAGGGTTTTTACCAACATGAACTTCAAGTTTGTAGAGAAACGTAAACTGGCCTATATAATCTCGGGGACGGTGATCCTTGTTTCGCTGGTGTCGCTGTTTACCAGAGGACTGAGCCCGGGTATCGACTTTACGGGCGGACGAACCTATGTGGTGAGATTCGAAAAAGCATACTCCACACAGGATATCCAGAAAGCTCTGACGGATGTCTTAGGCAAAGCGCCGGAGGTGAAAGTCTATGGCAAAGTGGAACAGATGAAGATCACCACCCAGTATATGATTGATAACCCCTCGGCCGACGATATGGTCGAAGAAAAAATGTATGAAGGGCTAAAGCCTTTCCTGGGGGACCAGGTGGATTTAAAGACCTTTAAGGAGAAATTCATCGTAAGCTCGCAGACCGTCGGGCCGACCATCGCTTATGATATAAAAATCCAGGCCATGTGGGCCGTCTTCTTCTCGCTGATCATCATCTTCCTGTATATAATGCTACGGTTCCGTAACTGGCGGTTCGGAATGGGCGCCGTGGGTGCCCTGATCCACGACTCCCTCATCGTGATCGGGATGTTCTCCCTCCTTTACGGCAAGCTGCCTTTCTCGATGCAGATAGACCAGTCCTTCATCGCCGCCATCCTGACGGTGATCGGGTACTCGGTCAACGATACCGTGGTCGTGTTCGACAGGATCAGGGAGTATATGCGGCTCTACCCGAAAAGAGCCACCGAGGAGGTGCTGGATGCTGCCATTAACAGTACCATCGGACGTACTATCAATACTTCTCTGAGTACATTCATCGTACTGTTGGTGGTGTTTATTTTCGGTGGGGAGGTGATCCGCGGTTTCATCTTCGCCATGCTGATTGGTGTCTTTGTGGGTACCTACTCATCTATCTTCGTGGCCACGCCGCTGGTGTATGATACCATGAGAAACAAACACGGCGAAATTGAGGTGAGTACGAAAAAGAAAAAGAAATCCAAAAAATAAAATGGTAAAAAAAACCCCGATCATGATGACCGGGGTTTTTTCTTTGCCATAACTTTTTTAATTTCGCAGGTACAAAGAAACCGGAGGTTGGGATGAACAGTTTGCTTTTTATCAGCGGTCAGGAGGTTATCGTGGTTTTTGTGGTGGTGTTGCTGCTCTTTGGGGCCAACAAGATCCCCGAGTTTGCCAAAGGCCTGGGGAAAGGGATGAAAGAGTTCCGGAAAGCCACCGAAGAGATAAAAAAAGAGATCAACGAGAGCGCCGGCGATGTGCTCGATGATGTGGATGACCTCAGGGATAATCTGAATAACTTCAAAGGATGATCATTGCGGGAATAATTCCTCATTGGTTTCCCGAGAGTCCCTCCGGAAATTCTTTTTATTTTATTTTCGGATTGATTTTTCTCTG
>CAZYPI010000310.1:0-2881 GCA_964649335.1 uncultured Rikenellaceae bacterium | reverse complement strand
ACTCCGGAACAATTTAAAGAAGATTTTCTTTTCGTACTGTCCTCTTTTAAAGATCCTGTCCCCAAACCGCGGCGGTGGAACCATGCAGACCTGTACGCGGACTTTAATGTGTGGGGATATCAATTCAGAAGCAACCTGAACGAACCGGGCTATATTGACGTGAAGGGGGCAACAAAGGGCGGCCTGAGAATCACCACCATGAAATGGCAGCCTCATGGAAGACCTGTACCCGGGGTTTTTATCCATGTTACAACCGCCCCGGTTTATCAACAGAATACCCGGTACACTTTGTTGGATTATAATGAAAACACCGATACAGTAATCGTTTCAACCGTGACAAGCGACAGTACGGGTCACATCCGATTTTCAATAAACCGGGAACCACACCAGATCGGAATTTTCAGAAAAAATGATCCTCCGGAGATTGTTTATATTTCTCATAAAGTCAACGATAAAGGAATCTTTCTCCCTGCTAAAAAGGAGTGTAATTTAAAACTCCGTTTGTTGAACAAAGGAGGGAGCCCGGCACATAATCTAACCATCACGATAAGCACTCCTACCAAAGGAGTCACGCTGGCCAATCCTACACTTAAAATAAACAATATGCCTTCCGGCAAACCCGTCTGGCTTCCAGTCGTTTTCAAAATTACAGCTTCAAACAATCCGCCTTCCGACGGAGCTCCTTTCAGAATACGATTTAACCTCCTTATTACAGATCATACCGGACATGCATGGAAAGATGAATTTGATGCCCCCGTCTTTTTTGATGTCCCCGAATTCACACACATTGGTATCGATGACGGAGACAGCGAAATTTTCGGCAGTGGAAACGGAAACAATATTGCAGAACCCGGTGAAACGGTAATGATTTATGAAGTGAGTCATCGCACCCGATTATATTATGATGATCCATATATTGACAATGAACGGCTTCATACAGACCTGCAGCCTGATAAATGGGGTGACGGCTATGCATTGTCTTCTCTCATCCACATATCTGAAAAATGCCCTCCGGGGCATCAGATAAAATTTCTGGCCAGTTATGAGGTGAAAGAGTGGAAAACCATAAAAAGAAATGTCACCTGGGGAACCTTTACCATCACAATCGGGAGAAACTACCCCGATAATAAATAGACCTTCCAAAATCAGGTATTTCCAGATATATGGCAATTCATTTCTATGCTTATCATAAAATACATTATACTTACCTTATCTTTCGCTATTAAATTATATTTGTTTCTTATTGTTTCTTTTTCTAAATATTATTTATATTTTTGATATGTTTTTCAATCTGTTCCGTTATGAAAATATTTATTCGGTTATTATTTTTTTCCGGAATTATTTTACTGACAGTTAATGTAACCGGACTTTTCAAATCCTTACGGAATCCCGGACTGGCTTCTGAAAAAACTCCCTATAAAAATGACCTTACCCTTTCTTATGCTGAAGCAAAAAAACTCTGGAGTCGTAAACCGGACGAAAATGAAAAAGATTACGCCCTCCGGGCGACCATGCTTGTCAATCACGCCATGGCACATTACTGGAAAGATGAAGGCATTGTGAAATACAATATCCGGATACCGGTATGGGAGAATTATATCCTCTGGTTTGCCGGGATAATCAAACCTGAAAAATACAGGAAATATGAATTCCGGAGTTATAAAAAAGCCATAGAAAGAGGAGTAGGTGTTTGTTCACAACCATCCATCGCCTTAAAAGGGTTGCTCAATGCCAATGGAATCAAAGCCGACTTATGGGATATCGCCGGACATGTGGTAGTCAGCGCGACATTCGATGACGGTGCCGAATGGATCCTGGATCCGGATTATGGTAAATATGTACCCTATGGCAGAAAGCAAATTGAAGAAAATCCCGAAGTGGTCAGAGAATCCTATAAAAACCAAAATGATGTTTATGCCCCCTATCTGAAAAAACATAAAACAACAGACGATCTGGTAAACGAATACGGGAAAACCGGAAATCATATTTATTATATGGATCCCTCTTTTGAAAAATTCTCATACATAGCTATCTGGGTTATCCCGTTTCTGCTTATGATACCCTATTTATTCATGCTGATAAAAACCACAAAGAAATGAAAAAAACAGGACTCCTTTTGCCTGTACTCTTTCCCCTGGCAGGATTTATTTTCATCTGTTCATTTGCAAAAAATGACACACCGGGTGTCCATGCTTTGCCAAAAACAGAAGAAAAGAATATTTCCGGAATGACAGATGAAACTGCTTTTCAGAGAAGGTGGTCTTACGTATCTGAAACCTCCGCTGTTATATACTGGCAGTTAGCTGGTATCAGCTCCTCCGCCAGGAGCTACATTGAATATGGCAAGACAAAAAGTCTTGGATTACGTACTCCTGTCACCAAAAAACCCCGTTGGGCCCAATACCATCAATTAAAGGGTCTTGATCCTGAAACCACTTATTATTACAGGATGGTAACGGTAGATTCCGAAACCAGCCGGGAAACCAAAAGCGAAATACTAAAGATCAGCCTGGCATACAAAAAAGATGCTATCCGGATCCCTGATGACATGACCGGATCGACACCTTATATATTAAATAAACCGGGAGCTTACTATATTCTGACCAAAGATATTACAGCCAAAGGCACTGCCATTGAGATCGCCGGGAAAGGAGTCACCCTGGATCTGGACGGACATACCGTAACTTTTGGAGACGATACAAATGAACAGGTTTACGGAGTAAGGTTTGCCGACTGGGGCAACTCGGTACTATGCAACGGATATATAGTCCAGGGGAGAAAATCCCGTGATTACAGCACGGCAATTGTCAGCCTCGACCGTACGGTACCTACGGAAATTTACGGAATCAGTACGGATGTGCATCTTCCAAACGCTTTTCCC
>CAZYPI010000309.1:0-2889 GCA_964649335.1 uncultured Rikenellaceae bacterium | reverse complement strand
GACAGTGCCCGCCAAGGATGAGATAGACAACACCATCGTACTGGGCGTGAATGACGATATGCTCAGACCGGAAGACCAGTGTGTGTCCAATGCTTCCTGTACTACCAACTGTCTGGCACCGATCACCAAAGTGATCCATGATAATTTTAAGATCGTTAATGCCCTGATGACAACCATCCATTCCTATACAAACGACCAGCGTATCCTGGACTTTCCCCATAGTGATCTGCGCCGGGCACGTTCGGCAGCCGTTTCACAGATACCTACTTCCACAGGGGCTGCCAAAGCCATCGGCAAAGTGATTCCCGACCTGAACGGGAAAATGGACGGAATGGCCGTGCGTGTACCTACACCCACCGGCTCGCTGGTGGACCTGGTGGCCTATGTGGAAAAGCCTGCTACAATAGAAGAAATAAACGCCGCCATGAAAGCAGCCGCCGAAGGTCCCATGAAAGGGATCCTCGAATATTGCGAAGATCCCATCGTTTCGGTCGATGTGATTCATAATCCCCATTCCTCTATCTTCGATTCACTCAGTACCATGGTGAAAGGAAATATGGTAAAGGTCCTTTCCTGGTATGATAACGAATGGGGTTACTCGGCACGTGTGGTCGACCTGATCGAAAAACTGTTTTAGAGAACTCTGTAAGAAAAGAAAAACGTCCACCGGAAAGTGGACGTTTTTTTTATCACCGTCAGGACTCTATTCATATATAGGAATCACTTCCATCGGGAGATGCAACGAATCGCGGTAATGTTGTCCCAGTTCCATGATCGATTCGTCCCCTTCTTCATAGTACCATTTCATACTGATACTTTTTCCCTCCTCAATAAAGCTTTTTATGACCCTTAACAGCTCCAGCAGGTATTTGGAAGAGCCGCTGTTCACATATTCCAGCCTGAATATAAAAACAGGATTTTCTCCGTCCCGGCTCATGTATTCCTTCACCCATGCGATCACGGGCTGGAAAATGTCGTGTGCACTCTCGGGGATGGAACGCCCGGCGATCAATAACGGTTTCCCGGCTTCCAGGTGTATCTCCGGGGTCATGGCGGTCGGTTCAATGATCAAAGATTCCATGTCATAAAAATATAAAAATTTATTCATATCTCAAGGCCACGATCGGATCGAGGCGTGCAGCCCTGGAGGCGGGATAATATCCCGATGCGATGCTCACAATAAAACACAGGGCTACCCCCAGCAATATCCACATCCACGGGATAAGGAAAGAGGTGTGGGTCAGTATGGACACCAGGTTGCCGATGAGGATGCCCAGGAGGATGCCCAGGATGCCGCCGAGCTGGCCGATGAGGATGGCTTCGAAAAGAAACTGCATTCGTATGGTAAGACCTTTGGCCCCCAGCGCTTTACGTATCCCGATCTCGCGTGTGCGCTCCGTGACGGTCACCAGCATGATGTTCATCAGTCCGATGGCTGCCCCGAAAAGGGTGATGATCCCTATGACCGTAGCGGCCCAGGTGACCGTGCTGATGTTTTCCAGCAGGATAGACACCAGATTGTCGCTTTTGGTAATGTTAAAGTCCGTTTCGTCCCGCACATCCAGCCCCCGGACGATGCGGAAATACCCTTCCGCCTCGGAGGCCATTACATCCAGTAACTTGGGGTCCGGCGGCATCACCCCGATCTGGAAAGTCATATTGGGCCGCGAAAAGTATTGCCTCACGGTGGTTACCGGCATGATGGTGATACGGTCCGGCCCCCCGAAACTGGAGCCTTTTTTCTTTAATACACCGATTACCCTGAACCTGCCGCCGCCGATGGAAACGATCTTATCCACCGCGTCGGTGTGCGGAAACAACTCTTCCTTCAGATCGGCGCCGATGATCACCACATTGCGGTTCATCTGTACATCCTGCACCGAGAGGTTGCGACCGTATTCAAGCTCGGAACCGGACGTGAACAAATAGTTTTCATCGCCTCCCACCACACTGATATTGGGATTGGTCTTTTTGTCCCTGTACTTTACGGTGGCCGTCCCCGACGCTCTCACCGATACCGAGACGGTGCAGGGCAGCCGGAATTCTTGTTTGAAGCGTGAGGCCTGCTGATAAGTGATGCGGGAATGGTTCTTCTGGCGGTATCTTTTGTTCCCCACAATAACCGTCATGCCGCGGCTCTCGATGACAAAAGCGTTGGCCCCCATAAATGTGAACTGCTGCGTGATGGAGTGTTTGACGGAATCAATGGCCGTGAGGATACCGACCAGGGCCATAATCCCGATGGAAATAATGAAAATGGTCAGGATGGAACGTACCTTATTGGTTCGTATCGAATCGAACGAAATCTTTAAATTATCCTCCAGCAGACCGAATCTCAGCTTCATCGCTTTCCTTCTTATCCGGATACATTCCCGGGCTCATAAAAATACACTTTTTTTTGACGGCGCAAAATGACTTATCTTTGATTCTCTCCGGATTCTTACTACTTTTGTCTTTCCAAACGTTTAACCCCAAAAAATAATTGTCATGGCATATGATATTGATATGATCCGGAAAGTATATTCCTCGTACGGAGACAAAATCGCCGCCGCCAGAAATATACTGAATAAGCCCTTAACGCTCACTGAAAAAATACTATACACACACCTTTCTGAGGATAAAATCACGGTTCCTTACAGCCGGGGAAAGGATTATGTGGACTTCAGGCCCGACAGGGTGGCCATGCAGGATGCCACGGCCCAGATGGCGCTGCTGCAGTTTATGATGGCCGGCAAAGACAAGGTGGCCGTGCCCTCCACCGTGCACTGCGACCACCTCATCACGGCCAAAAAAGGGGCCGGAAAGGACCTGGAGACGGCAAGATATACCAACCAGGAAGTGTATGACTTCCTGGCCTCCGTATCCAACAAATACGGTATAGGTTTCTGG
>CAZYPI010000308.1:0-2895 GCA_964649335.1 uncultured Rikenellaceae bacterium | reverse complement strand
CGCCTGACAAGGAGGGCCATTGGGCGGATGTGGTGCTGGGGTTTGACAATATCCGGGATTATGTGACCATCAAAAACAACTTCGGCGCCCTTATCGGCAGGTATGCCAACCGCATCGGCGGAGCACAATTTGAGATTGACGGTACCGTTTATACCCTGGAAAAAAACGATGGCAACAACCAACTTCACGGGGGCAGTCACGGGTATGACACCAAAGTATGGGACGCTACCTCCCTCTCCGACAGCGTGCTGCAACTACATCTGCTCTCGCCCGACAGGGACGCCAATTACCCCGGCAATTTGAATATTTATGTCACCTACACGCTCACCGACCGCAATGAACTGATCATTGACTATACCGCCACCACCGACAAGACCACCGTGGTCAACCTGACCAACCATGCTTATTTCAATCTGAAAGGGGCCGGCGAAGGGACCATTTTGGACCATGTGCTGATGATCCCGGCCGATTATTTCACGCCGGTCAATGCCGAACTGATCCCTACGGGCGAACTGCGCCCCGTCGAAGGCACCCCGATGGATTTCAGAAAACCCACTCCCATCGGGCAACGCATAGACGATGATTATGAACAACTGAAACTGGGTCACGGGTACGACCACAACTGGGTGCTCAAAACCAAAGCGGATAATTCGGTGATTCTGGCAGCCCGCCTGACCGAGCCGGCTTCGGGTCGTATGCTGGAAGTCTATACCAATGAGCCGGGAGTGCAATGCTATACCGGCAATTTCCTCGACGGCACCATCCACGGAAAACAGGGAAAGATCTATCTGCAACGGGGCGCCGTATGCCTGGAGACCCAGCACTTCCCCGACTCACCCAACAAACCGGAGTTTCCGAGTGTGATTCTTAAACCCGGAGATACCTACCATTCCATATGTATCTATAAGTTCGGCATAAAAAAATAACGCCGGGAGGCAGGGGCGGGAACATCCCCTTTGCAAGCAAGCTTGCAGGGACGATCCGCAAAATTCCTTTTTGCGGATCGTCCCTCTGGAAATAAAAAATCCCGGCAATGCCGGGATCTTCGCTGGCGGAGAAAGAGGGATTCGAACCCCCGGTCCGCCGGTAAGCGGACAACGGTTTTCAAGACCGCCGCATTCGACCACTCTGCCATTTCTCCGCTGCAAAAATACATATTTTTTTTATCCTGAAATACCGGATCACCATAAATAAGTGAAGGATATTCCCCCTATTTCTCTTGCTACATACGGATTTCAGCGATTTTTACGCATTGTTGAAAAATTCCGGTTTTTCAGCACATCCCCACATAATAACCTCTATAACTGTATTTTATAGGAATTCTTGTCGGATTTTGATTGTGAATAACTTCTGAAACCTGCATGATTGTTGACTTTTTTTATCAAAAACTATTTGCAGAAGTCCCGAAATACGTTATATTTGTAAGTAAATGCAACAAATTATTTTTTACTAACCCTAAAATTTTTAAACTATGAACAAAGCAGAATTAGTTGATGCAATTGCCAGCAAAGCAGGCTTGTCAAAAGCTGATGCCAAAAAAGCCCTGGATGCTTTTGTAGACACCACCAGTGAAGCTCTTAAAAAAGGTGACCGTGTTGCTCTCGTAGGTTTCGGTTCTTTCTCCGTTTCCGAAAGAGGTGCCAGGACGGGTCGCAATCCCCAGACCGGACAACCCATTACCATCAAAGCCAAGAAAGTTGTAAAATTCAAAGCCGGTAGTGACCTTGCATCGTCTGTACAGTAAGAGTTTTTCTTTTTGTTGCGGGGGGAGTACGTTTGTTGTACTCCCTTTTTTTATTTTTGTACTCATGCAGCGGTCATTGATCACATACCTGGAATCTTTTCTGACACCCCGCAGGAGAGCTCTTTTCCGGCGTATTCTGCAGGAACGCACCCGTTACCTCACCGTCGTGCTGGAAGATATCTACCAGCCCCAGAACGCTAGTGCCGTGCTGAGAACCTGTGAATGTTTCGGTATTCAGGATATTCATATCATCGAAAACCGGAACCGGTACACCGTAAACCCCGATGTGGCCCTGGGGGCCTCCAAATGGCTCACCTTAATTAAATACAACGGCAAAGAAAACAACACGGCGGATGCGCTGGCCTCACTCAAAAAAAAGGGATACCGGCTGGTGGCCACCGTGCCCGGAAATGATTCCGTTCCTTTGTCCGCTTTCGACCTGGACAAAGGAAAAACAGCCCTGCTTTTCGGAACAGAACTCACCGGCCTGAGCGACGAAGCCCTCCGGATGGCCGATGAACGCCTTCACATCCCCATGTTCGGCTTCACGGAAAGTTTCAATATCTCCGTCTCCGCCGGGATCATCCTCAGCCACCTGGTGCTAAAATATCATAAAAAGAAGAATTGGAAACTCACTTCCGGAGAAAAAGAACAGCTCTATCTGCAATGGCTGAAAAACAGTATCAAATCATCGGAACAGATCATCGCCAACTGGAAAAAGAGACCCTCATGAGTACACCGGATTTTTAGTATTCTCACATTTTTTTTATCTTTGATAGCTTATTGTTTTAACAAGCCTTTCTAAAAAACCGGCCGGGATGAATTGTATTATCATTGAAGATGATGAGCTTTCCAGAAGAGTGCTGGAAGAATTCATCAAAAGAACAGAAAAACTCAATCTGGTAGCTTCTTTCCAGAATGCCATCGATGCGATCAATCATCTGGGCAACAAGGAAAAAGTGGATCTTGTCTTCCTGGACATTGAACTGCCCCAGATGTCAGGGGTGGAGTTTCTGGAAAGCCTGAAGACATCTCCCCAGGTGATCATCACCACCTCCAAGGAAGACTATGCCGTGAAGGCTTTTGACTTCAATGTTACGGATTACCTCATGAAACCCATCAGGTATCCCCGTTTTTATAAGGCCGTAGAC
>CAZYPI010000307.1:0-2929 GCA_964649335.1 uncultured Rikenellaceae bacterium | reverse complement strand
TGTCTGTCGTGGATGCATAGCTCGGCACCGGATTTTTTCGCCAGGTTTTTACCGTAAGAGATGCATTCTTGCTGTGTAGAGCAAACCTTGCTCGCCTTACTGCTTCCTGCCTTTTTTACCTGCCACCCATCTTTGTGTGGGGTGATATGAATGCTGTTTTGCATCATACCTCCTTTATTTTGAGATATGACCAGAAGAAGGGTAGAAAAGTAACACAGGCTAAAAATCCCATGGATATTCTATCACCTCTGGCAATCTTTGGTGTACATTGCTGTAAGATGCAGAATATATCTCATATCCATCTGCTACTCTTCCACTGGTCTTGTTGTAGGAAGTTGTTGCCGCAACTTCCTTCTTGATTATACACTTTTTCAGAGGCGGCTACTATATACTACTTAACCACCCTGATCTTCAGATCCCTGTCAATCGTAAACAGGTACACGTGATACTTTTTTGCGAGCCGCTTTATGCGCTCGATATACCGCTCGTCCGCCTTTGTCTCCTTGATCAGCACAATACCAGGGCGGTTCCCCACGACATCCGCGTAGTGCAGAGCCTGGCCTATCGCCTCGTAGGACTTGTGCCCGAAGTCAACCTCGAAACTGTAGGTCGAGGTGTAGCAGTCCACCCTGGTACCGTCCCTGAGCCGGTATTCCATGATCCCGAGAACCTTTTTACAGAAGGCCCTCTGGTAATATTTTTCCCTGTGATGTATCCGTTTTTCGCTTGTGCGATTTGAGGAATATCGCCCACTCGTCACGCCGTAAACGGCGTTTCCTGCCCGGCCCCCATGTGCCCGATGGCTCTTTTTATGTTTTCCGGCCTGGCTCGCGCCGCAAGGCGAAGAGCATAAATTCTCGCACGGGATACCGTCCCTGTCCCTGTCCAGCCGGTAGTATCCCTGGTTGTAGTAATAGCAGGCCTCGGCGCAACTGCTCAGGTATTTGCAGTACACGCCCGCCCGGGCGACCTGGGACAGGGAGGTCAGGGCAAGCAGGAATCCAAACAGCGCGGTCACGGTGGGTCTCAAGATTTCTCCTCGTTTATTTTGTAGGTATCTATCAGGGATTGTATCCTCTTGGTCATCGTCTGTCTGTCTCTGCTGTGCCGAAAGGTGATTCTTTCCTCGATGGGAAATAGTTCGGATGCCTTTTCTGTCTTGGGCTTCCCCTTCTCCTTAGATTTGTTTTTGCTCGCGTCGCTATTCCCCCTTTTCCCATAGGGCCGCCCTCTGTGCTCTGACACGCACCTTTTTATCCTCTCGAGCGTATCCTGATCCATTGGGGTGTCCAGAGCGAACGCTATACATGAATAGGCTTCGGTCTTTTTGCGCTCGATGTCCATCAAGTATAGCCAGTCGCCCTCCCTCGCAATCTCGCACACGAGAAGCCTTCTGGCTTTCTCGCCACTCTTTTTTGCCCAGCCGTTTTCTCTTTTATTTTCTCCATTACAGTCCTCGTTTCGAAGAGTACAGTAAACCGGGTCTGTTTTTCGATGGCACGCGTCGTCAAGATAGTATTTCTCATTTCGTATGTCCCCCAGCGCCTCCAGAAGAACTTCTGTCTTCGATTTGGTTTCGCCTGTCTCCTCCTCACTCTTATCGCTTTTTCCCGAAAACGAGACGGACCCGACATTTTCCGAGTCCTTCCGTCCCGACAGAGGAGAGGCGGAAAGAGCCTCGGCCTTTTCCTTTTTCACGGTCCGGTATTCCGATTTGCGGCCTTTCCCCGATACTGAGACATTAATGATCTTCTCATCATTGAAAACGATATCGATATCGCTGCGGATATATTTTTGCCCCGCACCCCAGCCAGCATCCGTATCGTTTATGAGGTCCAGATCCTCCGTGATCTCCTCTCTGTTCGCCTTTACCTTCGAGGAATCCTTTTCCCTCTTCTGATTTCCCGGATCACCCTGGTCGCCCTTCTCGTCTTCGATATATTCGAAGAAAGCGTCATCCGGTGGGGCATATCCGTTTATCTGCTGTACCCAGTACCTGTTTCTATCCTCGTTGTAATATCCCGATGCCCTGATGATGGACAGGCATCTTGGATGATAGGGGCGTACTCCCGAAAATGAATAGGAATACGGGTCGTTCCGATCCGCCCGATTTTTTTCAAGATCGGCTTTTATCAGTGAAACATTCTCTCTGGTCTCTTTATCGCAGGCCAGATACGCGAGGAAGATTCTCGTAGAGAGAAAATGGTTCCCATAGGGCTGAATGGAGTAGGATCTTTTCCCATCTTCGTTATTGATCGAGTGTGATTTTACGTATTTCTCCAGCACACTATCAATCGGGAGGGAGAGCAAGTCATACAAAATGCCGTAGGTTCGCGGCACGTAGGTTAGCACAAACAATTCCAGCGATGGAATGGCGACGGATGAGCCATCTTCCGCATTCAATACGGTAAATACGCTTAGTAGATCGTGTGTATTGAGATCGAGCGACGTTATGTCCGAAACGGCAAATCTTTCGCCTGTTTTTCTCTTCTGGACATAATATTCAAAGCCGTATTCCCTTCCACATCCAAGAACGAAAGACCTATCCTCAAAGGAAATGAAACTGGGCCCTTCCCGGATAAGGCGCTTCTCGACGCGCCGCCGATTCAGCCATACCGAACCTATCCTGGCCAGAAGGAGGTAGGGCAGCAGTATCTCGCAGATTTGTTCCTTTCCTGTCTCCAGATCCTCCAGGGTAACCTGAACAAGAAAAGAGGAGGAAGATGTCGGGGAAGGATTTTTCCGGATCTTGCCGTATCGTTTCACGATGTATTTTCTGTCGTCTTCCGGAAAGGCACCTATGGGAATGTTGCCTGGCTCAGTCATTTTTTGCCATTTTTAATTGGAATTTCTCATTTTTAATTGGAAATGACACCCTCCGCCGAAGACCGAAGCCGGGGTCGCCGTATGATGAGGTGAACGAAAAGGG
>CAZYPI010000306.1:0-2933 GCA_964649335.1 uncultured Rikenellaceae bacterium | reverse complement strand
GAAATAGAAAAGAAAATAAAGAGCAGTACAGAAAAGCACAATGAATATTTAAAGGAATTGGGATTAAAAACTATTTAACAATGAAAAGTCACCGCAAAAGCCATTCATATTTGCAATTACTCACATATCTTTCATTTGTAAAATCCCGACGAAACTGACCCACCTGTTCCGGTTGTCTCTGTGCCTCCGTTCCGGCGGCCGGCCGGCTGTATCTACGTAGGCATCTACGTAGGTGATTTGTGGGGGTGCAGGCCAAGATGTTACTGTATTCGGGTTTTTTTATTGCTTTATCGTTCTATTGTCCGGCGTTTAACGCTGTCAGGTCCTGCGGACACTGACAGGTTTTGCCCGCTTGTTCGCCAATCAACAATCGCACTTCCGGGTTCGCTATCGCCCTTTCGGGGCTGTAGTTTCCTCTTTCACCACTTCCCCTGTTTATCTTTCATCCAATCATCCAATCATCCAATCATCCAATCATTCAATCATTCAATCATTCAATCTCTCTCCCCTCTCATTTCTCCTAGTCCCCCCGCCATCCCGTTATAGTTCTCCCCAAAATTGTGGCTATTGATTAAGTTGAAAAACAGACAGAGAAAAATGACGGGGTTGAATTAAAGTTGTGAAAAGGATTTTGTGTTAAAAAGAATATTTTTGTAAAATTTCACCAGCTTATGATTTTACTCTATATTCGGCAAAAAAACCGGGTTATGATAAAACGGCATATTTGGCTTTTCTTTCTTCTCCTGCTGCTTCATTCTTCATCAGGTCATAGTCAGGACTGGAAGAGCATCTTGGAAAACATTAAGGAGGAGACGAAAAAGGGAGCGGTCGAACTGGCTAAAAGAGCGGCCCGTACGGCGGTCGATTCGCTGCAGCAAAGAATCGTCCGCTGGAGCGAATCGTACGACCCCGCCGAACTGAACTATGCCGTTTCCTTCAGTGACAACTCCGGCATGTATGAGGCGGAAGACAAATTCGAGTCCTACAAGCGTTCGATCATCGGCTTTGCCGTAAAACCCGGTACGTTTGCTGATAAGGTGGGAGCGGAAATCGAAAACTTCGATGAGGATAATTACAACCGCAGCGGCCAGCTCTTTTATGTGACCGGCCATTACCGGTCGGCGGAGAATGCGTTTAAGACGGCCCTGCTGATCATGCAGAACAAAGGTCTGACCCATACCGAGAAATACGCCCTCGTGGAGAGCAACCTGGGATTGCTGTATCAGACCACCGGCCGGTACAATCTGGCACAGCAGTACGGGGGAAAAGCCCTCGCTCTGCGGCAGGAGCTCGGTGCCCCGGCCCCGCTGGGCGCCTCTTATAATAACCTGGGCGTGCTGCTGAAAGAAACGGGAGATTATGCCGGGGCCGACCGTTATCTGGAAAAAGCACGGGAGATGACCTCCCGGGCTCCCGGCAAAGAGAGTGTGGCCTATGCCATCATCCTGAACAACCGGGCCGTGCTGGACCAGCAACTGGGGAAATACGAACGGGCGGAAAAAGAACTGAACCGGGCCATCGCCATCGCTAGGGAAGGACTGGGAAACAAATCACCCAATCTGGTTCGTATGAAAGTGAACCTGGCCATGCTTTACCAGCTGGAAGGGAAAAAAGAACTGGCGGAAAAGATTTTCCTGCAGGCCATCAGTCTCAAAAAACGCCGCCTCGGCACGCATCATCCCGACTATGCCGTGATGCTGCAAAACCTGGCCGGGCTCTACCTGGAGAACGGGAAAACCGATAAGGTGGAAAAACTGCTGAGGAATGCCCTGGAGATCTATAAAAAAAGTTTCGGCACACAACATCCGGCGTATGCCGGCACCCTCGCCGACCTGGCCCGTTTTCATCTGTGGATGAATCGTCCCGGAAAAGCCCGCCCGGAAATTGAAGAAGCCCTCGCCGTACTGGAAAAAAGCCTGCCGGAAAACCATCCGGCACTGGCCGGATGCCGTGAGACCCTGGCCATCCTGGAATGGGAAGAGAAGCATTATGACAAAGCTTTTGATAATTACCGGGAAGTGCTGGATGATTATATCCGGCAGATAGAAAGATACTTTCCGGCACTGAGTGCTTACGGCCAGGCCAGTTTCTGGAAAACCGTCCACCCCGTGTTCCTCAGGTTCTATAATCTGGTGACGGATGCCGGCACGGAGATCCCGGAAGCCACACAGGTCATGTATGATTACCAGATAGCCACCAAAGCCCTGCTGCTGAACACCAGCAGCCGTATCCGTAACAGCATCCTCGGCAGCAAAGACCCGGCCCTGCGTAACCTGTACAAACAATGGACGGATGTGAAACAGTATCTGGGAAAGGTGTATACCATGACCCGGGAGGAGATCCGCACAGAAAAGATCAACGTGGACTCCCTGGAAAATGTGGCAGACCGGCTCGAAAAAGAACTCTCCGGAAAATCCGGCCTGTTCAGAAAGGAAGTGGCCGGACATGGGATCGCCTGCCGGGATATTGTTGAAACACTGGGCCCGGAAGAGGCCTGCATCGAATTTGTCCGCTTCCCGGTCTATCATTATTACCGGCCGGATACGCTGGTGAAATATGTGGCCCTGGTTGCAGGGAAAGACATGCCGGAACCACGCCTGGTGAATATCGCCGGCGGCAATGATCTCGAAGGGAAATATATTGCGGCCTACCGCAAAGCCATGCAACAGGCCATGGAGAAAGTCCCGTATGCAGACGTGTTCTGGGGCCCGCTGGAGGAGGTCACAAAAGGAAAGGAGATCCTGTACGTTTCCGTGGACGGGGTGTATAACTTTATCAATCTGAACACCCTCCAGGAGGCCTCCGGCGCCAGCCTGCTGGATGGGCGGGAGATATTTTATGTTACCAATACCCGGGATGTGCCGGCACTGAAACAGGCGAAACAGGGTTTCGGAAACAAAAAAGCGGTGCTGACAGGCAATCCGAAATATGAC
>CAZYPI010000305.1:0-2989 GCA_964649335.1 uncultured Rikenellaceae bacterium | reverse complement strand
TCCCACACGATTTTTCCGCTTTCTGTCACCGTCACATCAGAATGGTCTTTCACCGGAAGGGCTATGGTGGCGTCGCTGTTGGCCGGTATCTCCACCTCCAGTCTGATCTCCTTCCCGTTCCGGTGCCAGGAAGAGGTCACCCTGCCCCGGACGGTTCGTACGGAAGCCCGGACAAACGACAGCCCTTCGGGCATAAATGGCTGAATGCGGATATGCCGGTATCCGGCCGATGTTCCATCATCCATGGGAGAGCGGATGCCGGCCAGGTATTTGTAGAAAAATTCCGACACCGACCCGAACATCTGGTGGTTGTGGGAATATAACCCCTCCCATTTTTCCCAGAGGGTGGTAGCGCCTTTCGAGATCCAGTAGCCGTACCCCGGGTAGGTTGTCCGGGTCACGATGGTGTAAGCCACATCGTTCCTGCCGGCACGATTCAGCACCGGCCACAGGTATTTTGTTCCGATGATGCCGGTATTCAGATGCCCGTGATGTGTGTCGAGGATATCCCGGATCAGGCCCTGTGTCACCGCTTCCCGGTGATCCTCCGGCACCAGGTCGAGCGCCAGGGCCAGCACCTGGTAGGTCTGGTAGAGGGTGTCGGTACCGTAGAGGTTTGTCTCCGGGTTAAAGAACTTCCGGATGAAAGCTATTTTGACCGTATCCGCCAGGGCGGCATATCTGCGGGCATCCTCATGACGGCCCAGAACCTCTGCGATCTTCGACAGGGTTATTGCGTCGAGGTAATAATAGGCCGTGCTGACCACCGGATGGTTGGGCCCGTCGGATTGTCCCGGGGCGCACCACTCGCCGAGGGAAAGCCAGTAGCTTCCGAAGTCATTGATGATATAAGGTTCGGCCGGATCGGCATCCGTCCGGGCCAGCCGGTGAAGATAAGCCAGGTATCTTTTCATGGTGCCGTAATGCCGGGCCATCACGGTGGTATCCAGGTAGTACTGATGCATCCACCAGGGCAATAGGATGCAGGCACTGCCCCACGGGATGCCTCCGCCATTTCCTCCGATCATATAGGGGGCGGTATTGGGCACCCTTCCGTTTTCTTCCTGTGCATCCGCCATATCATTCAGCCATTTGGTATAAAAAGCGCCCATGCGGAAATCATGGATGCTGGTTTCGGCAATGATCTCTCCGTCGCCGGTATAAGCTCCTTTTTCGCGATGGGGACAGTCGGTAGGGACACTGTGCTGGTTTCCTCTCTGCGACCATACGGCAGCCCGCCAAATACGGTTCAGCAGGGTGTCCGACGATTCAAAGGTTCCGGCCTTTTCGAGAGCCGTATGCACCACCCGGCCTTCCAGATACACGGTATCCAGGCGGCCGGGATCCGGGGTGGTCACCTCAGCATAGCGAAAACCGGTGTAGAAAAAGCGCGGCTCATACTGTTCCGTTCCTTTTCCTTTTAAGGTATAATCCGTCCACACCTCCGTATGATATTTGTGGCGGGTATGCATACTCAGGCGGTCGCCCGGTTCGAGGGGCTTGGGAAAGAGCGAGTCGTTGAGTGTCTCTGCCGCCCGTACGCGGACGGTCACGCTGCTTTCTCCCCGCACCCGGATGCGCCACCATCCGGCAAAGTTCTGTCCCAGGTCGAAAAGCCAGAGGCCCGGTTCGGGACGGGTTACCGCCACCGGGGTAATGGTTTGGGTCACTTTCATGGGGGGCATGAGCTGTGATTTGAGGATCACGCCGGGCAGGGTCACGACACGTACGGGTGTCCACCGGGAATCATCATAGCCGGGGGTGCTCCATCCCGGTTTTTCCCGCCGCGCATCATAATCTTCTCCGCCATAGACATGGTTAAAGACAATGGGACCGCCAGAGGATTTCCAGCTGTCATCCGTCGTAACGATCTGTTGTGTGCCGTCCGTAAAGGTGATGTGCAGTTGCATGAGCGCCCGCGGGGTGTTGAGGCGCGGGGCATGGCCGCTCCAGCCGTAGCGGTTTTTTACGGCGGTCACGCGGTAGGTACCGTTGCCGAGGATGATGCCGGCGGCGTTTTTTCCTTTATGCAACAGGTCCGTCACATCAAAAGCAGCATACAGCACCCTTTTTCTGAAATCTGTCCTGCCGGGGTCCATCACGTGATCACCTGCTTTTTCCCCGTTCAGATAAAGCTCATAATCTCCCAGTCCCGTCACAAACACCCGGGCAGAGCGTATTTTTTTGTCCAGGGTAAATTCTTTTCGCAGCAGCGGGGCGGAGACGGCCGTATCGCCGGCGCTGATCCAGCGGGCCTGCCAGTCGTCTTTCTTCAAAAGGCCTGTCCCGAAACGGGCTTTGTCACTCACGGCTGCCTGTCGTCCTTCGTCATCCCACACCGTCACCTGCCAGGTGTAAGACGCTGCACTTTCGAGCGGGGTACCCCGGTAAGCGATACCGGTAGTTTTTCCGGAAAGGATCTTCCCCGAGTCCCATACCCGCTTCCCTCCGGGGCCGGTAACCACCACACGGTATGCCGACTGCATCGCTCCGCGGCGCGGACAGGTAACAACCCACGAAAAACGGGGATGCGGCACATCCACCCCCGTAGGGTTAACGAGGTACTCGCATCGCATGTCTTCCACGCGGAGTTTCTGATCGGGATAAACACATGACCATAAACCCACAAGGTACAAAAGCAAAATCCCGGAGATAAAACGTTTTTTCATAAAAATAATTTTTATTCAGGCCGGATGGCCGTAAAATTCTTCATGCTAAAATACATAATAAAATGTAATCTGTCTATAAGTCTTTGTAACTGGTAATAAAAAACGGATACTTATATCATTACAGAACGAATTAATTATATGTCCTCCTTGAGGGGGATGCCAACGGCAGGGGGTGGAAAAAACATGCAGGCAGCAGGAAGGGATTCCACCCCCTTTGATTCCCCCGCCAGCGGGGGACATTATTACCCTGTTTTTGCAGATAATGCTGAAAACGGAACTGTAACCGGTTAAAAATAGCTATTGTGATTGGTATTAAAAAC
>CAZYPI010000304.1:0-3004 GCA_964649335.1 uncultured Rikenellaceae bacterium | reverse complement strand
CCTGCTAATTTCCACTTAATTTCGTTAATTTCGTTGACGCAGTCAACAAATTTCTGTTTAATTTCATCCTGAGCGAAGCGAAGGATAAACTTCACTTATTCGTAGCGTATGGTCTTCACCGGTGAGATGCGGGAGATGAGGTAGGAGGGGATGATGAGGATCAGGACGATGATGAGCAGCGTGCCCAGGTTGAGGCCCAGGATGATAAGCGGGTCGAAATGGATGGGGACGGTGGTAAGGTAGTATGTCTCCGGGTTGAGGGGGATGATGCTGAACTGTTTCTGCAGGAAACAGAGCCCCAGCCCTGCCAGGTTGCCCCAGAAAAGGCCTTTGGCCACCAGCCAGGCCGACTGGTAGAGGAAGACCTTTCGTATGCTCCAGCTGGTGGCGCCAAGGGCTTTGAGCACACCGATCATGTTCATGCGGTCGAGGATGAGGATCAGCAGTCCCGAGATCATGTTGAAACCGGCCACCAGCAGCATCAGGATGAGGATGATCCATACATTGAGGTCTTGCAGGTTAAGCCAGTCGAAGATCTGGGGATATTTATTGCGGATATTTTCAACGCGCAGCCGTGTTTTATCGTTGGCAAAAGAGGTGCCGACGATTCTGGTTACCTGCCAGGTCATCTCATCCAGGTTGCGGAAACGGTCGATGGTGACCTCAAAACCGCTGATCTGGTCCGGTTTCCAGTTGTTGAGGCGTTGTATATGTTTGATGTCGGCCAGGACGAATTTGCGGTCGAAATCTTCCAGGCTGGTCTGATAGATGCCCGCCACGGTGAAACGACGCATCCGGGGAGGATCCTGGACAAAATACATCACAAAGGAATCGCCTGTTTTCAGTTCCAGCAGGTCGGAGAGGATCTTTGAGATCAGCACCTTGTTGGTGCTTGCCGTGTCGGATACATGAAAGATGGTTCCGTCCGTCAGGTTGTCCCGGAAAAAATGCCAGTCGAAGTCCGGACCGATGCCTTTCAGCACCACCCCCTGGATCTCTTTTTTGGTTTTGATAATGCCCGCCTTGATGCCGAATATCTGGATATGCCGGATGCCGGGAATTTTTTCCAGCGACGGGTAAAAGGGCTGGTTTTTACTAATGGGCTCTGTCTCATACGAAGAGTTGGTGTCATAATTGATGATCAGAATGTGTGAACCAAAGCCCACGACCTTCGAGCGGATCTCCTGTTTGAAGGCCGTCACGATGGCCGTGGCGATGATCATCACGGCCAGGCCCAGGGCGATGCCCAGCACGGCGATCCTGATCACGGGCCGCGAGACCCGCTGGCCGGGGCTCCTGCCGGTGACGATCCTTCGTGCAATGAACAGTTCCGTATTCAAACCTGTGGCCGTTAATATTTCCTGCAAATGTAAAAAAACCAAACCAACCCGGGGAATATTTTTCGGAAAGTGAACGGTTCCGGAAATTATTTATTTAATTTGCCGATTATATTTGTTCAATTCAACATGGTAAAGACAATAAAAAGAGTAGCGCCGGTAACTTTTTTCATATGGATTGTTATGGCTTTTTCACCTGCTTCGTGTGCTCCCGTATCTCCGGGGGCGTATGACCTGAAAAGTTACCTGCCGTTGCTGCAGGGGAAAACGGTGGCTGTAGTGGCCAATCAAACCTCCCGGGTAGGGGAAGTACACCTGGTGGATACTTTGTTATCACTCGGGGTGGATATAAAACGGATTTTCTGTCCCGAACACGGATTCCGGGGCGACGTCAGCGACGGGGTGACGGTGAAGGACCAGACCGATATAAAAACCGGCTTGCCGGTGACCTCCCTGTACGGAAAAAACAAAAAACCGACTCCCGAATACCTGGAAGGAGTGGATGTGGTGATCTATGATATCCAGGATGTGGGCTTGCGGTTTTACACGTTCATTTCCACCCTGCACCTGGTGATGGAGGCCTGTGCCGAACAGGGCAAAGAGGTGATCGTTCTGGACCGTCCCAACCCCAACGGTTTTTATGTGGACGGGCCTGTGCTGGATACGGCATACCGCTCTTTTGTCGGCATGGATCCCGTGCCGGTGGTGTACGGCATGACGCCGGGAGAATATGCCGGGATGCTCAATGGGGAGGGCTGGCTGGCCGGGGGCGTGCAGTGCCGTCTGACCGTCATACCCTGTAAAAACTATACCCACCGCACCTACTATGAACTGCCGGTAAAACCCTCGCCCAACCTGCCCACCATGCGGTCGGTGTATCTGTATCCCTCGCTCTGTTTCTTTGAGGGTACCATCATGAGCGTGGGACGGGGTACCGATTTTCCGTTCGAGGTGTACGGACACCCCGAATATCCGGATCATCTGTTTTCCTTCACTCCCCGCAGCATCCCCGGCGTGGCCATGCACCCGAAGTATGAAGGCAAAAAATGCTATGGGGTGGATCTGCGGAATATTCCCATCAGATTTTTGCGGGATAACCGGCATCTGGTGCTGGACTGGCTGATGGATGCTTATAAGGAAATGGGAGCACAACCCTCCTTTTTCAATTCCTATTTCGTCAAACTGGCCGGCACGGATCAGCTGCAAAAACAGATTGAGGCGGGAAAAGACAAATATGCCATCCGGTGGTCGTGGAAAAAAGACCTGGATAAATTCAAGAAGGTCCGGAAAAAGTATTTGCTCTATCCGGACTTTGAATAACCTGTTCCCCTGTTTTATTATTTACCGGTACCAGAACAGTTCAAGGCCAATAATTTGCTGCTATTTAGTATGCTGTTATAGGGCCACAAAGGCACCAAGGCACCAGGATTCACCAAGGGTACACCTACGGTACAAATATGATTTGGTGTTTCTTAGTGCCTTGGAGTCTTGGTGGCTAAATTCCTATACAACAAAAAACATATCTCACGACAATTGGTATTGAGATATTTTAACCGAATTTTTTCTAACATACAGGTCAGGAATCATGGGGATATTATAAAAATAGTTAAAAAACTGTAAAAATAGTTGGATAACTATAATAATAGTAGTATATTTGATCCGTAATT
>CAZYPI010000303.1:0-3007 GCA_964649335.1 uncultured Rikenellaceae bacterium | reverse complement strand
ATGAACCAACCGCCCGGCGTCAGCAGCTGCCGTTCAAACACCAGGCGGGGGAGCGTCTCCATATCGGGCAGGTCGTACGGCGGGTCGGCGAAGATGATGTCCCACGAGCGGGGCAGGGCATGACGCAGAAACGGAAAGACGTTGCCGCGGAGGGCCTCCACCTGCCGGAAGTTGAGCTGGCGCAGGGTGTCCCTGATGAAACGCAGGTGGCGGGGGTTCATTTCTACCAGGGTGATGTGCGGCGTGCCGCGGGAAGCGAACTCATAACTGATGCTGCCGGTGCCGGAGAAAAGATCCAGCACAGCCACATCCTCCAGGTCGAAATGGTTTTCCAGAATATTGAACAGCGACTCCTTGGCCCGGTCGGTGGTGGGCCTAAGATGCAGGGTCCCGGGCGGCAGGATCCTGTGTCCCCGGTATGAACCGCGTATTATACGCAAGGATACAGATTGAAAAGGTTGGCAAAAGAGTGTTCCGTGATCATGTTCAGCGTGTAACTGTATGTAAATGCCGGGTTTCTTTTGGCCAGAGTGATGTTCTTTACATAACGCCGCAGCGACTGCAAAAGGCTCGACTCGGGATTGACCTTCCCCATAAGTGTCAAAGGCGTCACCGACGGATCGGCTTTCATGGTCTTGAGCGTGTAGAGAATGAAATATACCAGATCATTGACCTGCCGGTAGTAGAAGGAATTGACCAGCACAGGGTTTTGCTCTCTGAAGACGGCCAGGTCGAAAAACTCGTCATGGACATTCGCAAACATGGCCGGGCGGGCCTCTTTCGGTGCTTGATGACGCACAATGTTGTCCAGGAAAGGGGTGACCTGGTGGAAGATACCGGTATCTGCGAAATGTTCCCCGAACAGTTCCTGGAGATCCTCCGGGACGGTAAAGAGGTTCCAGGCATCCAGCCCTTTGATACGGTTGGCCCTGACCTGTTCGTGATCTTCCAGCTCATGATTGAAACGAAAGTAAGTCTCACCGGCGCTGGCTTCGTACAGGGGTGCAGGCACCAGGGTGGACTTGTAGGAGACAATCATCACGGCTCTGCTTTTATATTCCTTACGCAGGAACTCATCCTGTTCGATGGTCTTGCGCAGCCGTCCGCTCAGTGGCTCTCCCTTGTCCGGGGCCGGCAGGGGATAGTGTTTGAGTGCGATATACTTCTGATTGACCGTGTTCAGGATACAAAAAGAAAGTCCATTCGGTGAGACCCGAATGGACATATGATACAATGCTGTCTGGTTTATATCCAAAGATTCATCCAGGTAAGCAAACTCGGCCATGAGAAGATCGTTATTCCCAGTTACCCGCGTTGTTGGTGGCTTCGGTCAGCGAACCCACTTTCAGACCGGGATAACCGACAATTTTTTCCCTTTCGGCGTTATAGTTGATGATCAGTTGCTTATTGAGGCCGTGCAACAGAACGTCATTGAGAACATGCGCTTCAAATACCTGTACCTTCACCTTGGAGCCGGTTTCTATCTGTCCGGCACCCAGGAAAAACTGGGCCGTATCACAATAAGGTACGTACCTGATCGAGTCGATCGGGAAATTTTTTCCGAACAAGGTGTCCAGAATGGGAACATACGAGGTGTCGCGGATGATGATCCCTCTTTTGATAGCTTCTTCATCCGTGATCACACCGTAAAGACTGTCCGGGATACTTCCGATGGCCCGGATTACCGGCATGGAATCGTATTTTACAAAATGGATCAATGTATCAAAACTCCCTGTAAATTTTCCGTATTTGTGCTTGTAAGCAACCTCGGCTTTGCGGATATCTTTCAATCTCTCAATGGCCGCTTTCTCCCGTTTGTCTTTTTCACGGTTAAAACGGATCGGCTCCATAATGCTCTCATACAGGTAATAGCCCAATACGATGATAACAATAAACAAAATAACTCTGATGGCGGTTCTCATGTTAAAAGTTTATTTTTAAGTTTGTTTGCAAATTTATAATAAAATTCGGATTCTGAAACAGAATCTATTTTTTTCTTTGGAAAATGTTACAGGAACATTTAAAAAAGCGGTTGACCGAATACCTTGAGAATGAACCCACCCGGGGGCAGCTGGATTTGTTTGACCGGATGGCCCGTTTTATCTCGCGGCCGGAGCAACAGGAGATCCTGCTGGTACGTGGATATTCGGGTACGGGGAAGACCACCTCGGTGCGTGCACTGGTCCGTTTGCTGGATGAACAGGGTCTCTCACCGGTGCTGTTGGCCCCTACGGGCCGGGCCGCCAGGGTGTTATCAGAATATACCGGCAGGGATGCTTATACCGTCCACAAGAAAATCTACCGCCAGAAATCCAGCAAAGACGGTTTTGGGAAATTTGTGCTGAACTATAACCGGGCCCGCGAGACCATCTTTGTCGTGGATGAAGCCTCCATGATCTCCAACCGCCCGGCGGACAACTCCCTTTTCGGATCGGGGGCCCTGCTGGATGACCTTATCGAATTTGTGTTCGGAGGAAAACGCTGCAAGCTCATCCTGATAGGTGATACCGCCCAGCTGCCCCCCGTGGGGACATCGCTGTCCGAGGCCCTGGATAAAGAAAAACTGCAACAATACGGCTATCCCGTCAGTGAGGTGCTGCTGGAGGAGGTGGTGAGACAAGCCCGGGACTCGGGCATCCTCACCAATGCCACGCATATCCGCCGGCAGATTGCCGCCGCTGATATCCGGATACCCCGTTTTCAGGTTGAATATTTCAAAGATGTCAGTCGCATCTCCGGCCGCGAGATCACCGAACTGCTCGAGGATTTCTACGGGGGAGGCGAACCGGACGATACCGTAATCATTGTCCGGTCCAATAAGATGGCCAACAGATATAACGAGGGCATCCGCAGACAGATCATGTACCGGGAAGAACAGATCACGGCCGGCGACCTGATCATGGTGGTGAAAAACAATTATTACTGGCTGCCGGAGCTGGAAGAGGCCGACTTTATCGCCAACGGTGAGATCCTCCATATCGACCGTATCCATGGTTACGAGGAAAGA
>CAZYPI010000302.1:0-3008 GCA_964649335.1 uncultured Rikenellaceae bacterium | reverse complement strand
GCAGGTGCCCGTCACGGAATACCGGATGGCATTGACCGACGTATCGTAACGCACCACTTTCACCGAGGGCAGGGTAAAGCGGTAAACAGAGTCGTCGAAACCGTTGTATTCATATTCCGTTCTGCGGCGTATTTTCCCGTCTTCCGACCAGGCGGTTTCTTCTTTTACCTGTCCTCTTTTCCAATCGAACGTCATCATGGACGGAAAAGGGAAAAGGTTCTGGCTGATATCGGGATACTCCAGGGCGGAGACATACCGGGTGACCGTAGTGCCGGCACCGGGGATCCTCTCCGCCACCTCGGCATAGCCGATATGGCTGCCGGAGGTGCTTCCCAGCGCTGCCTGGCTGTTGGCATATATATTCACGGGCAGAAAGCCGGAAATGTTCCCCTCTCCGAGATAGAAGATCCTTTCCGGTTCATCGTAATAGAGAGGCAGCCGCATCAGCACGCCGCTCGACCAGCTGGCACCGTTGATGCGTGTGCGATAAGCATACCGCACCAGTCCGATGGTGTCGCGGGCGTGATCCAGCTGGATTTTCCGTTTCAGGCGCACTCCTCCGGCCGGCACCCAGGGATGTGTGGCCACCGCTTTCTCCCAGCTCACCCGGAGGTAGCCGGCCTCACCGGGAATCCTCGGATAAAACTCCACCCGGTAATCGCCCGGCTCCAGGAGCAGCGCCTCCTCCCCGTACTTAAAATATCCATCTGTTTTGCTGTAGCTTAGACTGTCGTGTTCGGTGTATTCATTGACAAACAAGGTTTTTTGATCGGCAATGCGTGTTAATACCACCCGTGAGTTGGGGATGGGCAGACCGGCGCCGGATATCACATTCGGATGCAGGTTGCTCCGGAAATAATAATGTATATGCACCACCCGGTCATCTTCGGGAGCCAGATGAAATGTCTTTACCACCCGGTAAGCGCTGTCATCGGGAAAATGAGGCAGGCCGGCCTGTACCTGCAGGGTTTCATAATCGTTCGAATAGACCCGGTAAACTCGGTCAAACACGGACTGCGGATGTGAAAAGATAATTACTCCGGCCACCGCATCTTTGCCCTGCGCGTCAACGATCATCTTATAATCTCCTTTCTCCAGCCATATCCTGAGTTCCGCTTCCCGGCCGGCAGACAGGGTTATTAAATCTTTATAAAAGAAAGAAAATACCGTGTCGGTATAATCCGTATCAATAACAATGTTTTCCTTGACAATATAAATGGCACTGGAGTCTGCGATCACACCCTGTTCGTTTTTTCTGTAGAAAAGGGGCCAGAGGATGATCTGTTGGCTCTGTGCCAGGGTCAGTGCGTCGGAAGCAGGATATTTATCTGCAGTAACATCCCACACCTCCGACCGTTGCGGCGGGTCGGGCATCATCAGGAAGCCGGCGCGGTTAGGTTCATACTCCAGGAGGGTCTCCCCGCCGGTGGGATACACGATCCTTTTGAGGATCCCTGCCTGCACAAACAGGGTGTCGGGGCTCAGGTCGGCACCCGGCAGCTCCCACACTTTTTTCTCCAGATGGTCGAAGTTGAGGTTGGCCTGCAGGAACCACCGTATATTCACCGCACCGTCGGCACGTACGGGAGGATCGCTGTTCGCCGGTCCGGGCGTATTCACCACGCGCAGCGCCGGCACCGGCGAAGCATTCTTTTTCCCGTTGTAATAACCCCAGTAATCCTGCGAAAAAGAGCCCCGCGGCGGCAGGGGCTGCGGGTCATAAAAAAAACGGTAGGGAGGGTTCGACCGTCCGCCGGCCGATTCGGTGATCTTATCCAGCCGCAGGCGTTGACAGGGATAGAGATAGTCCTGTTCCGACCCGCAGCCGGTGGCCGGGAAAAAACTATAGTCCAGAGTGAATGTCCTGTCATAATGGTGCGACACGGGATGCACTACCGTAATCTTTTTCAGGGCCAATATGCTCCCGCCCGGGAACCCTCCCATTGTATCCGCCTCAAAATCCACCTGAACCAGGGCGCCGGTATAGACCTGCTCGATCTTTTTCAGGTGTTTTTCTTCGGTCGTGGTAAGGGTATAGTTAAAGAGATCGCCGCGTGATGGAGGTTTCCAGGCCTGTTTTTTTAACGGAACGGGATAACGGTAGGTCACCGTGTGCGGAAAATAATAAAAGACAAAGGTATCTTCCCCGTTGGGGGTAACGATCCGGGAGAGATGCCACGTGGAATAAAACCATACCGCTAAGTTACCGTGGGAGTCGTTGTGGGTGGACTTCTCCGCCGCCTCTTCTCCTCCGAAGACATATTTCACCCCCGACTCGTCGGTGACCACCCATTTAACGATCTTGCCGTCCGGGCCTTTTATATACCGGATATCCATATCCACCGGCGTGACCGGCACGGGATGTCCGTCCGGGTCGAGGATAAATTTCCCCGAATGACCGTTAAAGTTAAAATAGAAGATATCCGGTTCCAGGTCTATCCTGCCGGCAGTCACCTCCTGAAGGAACTCCATTTTTTCCGTCGGGTTTGCTCCTGCAGGTTGCCATCGCCACAATGCCCGGGAATTTTTCTGCATGCCCTGCAGATACGACCGGCCTAGAGGTATCCGTTGGACCAGTCGTCGGGGTTTCCCTGCACCGAGCGGGTGATGGATCCGCCGGCTTGCAGCGACCATCCCTGGCCGGTCCAGCCGGGCACCTCCGCCACCCGCAGGCCGTTGCTGTGATAATTGAGCGCAATGGCTACGGAAACACTCTTCCCTTTCATGGTCCACAGGGGTATGGTGACATTGGGCATGCCGGTGTACCGGCTCACGGGGATGTCGGCGGCCCTGGCCAGGGCCGCCGCATCCGGCGAGGGAGGGATGATGTGATCCAGCTGCTCCATGGCCTCCTGACCATGACCGGCAATAACAAGCGGCAGAAACAGTATAATGATCAAACGTTTATTCATTTTCCTGTCAATGTTGTTTCAGGATAACAATCTTTCTGGACAACTGTCCGAAACGCGACTGCATCCGCAGATAATAAACCCCCTCTTTCAGGTGCT
>CAZYPI010000301.1:0-3012 GCA_964649335.1 uncultured Rikenellaceae bacterium | reverse complement strand
GGCTCAACTGTATCATCCCGAAAGGTACGACAGCTCCGGGAAACGTGTGGCCGTCGCCGCCAGTGCCGATAAAAGGATCCACAAAACGGGTGAGATCTTTGTCCGGATGCGAGCAGCCGCTCACCGTCAGAAAGAATAACAAAAGGGGAAGTAACCGGTTCATATTCAGAAAGTATTTATGATAACAATCATGTTGTGGCAACAGTAGTAATAATTATGCGCTTTAAATTCGTAATTTTTGATAAAAATATATGATTATTTAATTGTCTTCAGGTTGCATGTTGTCCGATGAGTCTTTCAAACCGGCATATTCAAATTATGTGATTCAATATGAATTATGCAGTTTTTACGGCCAGGTTGCCGGGTCGGATTAAAAACAAATTATAAAAAACAGAACGAAATAACCAAATGTTTCTTGTTTTTTACGTTGTTGGAAAGATACAAACGGCAGGGAGGATAAAACCAAACCAGTGCAACCAAAAAGAATAAACAGGAGTCATCTTTACATGTTCCTAACCCGGGCCTTATGAAAAAATCGGTTATCCTCTTTTTGATCTTGCTGGTCTTTTATCCTGTGCGGGCGGCGGATGTGGATACGCTGCTGGCCCGCAAGGTGGCGTTAAATTTTCTGCAGGAAAGAGCTTCTTTGGATGGGCGTAAGCAGGGACAGCCCTTTGTTTTGCAGTTGCTTCGTCCGGAAAAATCTGACGGCGGTGCGGCTTTGTATTACGTTTTCAATATCACGGGGCAGCCCGGCTTTATCATTATTTCGGCGGAAGATCGTGTTTTCCCGGTGCTGGCCTACTCTTTCGAATCTTCGTTCAAAGAGAACGGTGAGATGCCGGCGGCGCTGGCCGGGTGGCTGGAGCTGACCGGCAAGCAGATCCGGTTTGTCCGGCAAAAACAACTGATCCCCGAAAAAGAGACGGAGGAAGTCTGGAGCCGCTATCTGAATCCGCCGGCCAAAGGGGCTTTAGACATACAGGAGGTAGCCCCGTTGCTTTCCACCAGATGGAACCAGGGAAGATATTATAATACGTTGTGCCCGGAAGATGCTGCCGGACAGGACGGCCATGTGTGGGTGGGCTGTGTGGCGGTGGCCATGGCCCAGGTGATGAAATACTGGGATTATCCCGATTACGGCTCCGGAGAACATTCTTATACCGATTATAACTATGGCGGGCAGTCGGCAGACTTTGCCCATACGTTTTACGACTGGACGGCCATGCCCAACTCCCTCTCCGGGTATAATACGCCGGTAGCCACCCTCATGTATCATTGCGGGGTCTCCATCAATATGAATTACGGCACCTCAGGCTCCAGTGCTTCCGTAGGTTATACAGCCACGGCCCTGAAAAATTATTTTGACTATTCCCGGCATATCACCACGGCGGCCAAATCAACCTATACGGAAGAAAAGTGGGATAGTCTCGTGCGGTCGCAGCTCGACCTGGGACAGCCGCTGATCTATGCCGGAGGGAATCATGCCTTTAACATTGACGGATACCAGGATCCCAATTATTTTCATGTCAACTGGGGATGGGGTGGCGCTTACAACGGGTATTTTTATCTCGACGACCTGACGCCGGGCGGTTATGATTTTACTTCCGGCCAGTATGCGGTGATCAATATACGTCCCGACTGTGGCGAAGCACCTGCCGCCATAGACACCATAACGGATTTTTCAGGGACAATATGGGACAACGGTTATTCTTATTATAACTACCTGAACTGTTCCGACGCACGTACCCTGATCGCTCCTCCGGGAGCCAATGTCATACATTTGATGTTTAACAGTTTCATGACGGTGGCCGGTCAGGACACCCTGTATGTATATGACGGGGAAGATGAAGCGTCCCCTTTGCTGCTGGCTTTATCAGGGGACACCCTGCCGGCGGAGCTGCTGACATCGTCGGGCAAAGTGTATCTGCGGTTTGTCTCCGACGGGTTTACTACGGAAAGAGGGTATGAGATCAGATTCACTTCCTCCAAAGAAGATGCCGGCATTACGCAGATACTGGAACCTGTATCCCGGACCTGCGGACGACAGGAAGATTCTCTTGTCGTAATAGTGAAAAATTACGGAATTGAGGCTCTGACAAATATCCCGGTGGTGGCGGATGTGGTGACTCCCCGGGGTATGGAGCGGTTTAATGCAACACTCCCCGGCCCGCTGGAGCGGGGTCAGAGCGATACCCTGTTGGTCGGTCTGGTCAGCACCCTGGACCCCGGGGATTATCATTTTACCTGCTACACTAATCTGCCCGGGGATTTTCTTATTCATGAAAATGATACGTCAAAAAAAGAGATCTTTATCAAAGCTCCCGGTGCCATTCCTTTCTTTGAGAATGTGGACAGCCTGGGGTATAATATGGGTGACTGGACGGACAAAAACGGGTACACCTGGATCAACCGCGATCAGCAGGAGGGAGGCAATGCCTTTTTTACTACGATGCCCGGCGACCGTTATGATCAGTTTTTTATTTATGACCGGGATCTGAAACCGGTGACTGCCCGTACCGGCGTCTGGTTTGATTACAGGATCAGAAAGGGAGAGCAATGGCAATCTGATACGGTCATCCTGAATGCATCCGAAAAAATCCATTTTATCGTTTCGTCAGACTGTGGCAGGGGTTACGATACTCTTTTTACCATTGATCAGTCCAATTATCTTTCCGACACCTCTTTCCGGCGGGTGTTTGTGCCGTTGGGAGAGTATGCCGGCGAAGGGGTAATTATCGGTTTTACCACGGAATGGGACTCGGGGTTCTATGCTATTGATTATGATAATATTCTGGTGGCAGATACGATTTATAATAATGTGATATCCGGCAGTGCAATATGTGCCGGGGAAGCGTTGCATATTTCGGGAACGGGGGCCCGGGGAGGCGTGGGCAAACTGAGTTACCGCTGGGAGCAGAGCGCGGACGGAGAGTCATGGAGCCCTGCTGCTTCTCCGGACAATACACAAAACTATGATGTGCCCGGTCTTTCTTCTTCCGCCTATTTCCG
>CAZYPI010000300.1:0-3035 GCA_964649335.1 uncultured Rikenellaceae bacterium | reverse complement strand
CGCCGATAAAACGGGTAAGCTCGGCCTTTCGCGAAGGGGTCGCATGTTCCAGCACCCCAGGGGCATAATCAATGATCTCATCATACTTTTTCTGGAGATAGAGGATCTGCACTATGTAATAAGGTACGATAGGTGAGAAATTCTCATCACCGGTAAGTCTGCGGAATTCTTTGAGCGCCGTCTGGTAATTACCCTCCATATAAACAATATGAGCATAGTAATAGATGGCCGGCGAAGAATAATCACTGCGGATATCTTTGATCTCATAAAAAGCCATTTTGGCCTTGTCATACTCTTTCTGCATGAAATAAGAATAGCCCAGTTTGAAGTAATACTCCGCCGTTTCCCGCTCCGTCAGGGAAGACACATCCACCCGGCCGAAATACTCTATGGCTTTGCGATAGCTTTTTTTCTGATACTGAAAAAGGGCCATTTCATAAACCGCTCTTTTCACCAGCGAGCTCTCCGGGTGGTTGCTGATAAAAGCATAAAGCCGGTATTCCGCATCATTGTTGAACAGGAACAGGGCACACCTGGCCGCCAGATATTCGGCCTGCACTGTCAACAGGTCTTCTTTATCGTTGTATTTTGCCACAAATTCGTCAAAAAGTTTCTGTGCGGCTGCATATTTTTGTTTTTCATAGAGGTCTTCCGCCTTGCGATATTGATTTTCTTCGGTGGAAAAAAAGTATGGTTCCTGCGACCACACCCCGGCTGCCGTCAGAATAAACACGCCGGTAAACAGGATTATATGTATGATACGTTGTCGCATGGCAATTTTTCAGCGGCTAAATTTAACTATTCTAACGGTTATAGTTGCGTATTAGTATAGGTTTTAATTAACAGTCTGTTGTTAATTTCCCCGGAAAAAACCATGGCATTGCAAAACAAAATTGTATTTTTGAGACCAACTATCAGACATCAGGGGAAATATGGAAGAAAAACCGCTTATTGAATTCCGGGACTGTAATCTTTTTCAGAAAGATCATCTGGCGTTGAAAGATGTCACGTTCAGTATATTTCCCGGCGAGTTTGTTTATCTTATCGGAAAAGTGGGTAGTGGCAAGACGACGCTGGTCAAGACCATCAATGCACAGATTCCTTTGCGGGAAGGTTTTGCCCGGGTAGGGGATTTTTATCTGAAGACCCTGAAAAAGAAGGATATTCCTTTATTGCGGAGGAATCTGGGGATTGTATTTCAGGATTTTCAGTTGCTCACCGACCGCAATGTTAACAGCAATCTGGCTTTTGTTCTTCGGGCCACGGGCTGGAAGGACAAAAAAAAGATCGAAGAGCGCATCCGGGAGGTGCTGCAGATGGTAAACATGGAATTCAAAGGTTACAAGATGCCGCATCAGCTCTCCGGCGGGGAGCAGCAACGTGTGGTCATCGCCAGGGCTTTGCTGAACCATCCGAAGATCATCCTGGCCGACGAGCCCACCGGCAACCTGGACCCCGACACTTCCGAAGGCATCCTGAACCTGCTGCTGGACATCAGCAAAACAGGTTGTACGGTGCTGTTCGCCACCCATAACTATGCCTTGCTGAAGAAATATCATGCCCGCACCCTCAAATGCGAAAACCTTCATCTTACCGAAGTGAACAAAGAGGAAGAGATAGACTTCAATGCGATCATAAACACCTGACAGCACCCGGGACACCTGTGCAGGGTAATAATGTTATAAAACAATCACATGATAAGGACAACAAAAAAAAATTATTTTTACCTTTACATGAAATTTTAACCTTTTAAAAAATACGGCTATGGCTTTAATGATCACAGATGAATGCATCGCTTGCGGTGCGTGTATAACCGAATGCCCGAATAACGCTATCAGCGAGGGCGAACCTTATGTCATCAATTCCGATCTGTGTACGGAATGTGTGGGCTTTTACGACGAACCCCAGTGTGTCTCCGTATGTCCCGTGGATTGCATCATAGCAGACCCGGATCATCAGGAAAGCAAAGAGGAACTGCTGGAAAAGAAGAAACGCATTCACGGTGAATGATAAAAAAAGAGGCCGGCCGGCCTCTTTTTTTTATACCACTTTTTGTACGGGTATGCTAACGGGCAACCTGCGTGACAATGGTTTTTCAGCCGCCCTGAATTCTTCTTTTATCTCATTCAAAACTTCCTTTACCGTTTGTATCCGGCTGGTTCGCCAGGCATTGCTGCCGGCAAAGACAAAACCGTTTTTCAGTTTTCCTTTTGCGGCATTGACCAGGGCCAGGGAGATGCAATAAGGAGCGGTTTTATAATCGCATGTCTTCAGGCATTTCCACGGACAGTTCACGGGATGTCTTTTTCCTTCGGAAACATCCTCCAGAAAACGGTTCCTGATGGCACGGCCCGGCAGACCCACCGGCGAGTCGATCACCATGAGATCCTCCTTACGGCTGTGGATATAGGCTTCCTTGAAAGCCTGCGAAGCATCGCATTCACGGGTGGGCACCAGACGGGTGGCAATCTGCACGCCGTCGGCACCCCTCTGCATAATCTCATACATATCTTTCCCGGTAAATATTCCTCCGGCAGCGATCACGGGGATTTTTCTTTTATACTCCCGTTCAAAAGGTTTGATTGCTTCGATAACTTGCGGGACCATCTCCTTCAACCCGAACAGCGGATCATCGAGCTGTGATTTTTTGAACCCCAGATGACCTCCTGCTTTGGGGCCTTCCACCACCACCGCGTCGGGGATCACTCCATAATGGCCGGACCAGTAGCGGAAAATCAGGCTGGCGGCCTTGGCTGATGAAACTATCGGGAGGAATTTCGTCCTGTTCTTTCCGGCTTTGTCTTTCAACAATATTTCCGGAACTTTCAGAGGCAGGCCGGCGCCGGAGATGATCAGATCCACTCCTTCTTCCATGGCCACGATCATATGATCCTCATAATCGGTGAGAGCCATCATAATGTTAACCCCGATAATCCCTTTTGTTTTTGCCCGGGCTTTTCTGATCTCGGAACGCAGGGCTTTTTTATTTGCTTCCCTGAAATTTTTGGCAAAATCCGGTAACAACATGCCTATCA
>CAZYPI010000299.1:0-3101 GCA_964649335.1 uncultured Rikenellaceae bacterium | reverse complement strand
CCCGCTCGACCCCGGAACGGAAATATCCGTGATGATCGACGAGGAGAACGCACAACGGGTGCAGGAATGGGTGGACGAGTCGGTGGAGGAAGGAGCCCGGGTGTTGCTGGGTGGCAAGAAGAAGGATGCTTATTTTGAGCCTACCGTCCTGACCCGCACCGCCGGGAGCATGAAAGTGTGTGCCCTGGAAGTGTTCGGGCCCGTAGTCACCCTCGAGAAGTTCGGCGACTTTGACGAGGCGGTGGACTTTATCAACGACTCGCGATACGGTCTGCAGGCAGGTGTCTTCACCAACCGCCTCGACGAGATGAACAAAGCTTTCAACCGCCTGAAAGTGGGAGGAGTCATCATTAACGATGTGCCTACCTTCCGGGTGGATCATATGCCGTATGGCGGGGTGAAAGACTCCGGCCTGGGACGGGAAGGTCTGAAATATTCCATCCATGAGATGATGGAGCCGCGACTGCTGGTGAAAAATATTTTGTGATCCTGTACGTTGGAAGATAACGGATCTCGTTCCTAATGTAACGGATAACAACAAGAAAATATCTGTAAAAGAATTATTTTTGCTAAAATTTCGGGAAAGAAAAGAGAGATATTGTGGAGTTGAAGTACTTCCTTGAAGGAATGCTGATAGGCCTGCTGGTTTCCATACCCATCGGACCTGTCGGTATTTATATCGTGGTGAAATCGATTACCAGGGGCAGGATACCGGGTTTTTTGTCCGGCCTCGGAGCGGTGACAGCCGATATGATCTTTTCATTGGTGGCGGCGGCCAGTGTCTCGCTGGTGATCGGTTTTGTCGAGGAAAAACGTATTCTCTTCCAGATCATCGGCGGCATTGTGGTGGTGGGGATCGGCTTTAAGGTGTTCAATGACAACCCCCTCACCGACCTGCGTAATCCGGTGAAAAGCAAAGGCAAAAGGATTATTGATGATTATGTCTCGGTGATGCTGATGGTCCTGGCCAATCCTCTCACCCTGTTGCTCTATGTGGGGATCTTCGCCAGCTTGCAATATGATACGCAAAAGTCTTTTTTCGCCGGGCCGGGGCTGACCATCCTGGGGATTGTCTTTGCGGCCGTCACCTGGTGGTTTATGATCACCTACTATCTCTCAAAGTTTAGCAAGAAGATCCGTCTGCGGCGGATTTTCTGGTTCAATAAGATCGCCGGCCTTGGGATCATCATCTTCGGCTTCTTCGTTCTGGGCACCACCCTGTACACCCTGATTACCAAAAATCCGTTGTGATTCCGGAGGATGTGGTGGTTTGTGGTTTTTCCCCCCGCACTTCATCGATTCAATCTCTCCTGCCCTAAACGCTGTCGGGTGCCGGCTTTGCCGGCACGCTGACAGGTTTTTTCCATTTGAGGCGCAAGGCCTTGCGCCTCTACGATTCGATTCATATTAAAAAAATATCTTTCTTCATCTCTGCTTTCGCCCTTTCAGGGCTTGAGAACTAACGGGACATCCTCTCATAGGGCGGTGCCCTATGCTGTTGCTGGCGCCCCTTCGGGGCTGACAATCCAGGATTTCCGCATCGTGCTCTCTCTGCACATATCTCATTCTTCGTCCGACATAGCTCTGCAGGAGCGAAAGTGGTTCTTATTCCATCAATCAATCAACCAATCATCCAATCATCCTTTCCTTCCCCCTTAACGCTGTCAGGAGCCGGCTTTGCCGGCACGCTGACAGGTTTTTTCATCGCCTTATCGCTTCATCGCTTCATCGCTTCATCGTCTTATCAGTCTCCGAACGATATCCCGATACCGCGGGCTGTCTTCACGAGGGCCGAGTCGGGGGTGACCAGTTTTTCTCCGCCGATGACCTCTTTCAGCGGCACAGAGACGATGTCGGGATGGTGATAGGCGACCATTTTCCCGTATTCTCCGTTCAGCACCATCTCGAAGGCTTTTACGCCGAATTCGGTAGCGAGAATGCGGTCGTAAGCATTGGGTATACCTCCGCGCTGCAGGTGTCCCAGGACGGTTTCACGCATATCCGCTTCGAAGCCCACTTCTTTCAGCTCTTTCATCAGGCGGCCTGCCGCGCCCATAAGGCGTATGTTCTCGTAGCCCACCTCGTCGCTTTTGGTACCGGAGACCGTGCCGCCGACGGGCTTGGCACCTTCGGCGATCACCACGTTGGCGAAGCCGCGGCCCCGGCTGTAACGGGTCTCCAGCTTTTCCGCCACCTTTTGGATATCATACGGGATCTCGGGAATCAGGCACACCTCGGCGCCTCCTGCCACGGCGGCATGAAGGGCTATCCATCCGGCAAAACGTCCCATGACCTCCAGGATCAACACTCTGTTGTGGCTCTGGGCCGTGGATACCAGCTTGTCCACCGCTTCGGTGGCGATCTGTACCGCCGTCTGGAAACCGAAAGTGAAATCGGTGGCCAGCAGGTCATTGTCGATGGTCTTGGGTACGCCGATGATATTCAGCCCCTTTTCATAGAGTGCCTGCGATATCTTCTGCGAGCCCTCCCCGCCGATGTTGATGACGGCATCCACGCCCATGTAACCCAGCTTGCGGATCATCTCATCCGAGCGGTCTACGTACTCATAGGTGCCGTCCGGTTTTTTTACCGGCCATGCAAACGGACCTCCCTTGTTGGTGGTGCCGATGATGGTGCCTCCCTGCACATGGATGCCCGAGACCTTTTTTTCATCCAGGATGACGATTTCCGTCGGCTCACGGAGAACGCCGTCAAAAGCTTCTATGCTGCCGATGATTTCCCAGTCTTTCTCCCGGGAGGCACGCTTGACAATGGCCCGGATCACAGCATTCAAACCGGGACAATCTCCTCCGCCTGTAGCGACCAATACTCGTTTCATAATGTGTTGAGTTTTTCAGGTTCATTTACCGGGATGCAAAAGTAAAAATAAAAAGCGGAAAGCAACAAGAAAATCTTATGTTCCGTTCTTTGGAATGCTGAGATTCTCTTTGTCAATTAAGCGATAGAATTTTTCTATCGCTTAATTTGGGCTTATCAGAGTTTGTCCCCGAGTGTGCTGACGCTAACTTCAGAACTCCTGACTCAGCGTAAACAATTTGTCGCAATTTTTATTTTTTGTAAAAATTTTGTGCTTTCGGCCT
>CAZYPI010000298.1:0-3152 GCA_964649335.1 uncultured Rikenellaceae bacterium | reverse complement strand
CCCAGCTGAACTTATGGGCCTCCAGTGCGCTTTGTATCAGGGGGTGCGGGCCGCTGAAAACATCTTTGGTGAGTATGAAAGCGGCAATAAGAATGCCGCCGATCATGATAACCGACTGCATCACATCGGTCCATATCACGGCTTCCATGCCCCCCATCAGGGTATAAAGCACCGTAATCAGGCCGATGATGAGAATCAGCCATCGTATGTCGGTGGCAACAAACTGCGATAATAACAACGAAGAGAGGTAAAGGATCACAGCCGTACGACCGATCATGAACAGGACAAAAGAGGAGGAAGCATAAACCCGTGCCCACACTCCCATTTTCTTTTCAAGATAACCATAAACGGAGATGATCTTGTTTTTCCGGTAATAAGGAACTACGTATTCGGCCACAAACCAGGCCACGGGTATGGCGCTCAGCGCAAAGATTATAGGATGCCAGTTGGCATCGAAGGCCTTGCCCGGAACGGCAATATAGGAAATGCTGCTGGTGTAGGCACTCATGACGGCCAGACCGGCAGCCCAGGCAGGAATGGTACGTCCTGCCACCATAAACTGTTCGGAGGTATTGCTTTTGCGCACAAAAAAGGCGCCCATGCCTACCATTACCAGCGCATAAGCAACCAGAACAGCGATATCAATGTATTCTAACTGGTAATTCATACAAAAAGAGTTCAGGTGGTTAAGAGTGCCGGGAAACGGAAGAGTTGTGACTTATTTTATTCACTATACCGGCGATGCGTTCACGCTCTTCCCCGGATACCTTTTGCAGGGGAGGTGCCATATATTCATCACAAATGCCCATCAGGGCCAGAGCACATTTAATGCCGGCCGTGACCTGCGGAATGCGCTTCCCGATCTGGTAAATGTTTTTATATATCTCCATAACTTCTTGTCGAAGAAAAGCGATGGTCTGAAAGTCTTTTTTTATGGCTGCTTTATAGAGGTTTACAAACAGGTGCGGGAACATATTGGCGCCTCCGGGAACCGCCCCGTGTCCTCCGTTCAGCAGGATATCGGGAATAAACATCTCCATTCCGGTGATCAGCGAAAAATCCGGATCACCGGAGAAGGCATCCACGAGAGAATAGAAATGGAACATATCCCCCGAGCTGTCTTTGATACCCAGGGCCCCCAGCTCCTTTATTTTTTTGACGGTGTCAACGGTTAAGGGAATTTTGGTGTGGCTGGGAATATCGTATATGAAAAACGGCAACGGCAGTTGGTTCGCCATCATAGCATAATAATCAATCACTTCTTCCTGAGCCAGCGGATAATAGTAAGGCGGCGTGAGTACCACCGCCTCAGCTCCGTGGTCTGCAGCATAGGCGGCGATCTCAAGCGAGCGGGCCGCAACGGTGTCGGAAATCCCCACCAGCAAAGGTACCCGTTTTTTGATCAGCGCTCCCGCCTCACGAATGAACTCTTTTTTCAGAGGTGTATCCAGAGAAGGCGCTTCTCCGTTGGTGCCTAAAATGAAAATAGCATGCACCCCGCCGTCAATGAGGTGCTCAATCAGGTTGTCCAGACCTTGCCGGTCCAGGCGGTTATAATCCTTTAACGGCGTGATCATGGGAGGAATGATTCCTCTTAAGGGTGATATTAACATAGTGTTTCCTGTTTATTGCTCGACTGGATAACAAAGAAAGATAAACAGAAAAAAGTTATCTACTGCTATTTTCCTTAAGTTACATTAATTTTTAACCCTTTTTTCAGTATTAATTGATATCTTTGGGTATTATTAACAATATTTAATATTCTTGTCGTGGATTATGTCTTCGAGAAAATAGATGTGCCGGGCAAACATTCTTTTATTGTCCGGGAGATCCAGCTGGCCGAGCGGATGCCCAAGATCCATTCACACAGGAATTATGAACTGAACTTTATCGTTTCCGGGGCGGGCCGAAGGATCGTGGGAAACAGTATCTCCAGCTTCGAATCCGGCGACCTGGTGCTGCTGGGGCCGGATGTGCCTCATTGCTGGGAGATCCTCGAGCGGGATGACCATATCCCCCCCTCGTGTATCACCATCCATTTCAATGAGAATATTATCCGGTCGGATTTTTTTAACATCCCGGAGCTCGAAGTGATTGAGAAATTCCTGAAAAGGGCCAATCTGGGGATTTTTTTTAAAGGAAAAAAGGTGAAAGAGGTGAAAAAAAGACTGAAAAAGCTCGTGCATCTGGAAGGTCTGGAGAGCTATATCGAGCTGCTGAATGTCTTTAACACCCTGATTAAAATGGAAGAGTTAGAATACCTGTCGGATACCCTGGCCTATTCAAAGAATTTTTCCCGCGACCTGGAACAGATCAATAAAGTGTATGAATATGTGTTTTTGAACATAGGGGAGGGGATCAAGCTGCAGGAAGCCGCCGGTCTTGTGAATATGGCTCCCGGCTCTTTCTGCCGCTATTTTAAGAAAAAAACCAACCTTACCTTTATGGAATATGTGAAGAAGGTACGTATCGGCCTGGCTGCGAAGATGCTCATAGAGACGGACAAGACCGTTTCGCAGATATGTTTTGAGAGCGGTTACAATAACCTGGCCAACTTCAACCACTATTTCAAGACCATCATGCATAAAACCCCCTCCGAATACCGGAAGATGTTCCGGTGATCACGGCCATGGGGGCAGTGCTGGGTGCTTGGTGCCGGTTTTTTTTGCTTTATTTCTTCAAAGCCCAGCTAAATAGTTACCTTGAAACTTCAAACATCGAACATCGAACATCGAATTCTTCCTACTGAATATATCCCAACTCTTCCAGCGGCACCCGGTTGGCAAGATTGAACCTCAAAGCGCCCCTGAACTGGGATATGGCTTTGTGGTAATCTTTTATTGAGAAAAATGCTATCCCCAGACGCATGCACAAATAATAAAAATCTCATACAGTTAAGTATAATCAAAAATAAAACAAAAACAACAATATTATTAGAATATAATCAAATAATATGCAATAGTCGCCTCATCGCTTCACCGGTATCTGTTTCTTCGTATACCTGTCTCACGATCCGGCCGGGGTTCGATTGTTAAAAACAACAGGAACCCATCCCTACAACGATTACTGTATCTTCTTAAACATCCTCTTCACGCGGATATTGGCCGGGAAATGTTTTTCCTTGTCGAGGGAGAGCCAGATGTATTTCGGTT
>CAZYPI010000297.1:0-3163 GCA_964649335.1 uncultured Rikenellaceae bacterium | reverse complement strand
TTCAAGGGAAGTTTCAGTCTGGGCTTGGGCATTTCCAAAGCCAGTCAACTGCATAGTTTTAATGCAAACGTCGAATTGGAATACACATCCCGTGAAATAAACTCCCAAATTCAATATACCACCTACTGTTCGTAAACCCTGGGTGAGAGTCAAAACATTGAGCAGAGTTTAATGCTTTGCATTTATCATTATGTAACAAAATAATGGGTAGTCGGATATTTCCGTGAACACCTCAGTAGAAATATTCAAGAATTTCACGGGAGGTCTTGACTTTTACTTCAAATCGGACAATCATCTTGCGGCCGATGCCTCCAAGACATACAATAATCTGAGTCTGACATTCGGATACAAATTCAATAAATAAGGCCGGCAGAAGATAGTCATACAATAGTTAATTAAGTGGAAATTAGCAGGCTTTGCCAGCAAACTAATTACGCGACGCAGTTGCAAAAAAAAACCCCGGAGCCCCGGGGTTTTTTTTGTTTTAAGGTGTCATGTCTATTTCACCACCACTCTCCGGGTTTCTATTTGTCCGTCGCTTTCGATCCTGACAAAGTAAACGCCTTTTGTTGTGATGGAGAGTTCTTCAACGGGAGCAGCATCTTCTTTTCTGAAGATCAGTGTGCCAATGGCATTGTACACGCTGATGGTGGTATTTTCCTTTCCGGATTCCACGGTAAAGTTACCGTCATTCGGATTGGGATAGATGCTGATCTGATCGCCGAAATGATCATCCACCCCTGTGATGGTGATGGTATAGCAGAGGGAAGTGTCGGAACACTGTCCTCCGTCCACCTGAGTCACCACGACAGCATAGTTACCGCCATGCTGGGCAACAAACATGGTATCTGTTTCTCCCTCAAGGGCTGTTCCGTCATCACAGTTGATCCACTGGAAGATATACATGACCGGGTCGGCATGTACGATGAGGGTATCCTCACCGTACTTGGTCACGGAAGTATCTTTCACTCCCTCCCAAACGTCGACAATGACCGTATCCGTGGCGGAGCAGTTATGCTCGTTCACACCGGTAAGTACATAAGCCATTGAATCGGTGGGATAGAACGGTTCGCCATTGATCACGCCGTTATTCCACCGCAGGCTGTCGGTTCCGGAACCTGTGAGAACGACCTCCGTACCCAGGCAGACTTTCATATCCTCCCCGGCATTCACAGGTGTGGAACCGTAAACGGTGATATAATCCGTCTTGGTCACTTCATCCGATCCCACGCTGTTGGCAGCCACCAAGGTAACCGCATACGTGCCGGGGGTGTCATAAGTGACAACCGGGTTGGAGAAATTACTCGTATCATTGACGGCACCTTCGAACTTCCATGCCCATTTCTCGGGTACGTTCTCGGAGACATCCCTGAAGTGCACTTCCGATCCGGCACAGAGTTCGGTGGTATCCACTTCAAAGGCGGCTACCGGAGCCACAGTGGCTGAATCAACGATGTTTACGGTATAATCCTCCATTTCTCCGTAAGAAATGTTTTTATAGGGGTTGATTTCTGCCCACAGTCCTGCATAAACCCTGAGTCGGGTAAGACCCAGAGCAGCATCTTCGGGTACTTCGAGGAAGAACACGTCTGTGGAATCCTGCACGGGGAAGTCGTCCTGCATGCTGTACACCTGTTCCGCATCGGCATCGAAATGGTAATCGCCGTTCCAGTCAACATACATGGCTCGTCCCACCCAGTGGTTCGGCCAAGGATGATGCATACCCAAACGCACCACATATTTCCGGCCCCTGACCAGGTTGAATTCCACTGCGGTATTGTCCACATATCCGCCTTCCTGTTTGCTGTAATGGACAAAAGCCTTGCCTATTTCCAGCGTATCAATATAAACGTATGCACCTACTTTCGGGATGAGGTAGTTCACCGTAATATAGTCTTTACGGGTGTATGTCTCACCATTTGCCGTGAGGGATACGTCATAAGAGTTACCCAAATCTTTATAAGGTATATCATAGATAACGGAAGGACTTTGTTCGACGCTGGTAGCCGGGTCTCCTCCTTCAAATGTCCATTCCCAGGCGGTGGGAGTCCCCGCGGTCAGATCGACAAAATTAACCTGGTTATGGGATTCAATAAAGAGCGGTTCTGCTTCAAAATAAGTGCCGGTGATAGGTGTCAGTACGTCGATCTCGCTACAGCTGGTCCAGGGTTTATTGTTTCTTTCCGAGAGAGCCAGGAACTTAACGAAGCGTCCTGTCACCGTATTATCCAGGGTAACGGTTCTCGGAGAAGACCAGTCGCCCAGGCCAACCCAGTCACATCTGGCAACGGTATCCCATATCTCAGCATCGATACTGGTCAGGAAAATGCATGAGTCCACCGTACCGTTTCCGCCCCCCGGACGAGGATAATAGGTAAATCCGGAAATATCCTGGTTCTGGCCCATGTCAATGATCAGCCAATGCGGATAATCGGGTTCTTCCTGTGACCAGGCGGTATGCCAGAAGGTGGTAATGTCTCCGTCAATTACATTGGAGGCCCACCGTGCGTTGGGCTCTTCCTGGCTGTCCCAGGCAATGACCGACCAGCCCTCTTTTTCCAAGGATTTGTTTTTGGGTCTGGCTTTAACCGTAATATATTTGGGTTTAGAGATTGTATCTCTTTCATCACTCTGGCTTACGGTAATCAGAGTAACATCAAAGACCCCGTCATTATTATACTGGACAACCGGATTCTGTTCGGTGGAAGTGGACGGTGTTCCACCTTCGAAGGTCCAGTACCATTGTTTTTTCTGGAGTGAAAGGTCGGTAAACTGCACCTTTTGAGTAGCATATATTTCGGTTCTGTCGGCCGTAAATGCGGAACCGAAGAGGCTGCCCATGACATTCAGCTCGGCACAGGATGCCCAGGTGTTACCGTTTCTCTCAGAAAGGGCATAGAAAATAAGGTAACGGCCTACGACCGGTTTGTCGAGGAAGACTCTTTTCGTAGCATCCCAGGGAGACTCCCATGTGCCGGAAGCCACCGGGTCACCCCAGGTGTTGGGATCGGTCCAAAGAGCTTTTTTATCAAGGACATAAAACTCATAATCCTTGACGGTACCGTTACCTCCGCCGGGGCGCGGAGTATATACAAAGCCGTTGACGCTGAATTTGGCCCCCATATCAATGACCAAGGTATGCGGATAAGGCGGATTGGAGGTA
>CAZYPI010000296.1:0-3165 GCA_964649335.1 uncultured Rikenellaceae bacterium | reverse complement strand
ATGGGAAAACCTGTCAGTGTGCCGGCTTGCCGGCTCCTGACAGTGTTGAGGGCTTGGCGGATCTCTGCGAATCTTTGCGTTTCTCTGCGTAACAATCTCCGGAAATATTGGCCATGAGAAATGATTTTTTTTACGACGGAGGGCACAAAGAACCGGGAGGTGCTGACAAAAGAATCGTAACTGTACATGTGGATGACTTCATGCGTTTATTTTTCTTATATTTGAATACTATAAATACCAGGTTTCTCTGAATACAGCCCGAAAAATCGTAAAAAAGATTGTTAAAACAACACTCATTTTACAAAACTCCCCTGAAATCGGAAGAACTGAAGAATTATTACAAGACAGAAGTAATACATACCGGTTTATTATCACAGGTAATTATAAAATAATATATTGGGTTGACCATCAATACATAAAAATTGCTGCTGTGTTTGATACCAGACAAAACCCTGAAAAAATCGGTAAGATTTAATGTCCCGGATTTGGTCGCGGAAGAAGATCGCATTGGCGAACATCTTCATCGTGCCGTAGAAATATCCCCGGAAGTTGGGGGCATCCGGTCTCCGAAGAAAAGACCCCCGCGCCGGTGAGTATGAGTGGGACGGGTGTCGTGAGAGGAGACATATTGCGGCTGTAGTGCCTGCACCACCCAGGTGCTGCCCGGAAAGAAATCCAGGCCGTCACTGTGCCAGGCTGTTTTCAGGGTATGTACCTCGATCCGGTGTTCTCTCAGCACATGGACAAGCATGTGGGTGCAGGTATGGCCCAGAACCGTCTCAGGTACCGGAATGGAAGGATCATATTGCAAAGTGTCCGGCAGATAATATGACAAAGCAGGTTGGGATCTGAGAGACGTAAAGGAGAAAAACAAAACAATAATGGTGAGCAGGGAAATCTTTCGGAAAATTTTCATATCAAGATATTAAAATAGCAGGATAAGTAAATAAAAAGCGAAGATAAATTTTTTTTCATTATCGACCGGGAAAAGATTGCTGAAAAGTGTTTTTCATTTGCCGGTTGTAATCTTCATTCGGGTAAAAAGTTTATTTTTACAACAACCAAATCAGGAGAGAGATGATCAATGAAAAACTTTTGAATCCGGACAGCATTGTGGTGATCGGGGGGTCGGAGGATACCCGCAAGCCCGGTGGCAAGGTGCTGGAGAATTTACTGAAAGGCCCTTTTGACGGGGATATGTATGTGGTGAATCCCAAAGCGGACCGGGTGCAGGGGGTGCGGGCTTACCGGGATGTGCGTGATCTGCCGCAGGTGGATCTGGCCATCCTGGCCATAGCGGCAAAATACACTTTGCCGGCGGTGGAAGTGCTGGCAAAAGAAAAGGGAACGAAGGCATTCATCATCCTTTCGGCGGGTTTTGGCGAGGAGAGTGCCGCAGGGGCGGCGCTGGAGCAACAGATCGTCCGCGTGATTGAAGAGCATGACGGGGCATTGATAGGCCCCAACTGTATCGGGGTGATCACCCCCCGTTACAGCGGGGTCTTCACCACGCCGGTGCCGAAGCTGGATCCCCGCGGGGTCACGCTTATTTCCGGTTCGGGGGCTACCGCCCTGTTCATCATCGAGGCGGGTATGCCCAACGGACTTTCTTTTTCGTCGGTATATTCTGTCGGCAACAGTGTCCAGAACGGCGTGGAGGATGTACTGGAATATATGGATGAACACTTTGACCCGCAGGATAGCCCGAAAGTGATTTTGCTATATTTCGAAACCATCCGCAAACCGGTTTCATTGCTTAGGCATGCTTCTTCACTGGTAAGTAAAGGGTGTCGTATTGCTGCGGTCAAAGCAGGTGTTTCGGAGGCAGGTAGCCGCGCCGCCTCATCACATACGGGAGCGCTGGCAGGGTCGGATGAAGCGGCGGAGGCGCTTTTTCGCAAAGCGGGTATCGTACGGTGCCACAGCCGTCAGGAGCTGGTGACCGTCGCCGGCGTGATGAGCCATCCTCTGCCGGCAGGCAGGAACTTTGCGGTGATCACGCACGCCGGCGGGCCGGCAGTGATGCTCACCGACACGCTGGCAGAACAGGGGCTGCAGGTACCGCAACTCACCGGACCGGCTGCAGACGCCCTGAAGGAGAAACTGTTTCCCGGGTCGTCGGTGAAAAATCCCATAGACTTCCTGGCTACCGGCACGGCGCAACAGCTGGGGTTGATCATAGATGCCTGCGAGAACGATTTCGACAGCATAGATGCCATGGTCGTGATCTTCGGCAGCCCCGGCCTCTTCCCTGTGGATGATGTGTATGAACTGCTGGATGAGAAAATGAGAAGCTGCCGGAAGCCTGTTTTTCCGGTGATGCCTTCCAGGGTGAATGTGAAGAGGGAAATAGAAAATTTTATTGCGAGAGGCAGAATTATTTTTCCTGATGAGGTGGTGCTGGGCAAGGCCCTGGGGAAAGTGCTGAACCGCCCTGGGCCTTTTTATGAAGACAAAAAAGAGGAAAGACAAAAAGAAACACCGGACCAAATGCCGGAGGGGTATCTGGATCCTCAGACCGTACACCGGATGCTGAAAGAAGCAGACATCCCGGTGGTGGAGGAAAAAGTATGCACTTCGGTGGAGGAAGCACTGGAGTTTACCGGAAAGACCGGCTTCCCGGTGGTGATGAAAGCCTCCGGACTGCTGCATAAATCGGATGCCGGCGGCGTGATCACCGGCATTGCCGACGCACAGGCGGTGAAAGAGGCTTTTTCAAAAATTATGCGTATTGATGGCGTACACAGCGTACTGGTACAACCGATGTTACAGGGTCACGAACTGTTTGCCGGCATAAAACGGGAACCCGGTTTCGGGCACCTGATTCTCTGTGGCCTGGGAGGTGTCTTCATCGAAGTGCTGCGCGATTATGTGAGTGCCCTGGTGCCCCTCGGCGAAGAAGAAGCGCTTTTCATGATCCGTCACCTGAAAGGGTATAAGCTGTTCCGGGGCGTGCGGGGAAAAGCCGGTATTGACGAACAGGCTTTCGCCCGCATCCTCGTCAGTCTCTCCCGCCTCGTGGAACAGTACCCCTCCATTGCCGAGCTTGATCTGAATCCCCTGATGGCTGTAGAAGAGAGGATAGCGGTGGTGGATGCCAGAATAAGGCTAAAGGCTAAAGGTCGGAGCGAAGCGGAGATCCTGACATCCGAGGAACGAGGATCG
>CAZYPI010000295.1:0-3176 GCA_964649335.1 uncultured Rikenellaceae bacterium | reverse complement strand
TGGCAACGTTGCCCTTTGCCGTGCTCGCCATAGCCGAAGGCGAAGGAGAGTTGTGCTCAGGAAGAAATTAGGTAGAAATTAGCCCTTCGCTGTGCTCAGGGCGAAATTAAGTGGAAATTATTTCAACCAATCAACCGATCAACCAATCAGCCAATCATTCCATTTTTATTCCTTATATTTGTAAGCAACATGAACAATATACATGGAAACATCCGTCCTTCATATCAAAAACATGGTTTGTGACCGCTGTATCAGCACGGTGCGGCAGGAACTGGAGAAGCTGGAGTGGAAAGTGAAAGAGGTAGAGCTGGGGAAGGCCGTAATCGAAGGAGAACCTACGGAGGACGACATGATACGGATTGCAGAGGTCCTGAAAGAAAACGGATTTGACCTGGTTATTGACCGGGAGCAACAGATCATCAAAGACATCAAAGCCGATATCGTGCGGCTGATACACCACTCGGAAGAACCCCTCGAAGAGATCGTCCTCTCACAATATCTCTCCGACAGCCTTGCGTATGATTACAAATACCTCTCTTCTCTCTTTTCGTCCAAAGAAAAGATCACCATAGAGAAGTATTACATCCTGCAGCGTATCGAGCGGGTCAAAGAGCTGCTCTCTTACGGCGAGCTGACCCTCAGCGAGATCGCCTGGAAAACCGGCTTCAGCAGCGTGCATCACCTCTCGGCCCAGTTCAAAAAACTCACCGGCCTCACCCCCACGCAGTACAAGAAAAAAGGGAAGTTCAACCGGAAAACCCTGGACAACATTAAGGAAGGATGAAGGATGAAGCTTGAAGGATGAATGGAGAGAAACCAGCAACAAGTACCCAGCACCCAGCACCTTATTCCTAACATCGAACAGCCTTAGCCTCAGCCTCAGCCTCTTTGTCTTCCGAAAAACCTGTACTTTTTTCCGAAAATTATATAAGGCCTGTCTTTCCTGTCCCCTCTATTTTTGTGGCAATGAAAATTTCATGGTCCCTCCGGGGATTTTGTCACAAAAATAGATACAAGCATGCTGAATAGAACCATCAAATATTTTCTGGAAAACAAGCTGGTCACTTTTTTGTTACTGTTTTCCCTGATCGCGTGGGGCATTGTCTCCTCCCCTTTCAACTGGAACACGGGTTTTCTGCCCAGTGATCCGGTGCCGGTGGATGCCATTCCCGACCTGGGGGAGAACCAGCAGATCGTTTATACCGAATGGCCGGGGCGTTCGCCCCAGGACATAGAGGATCAGATCAGTTATCCGCTTACCACGGCCCTGCTGGGCATCCCGGGGGTAAGGACCATCCGCAGCAACTCCATCTTCGGGTTGTCCAGCATCTACATCATTTTTGAAGAAGGCCGTGAGTTCTACTGGACCCGCACCCGCATCCTGGAGAAGCTGAACTCGCTGCCTGCCGGCACCCTGCCTGAGGATGTTACGCCGGCATTGGGGCCGGATGCCACGGCCCTGGGACAGGTCTACTGGTACACCCTCGAAGGACGTGACAAAAACGGCAACCCGGCAGGCGGCTGGGACCCGCAGGAGCTGCGTACCATCCAGGACTTTTATGTGCGGTATGCCCTCACCGGCGCCAAAGGAGTAGCCGAGGTGGCCTCTATCGGCGGTTTTGTCCGGGAGTATCAGATCGACATAGACCCCAATGCCATGAAATCCTATGGTGTGAACATTGCCCAGATCATGAATGCCGTTAAGAAAAGCAACCTGGATATCGGAGCACGTACTATCGAGTTCAACAGGGCCGAGTACCTGGTCAGGGCACTGGGTTATGTAAAATCCCTCGAAGACCTGGAAGAGAGTGTGGTGACGGTGCGTAACAACGTGCCGGTACGTCTGAAGGACGTGGCGGACATCCATTTCGGTCCGGCCACGCGGCGCGGCGGCCTCGACAAAGGAGGCGCCGAAGCGGTGGGGGGCGTCGTCGTCGCCCGTTACGGTGCCAACCCCATGGAAGTGATACAAAACGTTAAAGACAAAATAGAAAAAATATCTACGGGCCTCCCTTCCAAAACGCTGGACGACGGCACCGTTTCCAAGGTTACGATCGTTCCTTTTTATGACCGGACAGGCCTTATCAAAGAGACCCTGGGTACGCTCGAGTCGGCCCTCTCCCATGAGATACTCATCAGCATCATCGTGGTGATCATCCTGGTATTCAACCTGCGGGCTTCCATCCTGATCTCCAGTCTGCTGCCCCTGGGGGTGCTGATCACCTTCATTGTGATGAAACAGTTCGGTGTGGATGCCAACATCGTGGCTCTCTCAGGTATTGCCATAGCCATCGGGGTGATGGCGGATGTGGGGATCGTCTTCACCGAGAACATCATCCGGCATCTGGATATGCCGGAGAACAAGGGGGTGCGCGGCCGGCGGCTGGTAGAGGTCATCTACGGGGCCACCATCGAGGTGGCGCCGGCCATCGTCACGGCTCTGGCCACCACCATCGTCAGCTTCCTGCCCGTCTTTGCCATGCAGGCCGCCGAAGGAAAACTGTTCCGGCCCCTGGCTTTCACCAAGACCTTTGCCCTGCTGGCCTCTCTCTTCATCGGCATTGTTTTCATCCCTGCCTTTGCCCACATCACCTTTGCCATACGTTTCGACAAAAAGAAAGGCAACCGGATATGGAACAGTCTGCTGATCGCCGCCGGGTTATTTTTTATCATAAAATACCAGTCGTGGTTAGCCGTTTCCCTGATCCTGCTGGGTATCAACAATCTGCTGGCGTTCCGCTGGCCTGAGGAGAAGCGCAGGTTTGTCAACTGGATCAACATAGCCATCACCCTGGGGGTGATTGTCTGGCTGCTGGCCGTAGAATGGCTGCCGCTGGGAGCTATGAACTCCGAGATCACAAACTTTATCTTCGTAGCATTGATCATTACGGTGGTGCTGGGAACCCTGATGTTCATCGTTCACTCCTATGCTGCCATTCTGAAGTGGGTGCTGAACAACAAATGGAAATTTTTAAGCCTTCCCATCATCATCCTGCTTTTCGGCATTATGACCTGGCAGGGTTTTGACAAGCTCTTCGGGTTCATCCCGGCCGGTGCGGAGAAGATCGGCTGGAACCTGCGGGACACCCGGGCCTGGCAGGCAGCACACAAGGCCTTCCCCGGTATAGGCAAGGAGTTTATGCCGGCGCTGGATGAAGGGACCTTTCTGCTCATGC
>CAZYPI010000294.1:0-3180 GCA_964649335.1 uncultured Rikenellaceae bacterium | reverse complement strand
GGTGCCGGCCACGCCCATGGCGATGCCCACGTCGGCCTGGGCCAGCGCCGGCGCATCGTTGATGCCGTCGCCCACCATGGCTACCGGCCCAAATCTCTTCCCGGCCTCCAGCAGCTTCTCCACTTTCCCTTCCGGTTTTACGCCGGCGATATAATGATCTATGCCTGCTTTGGCCGCCAGCGCCCGTGCCGTAGCCTCACTGTCACCGGTCAGCATCATGACAGCAATTCCCATCCTGTGCAGTTGCTCAACCACCTCCGGCGCCTCCGTCCTGATCTCATCCTCCAGGGCAATCAACCCGCAAACCTTTTCTCCGGTTCCTGTGAAAACGACGGTCTTCCCCTCGCTGCTCAACCGTTCCGCCTCCCGGCGTACCTCCTCTGTCAGGGCTTTTTCTTCAAACAGCTCCGGTTTACCCACCAGCACTTTTTCTCCGTCCAGGAGAGCCCGGGCGCCACGCCCCGGCTCTATGGCAAAATCCTGCACTTCTTTTTTTTTCAGGCCGGCTTCCTGTGCCCTGCGGACAATAGCCCCTGCCAGGGGATGTTCAGACAGTCGCTCCACCTGAAAGGCTTTGTTCAGCACCTCCTTTTCGTCTTTTCCGTCCAGGGCCACAATATCTGTCACCACCGGTTTTCCGGTAGTGAGGGTACCGGTTTTGTCCAGCACCACCACTTTGATCTTTTTCAGGTTCTCCAGGTGTATGCCTCCTTTGATCAGCACCCCTTTCCTGCCGGCCCTGCCAATGCCTGCCGCCACCGCCACGGGTGTGGACATGACCAGGGCACAGGGCGCCGCCGCCACCAGCAGCACCACGGCCTTGTAATACCATCCGGCCATCGCCGCCCCCAGCAGCCAGGGCACCACGATCAGCAACACGGCTGCCAGCAGCACCAGCGGGGTGTAGATTTTGCCGAAACGCTCGATAAAAGTCTGTGTTTTCCCCTTTTTCTCCTGGGCCTCCTCCACCATATAGATCATCTTTGAGATCATATTGTCTTCATACGCCGCCGTGGTTTTTATTTTTAGTGCTCCGTCCAGATTGATCGTCCCTGCGAACACACGGTCCCCCCTGTTTTTCTCTGCCGGCACGGACTCGCCCGTTACGGGCGACTCATCCACGCCGGAGCGGCCTTCGATGATCACCCCGTCGTTGGGTATCGCCTCGCCCGGCCTCACCAGGAAAACATCACCTTTTTTCAACTGTACGGCCTTCACTCTTTCTTCCCTGTCGTCACGCAGGAGTGTCGCCTCTTTGGGCGCCAGATCCATTAGCTTTCGTATCGACTGGCGCGTGCGGGCATAGGCATATTCCTCCAATCCTTCGGCCAGGGCATATAAAACCACCAGAAAAGCAGCCTCCTCCCACATGCCCAAGATAGCAGCCCCCATCGTAGCAAAAAGCATCAGGATCTCAATCCCGATCTCCCATTCTTTGAACAACTCCTCCAGCCCTTCACGCAACCAGTGATGCCCGCCAATCACCATGGCCAACAAAAAACCGCCGATCTCCCACCCTTTGCCGGCAATGCCGGCCAGGGTCAGAAAATATACTATCGCAGCCAGTATGGTTGCTATAAAAGCATCCCGTATGGGCGGGAAAAAATACCATTTTATCGCTTTTTCCTGTATTGGCTCCATTATCTTATTTTATTATATGCTTAATCAATAATATATCATTCTTGTTTAGACAACATCTCCTACGTAGGCACCTACGTAGGTCACACTGCCTCCTCACCCCGTTCACCCGTGTTGATCCGTACGGCATCCAGCACTTCCTGGAGATAGATTTTCCCATCGCCGCGCAGGCCGGTATGTGCTGATTTTTCTATCACGGTGATGATCTCTTCCACTTTATGATCATGACAGAATATTTCGATCTTTACTCCCGGGATATAATCCACCAGTTCTTCCACCACGCGTGTGGGGGCATTTTTAGCTTTCCCGCGGCCGAAGCCCCGGATATCCGTCACGCTCATGCCGCTCAGTCCTTCCACCCGGTGCAGGGCGAGCGTAACTTTCTGCAATTTATGTTTTTTTATGTAAGCGGTTATTTTTTTCATCTGTTTATTTATTTTATTTTTTTCATTTTTCTCTAAACACTTTCAAAATACTCCAAACATTAAACCTCAAACCCTGACGATCCTACGGATGTCAGAGCCTTCGCTACGCTACGGCCTCGAAGCTCAAAAACTTCCTACTTTTATCTTCTTCCTTTTATCTTTTGTCTTTCTTATCCTTTTGCCTTCTTACTTTTGCCTTTTGCCTTATTACCTTTTCCCTCCATTAACTTCCACGGCAAACCATTTATAAATCGCCGGTATCACCAGCAGGGTCAGCAGGGTAGAGGTGATCAGTCCCCCGATCACGACCGTTGCCAGGGGTCGTTGCACCTCGCTGCCTGTACCGGTAGCTATCAGCAACGGGATCAGTCCCAGCGCTGTGGTAAAGGCCGTCATCAGCACCGGCCGCAACCGCAGGGAGGCACCTTTCACGGAAGCTTCATCCACGGGGATGCCGTCGCGCACCAGCTGGTTGAGGTAGGTCACCAGCACCATGCCGTTTTCGAGGGCTATACCAAAGAGGGCAATAAAACCCACGGATGCCGGCACGGAGAGGTTCTGTCCGCTCAGCCAGAGAGCTACCACCCCTCCCACCAGTGCCAGGGGGATGTTCAGCAGGATCAGCAGGGTATTCTTTATCGAGCTGAAACTGGAATAGAGCAGCAGGAAGATGATCAGCAGGGTCACCGGGATGACCAGGCTCAGACGTTTGTTGGCTTCCTGTTGCAAGCGGAACTGTCCGCCCCAGGTCACAAAATACCCCGGCGGCAGTTTCACGCCGGCTTCTATGGCCTGTTGTCCTTCTTCGACAAACGACCCGATGTCGCGGTCCACCACATTGCTCTGGATGGTGATAAAACGCTGGCTGTTCTCGCGGGTGATCTGCCGAGGTCCCACCAGCTCGCGTATGTCCGCCAGTTGTGCCAGGGGCACGCGGGCGCCGCCGGGAGCTTCTATAAGCAATTGCCTGATATCATGCACGTCGGCCCGGTCCTGCTCCCGGTACCTCACAAGGATGTCAAAGCGCCGGATGCCCTCGAACAACTGGCCTGCTTTCTCGCCCCCGACAGCCGCCCGGACGACCTGTTGCACATCCTCCACGTTGATACCGTAGCGG
>CAZYPI010000293.1:0-3200 GCA_964649335.1 uncultured Rikenellaceae bacterium | reverse complement strand
GAAACTCACCCTCACAGAAACGGGGTCTGTTCTTTCAATATTCATACTGTTGAACACAACCAGCGGTTTGCCTTTTTCAGGGTCTGTTTTTATTTTGGCGGCCAGGTTGTGGAGGCTGCTGAATAATATTCTTTCTGCCCGGGTTTTTGCAAACTGCATTTTTTCTTTAAAAAACGCGTCTGTGATATCGCCAGGTTTTCCTCCCCAGCCGTGATCGGGGTATATTTTTGCCTCCCAGGCGTTTTGCAGTTCTGTTCCGGGGTAGTTAACAAACGAGCCGTCCACCAGCGCCTCTGCCGTGGCAAACTTCTCAGCCTGGGTCAGTAAGATGTCTGCTTCACGGCTTATCTTCAGGGTTTTCTGGTGTGCCGGCCCGTGAATATACAGCCACACATCCGGCCGCTCGCCTTTCATGACTTTCCATGCGGGGTTTTCGTCGGTCAGGGCCTTGAAAAACTCCGGCGCCGAAGCATAGGTCAACGCCGGCAACTTTAATTTTACGGTTTTCCCTTCTTTTGTTTGAAGATCGTTGATTTCTTTCCATTTCTCCAGGATTCTGCTATAGTCTATTGCGGGGCTCATGTCCCTGTCGGAGAGCAAAGGGATAACCGGGGATTTGCTTTTTCCGGAATAGTAGCTTGTCCAGTTCAGTGAGCTTGCCGCAATAAACTGTGCTGCATCGGCAAAGTCCTTTTGGAGTGCGGCAAAAGCGCTTCCGTAATGACCGGGCGAGAAAGCGGACACATAGGAACCGTCGGGGCTGTACCAATGATACAACCCTCTTTCCATGCGGCTGATCATCAAATATTTTGTTCCGGCTTTTCGCATCAGCTGCATCATTTGCAGGGTTCTTCCGGGCACATCCTCGTTCCAGTAAACCGTTGCGTTGTAATCAAATTCATCTTTTAGCCATTTTGCCCCCAAATAGAACTGACGGGCCAGCGCTTCGCCCGAGTACATCTCTTCGTAGGGTTGGTTGTATGCGGAGCCGCAGGATAATTGCCCGCTCCGGAGCATGTCCTTAATCATCTCTTTTTTTTCGGGATGACGCCCGATATACTCTCTCAGCATCAGGGCATCTTCCACATCAAAGCGATAACTCTTGTCTTTTTGAGCCAGGGCCAGCAACGGGGTCAGCAGCATGGTGTCTCTTTCGATGATGCACTTTTCGGGTGTGTCCATCCAGGCAATGTCCTGATGGCTGGAGTTCATCAGCAATATCTCGCCTTTGCGAAGAACCGACCCGGACAGCTTCAGCAGGCCGGTGAGGGTTTTCGGACTGTATTTTCTCGCGGCAGAGACCACGGTGGTATGATCTTCCTTTTTGCTTTCGATGGTGAGGATAACGGGTTCGATAAGTTTTATGGTTTTGAGATCTCTGCACAATGCCTCCAGCGATAACAGCGGGCCGTTTTCATCCTGCAACACGAAGCTCTTGTTTTCGGCTGCAAGCGGAAGAGTCAGGGTCCCGGTTGAGTGGTTGCCTGATCTTTTCAGTTGAACTGTTCCGCGCCTGCCATGGGCAGAATAGTTTAATGTTTTTCCGGAAAAATGTGCCGGTGCAGTGATCTGACCTGTCAGTGCTTTTTCATTCTTTTTAATCACCAGTTTCAGGGAGACATCGTACCTGACCGAATTCTGAAGATAGGAAAGAGCATCGCTTGCCTGATAAACAATGATCCATGTATTTGAATTATTGGCATGTCCTACTATTTTTATTTTTTGTCCGGCGCCTTTTATCACCTTTCCGGAGGGTACCGACAACCACATATATCCGAAAGCATCGCCGTTATTATCGGTTTTAACGGTGTAGAAAGAGAGTTCACAGCCGTCGTTGTTTTTTATCTGCCAGTTCTTTTTTCCGGATGAGGGTATTTCAAAATATTTTTCGTCATTGAAGAAAAAATCAAACACCTGTTTTTCCGTTGTCAGGTCCAAAGATGCCATCCAGAGAAAAACGACTTTTTTTTGCCGGATGTTTTCCGGGACCACGGCTGTTTCCCATTCGATGGTGGTCTCTCCTTTTTTACACCGCGAAATAATGGATTTGGTCACATCGCTGCGGAAACTTCCGTAAGAAAAATTGTGGCCGCCAAGGTTTTTGGAGAATCCTTCCAATCCGTTTTCCGTTATGGCGGCAAGCCGGTACAGGCTGCTGATCTCCTGTGCCTGCATGGCCATCTGTACAGTAACAGATAAGAACAGTGCTATTGCTATTGTTTTATTTGATAATTTCATTTTAATATTATTATTTCTATGCCAATCTTTTCTTATACTTTTGATTGACCCCCTCCCTCTTTCCCTCCCCCTCGCCGAGGGGGAGGGATGATTACCTCTCGTTTTTTGTCTCATGGATGACAGAGGGTGGGGGTCATTCTAAAAAACAGTTTTTTTCTTCATGATTAAAATACACATTCTCTATCACTACGGTCCGGTTAAATTTATGTAAAAGTACATAATTATAAGATAATTAATATAATACATAATCCTTTAAATGATTCGGGTCACGATATAAAAACATACCTTTTTCATTATTTTATGTGCTAATTACCCCCTTTCCTACGGGCTTCCCCCCTGCCAGCCTTGCTCTGCCGTATCGGCTACGCGCTGCGCCGTCGGCTAGCCTTTGGCGGCCGATGGAAGGCGAGTTTTTTGGGGGGCTGTTAGGAGGTTATCGATCCTCCTGATCAGCTCCATCATGGCCCGGCCGTTGTGGTAAGGGGCTTTCCACGGGTCTATTTTCCAGTCGTTCCGGTAGTAGGGCGACGGGTCGTCTTCGGGCTCGGTTAAATAAGGCACCCCCAGCCGGTTTAACTTGGTAAACCATTCCCCGTGTTTGTGATCAATTAAATACCGGTCGATAAAATACCATGTAAGTTTTACTTTGTTCCAGTATTTAATATCCGAAGTGAGTTCGAAACCGTTCATAAATCCGATCAATGTTTCGGCCTGCAGCCACCAGTGTTTGTTGGTGCGCAGGTGGCTGCCGTAGCGTGTCGATTCGAGAAACATGCCGCCATCCTTGTCCACACCCACACGGTCCACAGCATCCAGCATCTTGATGGACAGCGGTTTCATTTTTGCAAGGATCTCTTTGTCTTCTGAAATCCCGGCTGCTTCCCACAGCAGCCACGATGCTTCGATATCGTGTCCAAAAGAGCAAATGGCTTTGGATTGATCCGTTTCGTTAAAATGATCAT
>CAZYPI010000292.1:0-3230 GCA_964649335.1 uncultured Rikenellaceae bacterium | reverse complement strand
ATTAATGGGAAAGCGAAGCGGTTCCCCCTGTAAAAAATCATTTTGCATTTTTTTTTTGGCGAAATGATTTTTTTACAGGGGAAAAATATACAAAAAACCGGTAAAATCCCCCGGTAACAAAAACCTTTGGAAGGATGATCATTGAGCATTGAACCATTAGAACAACAGAAACCAAGAACCGGCATCAAAAGAACCAAGAGACAAGAACCAAGAGACAAGTGATGAGAGATGAAAAAAAATATTGAATATCAAATAGCCGTACACGTCCTTTAGGTATATTAAAATCTTTTGCCTATATTTGCATTAATTTTAATTATAATATAAACCATGGTTTTGATTGACAGAAAACTGTATTTCGATCGAATAGCTCCGTTCATCGGGAAAAATATCATCAAAGTCATCACCGGCCAGAGGCGTGTAGGGAAAAGTTATTTTCTGAAAAGTATCCGGAACAAACTGGAAAAAGGAGGCAAACAAAACCGGATCATATATATCAACAAAGAAGATTATGCCTTCAACAGCATCCGGGACTATGAAGACCTGATCCATTATGTGGAAAAGAATAATGCGAAGGATGAAAAGGTCGCATTGTTTGTTGATGAGATCCAGGAGATCGAATCTTTCGAGCGGGCTTTGCGTCACTTTTTTACAAAAGGCAATTACGACATTTATTGTACGGGGAGCAGCGCAAAGCTCCTGTCCGGCGAACTGGCCACCCTGCTCAGTGGGAGAAGCATCGCTCTGGAAATTTACAGCCTCACTTACCCGGAATTTCTTCAATTTCACCGGATGAAAGAAAATGAGAGGAGCTTCGAAAAATACCTCCTTCTTGGTGGCATGCCCGGCCTGATCCACTTCCCTGCAGAGGAGGATATCCTATATGAATATCTTAGAAATCTCTACAATACGATCCTTATAAAGGATGTCATCACCCGGCATGCCATCCGCAATGTTGCCTTTTTGCAGAACCTGGTATTATATCTGGCCGAAAATACCGGGAATATTGTCTCTGCCAAAAGGATCAGCGATTTTCTCAAATCCCAGAAAATACGGTTGTCCACCGTATTGGTGCAGGATTATCTGAAATACCTGAGTGAATCTTTCTTCGTCCATATGGTAAAACGCAGTGACATTAAGGGAAAAAGGATCTTTGAGATCGGAGAAAAATATTATTTCAATGATATTGGCATGCGGAATTCGCTGATAGGTTACAGGGTCACGGATATTTCGAAGATATTGGAAAACATTGTTTTTCTCCACCTGAAAGCGGCGAACTACCAAGTCACCGTAGGGAAAGACCGCACCAAAGAGGTGGATTTCGTGGCCCGGAAAAAAGGCGAACTGATGTATATCCAGGTATGTTACTTGCTGAACGAACCGGCAACCGTTGAAAGGGAATTCGGTAACCTCAGAAGGATCAATAATGATTTCCCCAAACTGGTGGTCTCTATGGATAACACCTCAAAAGCATCCTATGAAGGCATCCGGCATTTCCATATCAGGGATTTCTGCATGAATATCATCCTCAAGGATTGAAGAATAAAGCGAAAGAGCATCCGTGTTCCATTCCCTCACTTTTATCTTTTTATTTTCTTTATCCACTGTAGCTCTTATGGAGCGAAGGTGGATGTCTTTTACCGCAGGCCGTACAAACCACAAACCTCTCCTTCCCGTTGATATCTTTCTTCACCTCCACCGCTGACATGCAGGCTTTCCGGAACAGTTGTGCCACCTCTCCGGCATACTTCTCATGCACCTCTGCCATCAGCAGCCCTGCTTTTTCGAGGTGCGTCTCCGCAAATTTCAGGATGGCCCGGTAAAACAACAGCGGATCCTCCTCCGGCACGAACAGGGCCCCTGGCGGTTCATACCGCACCACCTCGGGCTGCATCTCTTTTCTCTCCTCTTCCGGAATATAGGGCGGATTGGAAACGATATACCGGAACATCATCTCCGGCGCAGTCCCGGGATGTAATATATCCTCCCGGAAGAAATGCACTTTCACCCCGTTTTCCGCCGCGTTCTTCTTCGCCACCTGCAGGATCTCTTCCGACACATCGCAGGCATACACCTCCGTCTGCGGCAGGTGCTTCGCCAGCGCTACGGCAATGCATCCGCTGCCGGTACCGATATCGAGGATACTGATCTTTTCCTTTTTTCCTTTCAGCTCTCTGACCACATGGTCCACCAGCTCTTCGGTCTCGGGACGGGGGATCAGCACGGCAGGGGTGGCCCTGATGCGGCAGCCGTAAAACTCCGTCTCCCCGAGGATATACTGCACGGGCTTTCTTTCTTTCAATTGCCGGAGAATATTATTAACTTTCGGCAGCAGTTCTCCGGGGAACGGCATTCCGCCGTCGCGCAGCAGCTCCGCCTGCGACCGTCCCGTCACCGCACGGATGACCAGACGAGCCAGGGCGGCTGCTTCCCGCTCTCCATGCAGCGGGGTAAGGACGGCCGCCAGATAACTGATCATATCATCAAATGTTTTCTCCGGAAGCATGACAGGATAAAGATACAAAGGATCAAAACGATGAACAAAAGAGGGGAACACGAGAGATATATGCAGCGCTGTCTCGACCTGGCCGGCCACGGTCTGGGCACCACGTATCCCAACCCTCTCGTTGGCTCGGTGATCGTCCATAACGGCAGGATCATCGGCGAAGGGTTCCACCACCGCAGCGGCGAACCCCATGCCGAGGTGCTGGCCATCCGGTCGGTGAAAGAGAAAAACCTCCTGAAAAAAGCCACCCTTTATGTCAACCTCGAGCCCTGTGCCCATTACGGCAAGACCCCTCCCTGCGCCGGTCTGATCGTAAAAACAGGCATCCCCCGCGTGGTCATCGGCACCATAGACACTACGGAGAAAGTGAGCGGCAAAGGCATCCGCATCATGCAGGAGGGCGGCGTGGAGGTACTCACCGGCATCCTGGAGCAGGAATCCCGTTTCGTCAACCGCCGTTTTTTCACTTATCATGAAAAAAAACGCCCTTACATCATCCTGAAATGGGCCGAGAGTGCCGACGGCTACCTTGACGAGAAGCGTCTTCCCGGACAGGAGGGCCCTAACTGGATCAGCGGCCCCCTGGGGCGGCAGCTGGTGCACAAATGGCGCAGCGAGGAGCAGGCGATCCTCGTAGGCCGCAAGACGGCCCTCATCGACGACCCCGCTCTCACCGCCCGCGAATGGTACGGTCGCAACCCCCTGCGCCTGGTCATAGACCGCGAGC
>CAZYPI010000291.1:0-3244 GCA_964649335.1 uncultured Rikenellaceae bacterium | reverse complement strand
TATCGGGCATTCCGGGGGTAGTGGAAGTGAATACCTGGGGAGGTTTTCTGAAACAGTATGAGGTTGCCCTGAACCCCGAAAAATTACGGGCATTGAACATTACGGCCATAGATGTTTTCAATGCGCTGGAGAGCAATAACAACATCGCCGGGGGAGCTTACATAGAGAAAGACAACGAAAGCTATTTTATCCGGGGCGACGGCCTGGTACATACATTGGAAGATATAGAGAAGATTGTGATCAAAAATGTGAATGGGATCCCTGTGCTGGTAAGTGATGTCGGAAAGGTGCGCTACGGTCATGCCATCCGTTTCGGGGCCATCACCGGAAACGGCGAAGGGGAGAAAGTGCTGGGACAGGTGATGATGCTGAAACATGCCAATTCGAAAAAAGTGATCGATGCGGTGAAAAAAAGAGTGGCAGAAATACAGAAAACCCTCCCCGAAGGGGTTTATATCAATGCTTTTCTCGACAGAAGTGAGCTGATAAAAAAAACCACCCTGACGGTGACAGAAAACCTGGTGTTCGGCTTTCTGATCGTGATGTTGGTGGTATTGCTCCTGCTCGGGGATTTAAGGTCGGGCCTGCTGATATCTTCGGTGATACCTCTGGCACTTTTGTTCACCATTTCCATGATGTATGTCTTTCATGTGGATGCCAACCTGATGAGCCTTGGCGCCATAGACTTCGGGATCATCATTGACGGGGCAGTAATCATTGTGGAGTTTATCGCGTTCAGTATCACCATGAATTATCAGAAGTTGCTGCATCTGCAACCCCGCGAAAAACAGGAGATGATCGATGAGGTGACCTTTGACAGCACCAACAGGATGATGCGGTCGGCCATATTCGGCCAGGTCATTATTCTGATCGTTTTTATCCCTATTCTCTCCCTCTCGGGGGTGGAAGGGAAAATGTTCCGGCCGATGGCCATGACCTTCTCTTTTGCCATTATCGGGGCTATGTTTATGGGGCTCACCTATGTTCCGGTGATGGCCTCTCTTTTTCTGAAGCCGCAAAAGGAGAAGAAAACGATCTCGACCCGTCTGATGAACGGTTTGAAAAGGATGTATCTGCCGACGATCCGTTATGCTCTGGCGCATAAAACGACGGTAATCGTCCTGGCTGTGGTGTTGCTGGCCGGTTCACTGGGTCTTTTCAGTAGCATGGGCGGGGAGTTCGTACCGACACTGGATGAAGGGGATTTTGTGATCCAGCCGGTTTTTAAGACCGGGACATCCCTCACAAAAACCATTGAGTTGACCACGCGTATAGAGCGGATTCTGAAGAAGTTTCCGGAGGTGGATCAGGTGGTCAGCCGTATCGGGGCGGCCGAAGTGCCTACCGACCCGATGTCTATGGAAGAGGTGGATGTTATCATCAAGCTGAAGCCGCGGAAAGAGTGGGTGACGGCTACAACCAAAGACGGACTGGCCGACAGGTTCAAAAAGGCTTTGCAGGTGTTGCCGGGGGTGGATTACGAGTTTACCCAGCCCATAGAAATGCGGTTCAATGAGTTGATCACCGGCGTGAGGGCGGATGTGGCGGTGAAAATTTACGGGGAGGATCTTAAGATGCTGAGTCAAAAAGCCAGAGAAATCAGTGCCCTGGCCCGCGGCGTGGAAGGAGCCTCCGACGTGACGGTAGAAAAAGTGGAAGGTTTGCCGCAGATGAGCGTGAAGTATGACCGCCGCAAACTGGCCAAGTACGGTGTAAGTGTGACAGAGCTGAATAAAATGGTGTCACTGGCTTTTGCCGGTCTGGTGACGGGGAATGTTTTTGAGGGGGAAAAGCGCTTTGACCTGGCGGTGCGTCTGCAGAAACGCTTCCGCAGGGACATCCGCAACCTGCTGCACCTGTATGTCCCTGTGTCCGGCGGGCAAATGGTGCCTTTGACGGAACTGGCCGATATCCGTTATACCAAGGGCCCCGCGAAAATATCACGCGACGCCACCAAAAGAAGAATAGTGGTAGGTATCAATGTGAGAAACCGGGATCTGGAGTCGGTGGTGAAGGATGTGCAGCAGCGCATCGAACAAAATATCACCCTGCCTCCGGGATATACGATTGACTACGGCGGACAGTTTGAGAACCTGCGGAGCGCAAAAAAACGCCTTGCCATAGCCGTGCCGGTTTCTTTGCTGTTGATTTTCATATTGCTGCATTTTGCTTTCAAGTCCATCCTCGAGGCTGCCATGATCTATACGGCCATCCCCCTGGCATCCATCGGAGGGATCATCCTTTTGTGGCTGCGCGGGATGCCCTTCAGTGTGTCGGCCGGTATCGGTTTTATCGCCCTCTTTGGTATTGCCGTATTAAACGGTATTGTTTTGATCGAGTATTTTAAGGAATTGAAACATAACGGCATGAAGGACATCAATGCATTAATTATCCAAGGGACTACCGGTCGTTTGCGTCCGGTGATGCTGACGGCTACGGCAGCCGCCATGGGTTTTTTGCCTATGGCTGTATCGACCTCGGCCGGTGCCGAGGTACAGAGGCCGCTGGCCACAGTGGTGATCGGAGGACTGGTAACCTCCACCTTTCTGACCATGGTCGTGCTCCCTGTGTTTTATGCCATTTACGACGGGATGATGAAGAGACGGAAGAAAAGAAAACAGGCCCGGGGGATCATAGTGACCCTGTTGCTGTTGCTGCTGCCTGCTTTCGGACATACCCAGACGCTCTCGCTCGATCGTCAGAAAGCCATCGAACTGGCCCTGCGCTATAATAAAGGACTCCAGTCCGATTCGTTGCGCATGGCCAGCTCGCGCCTGCTGGTAAACAGCGCCATCGACCTGGAAAAAACCAACGTGTATTACAACTATGATAAAAACAACGTGGCTGAAAACGGTTATCCCATCAAAGTATGGGGCATACAGCAGAATCTGCTCTTCCCGACCGTTTACGGAGCACAGAAAAAGGTGAATATCTACCATTCACAAATGGTGGAGGCACAATATGAAATGAAAAAAAGAGACCTGATGAAAAAGGTCTCCTCAGCCTATATGACAGTGGTTTATCTGCAGCAAAAACACCGGTTATATCATTATCTCGATAGTCTGAACGGGATCATGGTGGAGGCTTCACAGAAAAATTATGAGGTGGGTGGCAATAATTATCTCGAGATGCTCAATGCTGTCTCTATGGCTGAGAAAATGAAGACCCGGATAGGACAGTTAGAGGAAGATATATCAATAGCCTATAAAGAACTGAAGGGATTGATCGGATTGGATACTGTGCT
>CAZYPI010000290.1:0-3295 GCA_964649335.1 uncultured Rikenellaceae bacterium | reverse complement strand
GGTTTGGTAACGGGTTTTGTGATCCGGAAAGTCCAGGCATACGGTGACGGAGGATGTGCGGCCACGCCGGAAGGCAGGGTGATAAGCAGTTGGCCGCTATCCTCTTTCCATTTCAGGGGACGGGAGTAACCCAGCAGATAAATCTTTGAGCCGGGAGCCGCCCCGAAGGCCCTGAGGGTGATCCTGGCAGGCATCGTCTTTTCCTCCTCGCCGGCCAGATAGTTGGCATATACCTGTCCTTCCTTTCCGCGGGTAAAACAGATTTTGTCTTCTTTATAGGGAGCTACGGGCCGGGAGCCGTAGATCGCCTCCCCGTTTATTTTCATCCAGCTGCCGATCTCATGCATGCGGCTGAGCGCCTCCTGAGGCAGCTCCCCGTACGGGTTAGGACCTACATTCAGCAGGTAATTACCCCCTTTGGCCACGATGTCTACCAGCATATGGATCAGCTGACGGGTGGGTTTATAGTGATCATAGGGGTTGAAAGACCACGAGTTGCCCATCGTCATGCAGGTCTCCCAGGGGTAGGGCAGGGGCTTGTCGGGGATCCTCTGCTCGGGGGTGCGGTAGTTCTCATACTTCCCGCCTACCGAGCGATCCACAATGATCAGCCCCGGCTGGTGCGAGCGCGCCATGGCCGCTATGGCCGGCATGTCGATGTCCTGGTTCCACGGCAGCCTTTTGATACCCGGCCGGGGACGCACCCACCCGCCGTCGAGCCAAAGGATGTCCACACGGCCGTAACCGGTCATCAGCTCCTCGATCTGACCGTAAACGAATTTTTTGAACTTGTCCCAGCGCTCCGGGTACTTTTCCGGATTGTAGTTGACATTGCGGTCGGGCGTGGCAAAGTAAGGCCACCAGTAATACGGACTGTGCCAGTCGGGCTTGGAAAAGTAAGCCCCCGTCTTAAAGCCCTCCCGGCGGAAAGCATCAAAGATCTCTTTCGTGATGTTGGCTCTGGGGTTCTTGTGAAAAGGACACTCCTCATCCGTGATGCGGTAGTCCGTCAGCTTTGTGTCGAACATAGAAAAACCGTCATGATGCTTGGTGGTGAAAACAACATACTTCATACCGGCATCTTTGGCGGCCCGCGCCCACTGCTGCGGATCAAAACGGACCGGATTAAAGGTGGTCTTTAGCATCTCATAGGCCCGCTTGTATTCGACATAGTTGTCCGCGTTGCGATGGCACCAGGGTACATCCTCACTGCAGATAGACCACGACTCCACAATCCCCCATTGCGAATAGGGGCCCCAGTGCATCATAAAACCGAATTTCAAATCCTGCCACTCCTCCAGATTCTTTTGTACCAAAGGATCCTCCGGAGCGATATAGTCAGCTTCCCCGTGTTCCTGCGAAAAGACCGGAATAATGAACCCGATAATAAATAACAAAATGACGGATGTTTGCATGTTTTTCATGGAATCCTGATGTTGATGGTTGTTGTTAGTGACAAAGAAACAATCAAAGCCCGTGTTTTCCAACTTATTTTTTCATAAAAAAAGAGTAAAAAATATTTTTATAAAGATTTTTTTTTATCATTGTGCATTGATTATTGTTGCATGATGGAAAAGAGTAAACCCCGGATTATCAAGGATTACGACAAGCTGGACAAACGTATCCAGGAGCAGATCAAACTGACTTACCCCGAAGGATTCAGCCAGTACCTGATCACTTTTCTCAATAAAGACGGGAAATATGTCAGCGCACTGCCGTTCGAAACGGATGAGTACTACTATCTTGTCCGTATGACACAGGACGAGGCGGATATGATCATCAGTGCCGATGAGGATTATGATGATGCAGGAATGCTGAAAGATGACGTAAAGGAGATCTTTGAAGATAAGTATGCCGATCTCGATTATCTTCCGGAAAAAGACGGGAAAAACGACGAAGAACCGGAAAATGACAAGTAAATCTTAGATTCCTCCTTTTTTCAGGGTTAACAGCACGGAAAAAGCTTTTTCTATCTCCCGGTCCGAAACCACCAGCGTGAACTCATTCGTGGTGGAGATCACTTCCGTGATGTTGATCCCCTCCCAGGCCAGGTTCTTCAGGATGAAATAATAAAAACCCGAGATCTCCGTGTTCTCCGCCGGCAGCTTGAGGGTGATCGAGGCCAGACCTTTCTTGCGCGAAAGCAGTTTCTCTTCCCTGAAATAAATATCTATCAAATGAGCCCCCTCGCTGCTGAGAATGATCGTCGTCTCATTCACCCCCTGCGAAAAAGTGCAGAAAATACCGCGGTTCTTCCCGATGGCCTGCAAAAACTCAGATTGATGTACCACCAGCGTCCGGGAGTTCTGAAAGGTGAAATCCATAAGATTGGTACGCGTGATCATGTCTCCCAGGTTGTGCACAAAATCCTGCAGGTTACGGTGGCTCCTGTTGCCTGTACTCAGAGTTAACCGGCTGATGGCCATGATCACGGCACTATCCGTTACCGGCTTGCGTAACTTCTTCTCAATCCCGCGACGCAACCTGCGGGCCAGCGAGGACTGGTTGATCAGCCCCTCCTGCAACAACTCTTCCAGAAAAGGCATCTCCTGAATTTCCTGACGAACCGCTTCGGATACGGAGATCATGATGTTAGAATTTTAACACAAAGTTAAAAAAATGTTTATTTTTTGCAAAAACTTTACCATAAGAATCATTCCGGTTATTTTTGGCGGAAAAACAGTATATTTGATTTATCGGGAAGATCATGAAGGTTTTTAAATTTGGAGGTACATCACTCGGGACACCGGAAAGGTTTAAAAAACTTCCGGAACTTCTTTCTGGAAAAGAGAGGAAGATCGTGGTATTGTCGGCCATTGCCGGAACGACGGACCGATTGGAGCACATCAACGCCTGCCTCGCAAAGGGGGACATAAAGTGTGCCGGGGCGGTGGTGGATGAACTGGAGAAGTTTTATTCGAAGTTCATATACGGTTTGTTTGAGTGGACCTCTTTTTATACCCAGTCCCGTTTGTTTGTGGAAACGAGGATCATCAAGCTGAAGGGATTGCTGGAAAGGACTTTTACTGAAGAGGTCTCCAACGAGATCCTGGCGCAGGGAGAACTGCTCTCATCGGGTTTGTTCCGTTGTTTGCTGAAAGCCCGCGGGGAGGATTTTGTCTATCTGTATGCTCCGGATTTTTTGGTGAAGAATGAAGAAGGTCAGCCGGATCAGGAACGCCTGGGCAGGGAGTTGAAACGCATGCTGGGGGAGAATCTCGGGGTGTCTCTTTTCATCACGCAGGGTTTTATCTGCAGTAACCACCGGGGCCGGCTCGATACGCTGGGCCGGGGT
>CAZYPI010000289.1:0-3400 GCA_964649335.1 uncultured Rikenellaceae bacterium | reverse complement strand
GGCATAAGTGTACTGTATGAACGGGCCGGTGTTGCCGTTGAAGTCGATGGACTCGCGCGGGTTGAAGACGATGTTCTTTTTGGGATCGATTTTCAGGATAAAATATTTCAGCGCTCCCAGCCCGATCTTGCGGAACACCTCTTCTTTTTCCTCTTCGGCCAGCGCCTCAAGTTTCCCCAGCTCTTCGCCCATCTCGCGGGCGGTGTCGATCATCCCGGCGATCAGGTCGTCGGCATCCACCACTTTTCCTTCACGCGATTTCATCTTCCCTTCGGGCAGCTCCACCATGCCGTAAGAGAGATGATACAGGTTGTCCGCCCAGGGATAGCCCAGCTTCTTCATCAGGATCTTCAGCACCTGAAAATGGTAGTTCTGTTCGTTGCCTACCACATAGATATGTTTATCGAAATGATAATCTTCATAGCGCAGCACCGCCGTACCCAGATCCTGCGTCATATATACGGCCGTACCGTCGGCGCGCAGCAGCAGTTTCTCGTCCAGCCCCTCCTCCCGCAGGTCGGCCCACACCGACCCGTCTTCGCGCCGGTACACCAGTCCTTTCTCCAGGGCATCCAGGACGATCTTCTTGCCCACCTTGTAAGTCTCCGATTCATAGTAGATCTTGTCGAAATCCACTCCAAGCGCCCGGTAGGTTTTTTCAAAACCATCATACACCCAACTGTTCATCATCTTCCAGATGCGCATCACCTCCGGGTCGCCCGCTTCCCAGCGGCGCAGCATCTCCTGGGCTTCCAGCAACAGCGGCGCATTTTTCCGGGCATCTTCCTCAGACAATCCGCGGTTCTTCATCTCCTCCACCTGTTTGCGGTACTCCTTCTCAAACTTTACATAGAAGTCACCCACCAGAAAGTCTCCTTTTTTGCCGGCTTTCTCCGGCGTGATGCCGTGGCCCCATTTCTGCCAGGCCAGCATGGATTTACAGATATGGATACCGCGGTCGTTGACGATATTGGTCTTGACCACTCTCCAGCCGTCGGCCGCCATGACCCGCGAGAGAGCATAGCCGATCAGGTTATTGCGTATATGTCCCAGGTGCAGGGGCTTGTTGGTGTTGGGAGAGGAATATTCGATCAGCACCGTCTCGTTTTTTACGCCGGTCTGCAATACGCCATAGTCATCCTCCCGGTGCACACGATTCAGGAAATCCACCCAGTACGTGCCGGTGAACACCAGGTTCAGGAACCCTTTGACCACATTGTAGCGGGCGATCTCCGGCAGGTGTTCCTGTAAATAATCCCCGAGGATCCTGCCGGTTTCCTCAGGACTCTTACGCACTTCTTTCACCAGGGGAAAAACCACCACCGTCAGGTCGCCTTCAAACTCTTTGCGCGTTTCCTGCAACAGGATTTTATCCGCATCCAACGGTTTACCCGTCGCTGCCGTGATCGCCTCTTGCAGCGTATTTTTGATCTTATCTGCTATGTTCATTCCGCTTGTTTCTTTTCAGACAGGCTGCAAAGTTAACACTCCCGGAAGAAAAACAGGAAAAAAACGCCAGAGAATATTTTACCTACGTAGGCGACTACGTAGGAACTTTTCCCGGTATTCACGCCTCCCCAGCCTCGCCTGTAATATCATCACCAAAAGTCCTGTCAACTTTTCGCCCTATCAACCAATCCCTCCTTCGCCGCCCTTCGGTAAAAACCCGCTGCGCGGAATCACTCAGGGTCCGGCTTCGGAGGGCAAAGCATCCAATCAACCAATCAGCCAATCAACCAATCATCCAATCACCCTACCCTCAGCCATCTTTCCTTTTCCTCTGTTTATACAGTAGTAATCCTGTTTTTTTCGTTGGACATTAAATTGTTTTCAAAAGAAAAGCATGCGGAACATGAAATTATTTTATTTTTGGAGTTTTTAATAATGAAAAAACCATAAGATGCAGGAATATGTGAAGCAACGCGATCCGGTCGTGCCGAAGGAGTATATTGTTCCCTTCATTCTTATCACCATTTTGTTCCCGTTGTGGGGCTTTGCCAACGACATTACCAATCCGCTGGTGGCGGCTTTTCAGACGGTGATGGAGATCACGGCCGCCAAGGCCGCCCTGGTACAGTTTGCTTTTTACGGTGGTTATGCCACCATGGCCATTCCGGCCGCATTGGTGGTCAAGCGATATTCCTATAAAACGGGGGTTCTGATCGGGCTGGGGTTGTATGCCACCGGTGCGTTCCTTTTCTGGCCTGCCGCTAAATTCGAGATGTTCACTTTTTTTCTTATCGCCTATTATATTCTGACTTTCGGTTTGGCTTTTCTGGAGACCACAGCCAACCCATATATTCTCTCTATGGGAAGTGAATCCACTGCTACCCGCCGTTTGAATTTTGCCCAGTCGTTCAACCCGCTGGGCTCTTTGCTGGGGATGATCGTGGCCACCCACTTCATTCTGGCGCTGTTGCATTCGGACGAACGGGATGCCGCCGGCAACCTGATCTATCCCCATCTGGATGCCGCTCAGAAAGCGGTCATCCGGGCCCACGACCTGGTGGTCATCCGCGATCCTTATGTCATCCTCGGCATCGTGGTACTGATCGTCTTTGTGCTGATCGCCGTTTACAACATGCCTAAAAATAAAAGCCAGATACACACCACCAACCGGGAGATCTTCAGACGTCTTTTCACTTTGCCTGCTTACCGGAAATACCGGGAAGGCGTCATCACCCAGGTCTTTTACGTGGGAGCCCAGATCATGTGCTGGACTTTTATCATCCAGTACGGCGAACACCTGGGACTCACCAAGGCACAGGGGGAAGAATACAATATCATCGCGATGATCGTGTTCGTCAGCGGCCGTTTTATCGGCACCTGGCTGATGAAATACATCGAACCGGGGAAACTGTTGTTCTTATTTGCTGTCGGCGGCATGCTCACCACCACGGGTGCCATCTTCATCCAGGGCATGACCGGCCTCTATTCCCTGATGCTTACCTCCCTGTTCATGTCTATTATGTTCCCTACCATCTATGGTATCTCTTTGCGAGGGATGAATAATGACGACGCCAAACTGGGTGCCGCCGGCCTGGTTATGGCCATCGTCGGGGGGGCACTGATGCCGCCTCTGCAGGGAAAAATTATTGATCTCGGTACCGTCGCTTTCCTCCCCGCCGTCAATGCTTCTTTCATCCTGCCTTTTATCAGCTTTGTGGTGATCTCCATCTTCGGATACCGGACCTTTAAAATTCACCACAGGAAAGCCTAGCAAACAAGGAATCATACTGTGGTTTGGCGGATAGTTTAGTCCATGGCAGCGTTGCCCTTTGCCGTGCTCGCCATAGCCGAAGGCGAAGGAGAGCTTCACTCGCCATAGCCAAAGGCGAAGGAGAGCTGTGCTCAGGAAGAAATTAGGTAGAAATTAGCCCTTCGCTGTGCTCAGGGCGAA
>CAZYPI010000288.1:0-3415 GCA_964649335.1 uncultured Rikenellaceae bacterium | reverse complement strand
TCGATATCAACAGCCGCTTTGAAACGGCCCCCGGCATCAAAGACATCCCCCGTATCAGAAACTTTATCAACAAAATAAAATCATGAGCAACACATCCCTCAAATCCCCTCTGGAAGGGTTTTACGGAAAGTTTGGCGGTGCATACATCCCCGAGATGCTCTATCCCAACACCCGCGAACTGCAGGAGAGGTACCTTCCCATTCTGAACAGCGCTGATTTCAGAGAGGAGTTTTCCGCCCTGCTGAAAGATTACGCCGGTCGGCCCACCCCTTTGTATTATGCGGAGAGACTTTCGGAACATTACCGGACACACATCTACCTGAAGCGCGAAGACCTGACCCTTACGGGCGCCCATAAAATCAATAATGCCGTCGGACAGATCCTGCTGGCCCGCCGCCTGGGGAAAAAACGTATCATCGCCGAGACCGGCGCGGGACAACACGGCGTGGCCACGGCAACCGTATGTGCCCGCATGGGCATGGCATGTACAGTGTACATGGGCGCCCTCGACGTGGTGCGGCAACGGCCCAACGTGGAAAGGATGAAACTGCTCGGGGCGGAGGTCATCCCGGTGAAACAGGGTAACCACACCCTGAAAGATGCCGTAAACGAGGCCCTGCGCGACTGGATCGCCCATCCCACAGAGACGTACTACCTCATCGGATCGGTGGTGGGCCCCCACCCCTATCCCGACCTGGTGGCACGACTGCAATCGGTCATCAGCAAAGAGCTGAGATGGCAGATGAAAGAGAAAACAGGCCGGGAAAACCCGGATACCATCATCGCCTGCGTTGGCGGAGGGAGCAATGCCGCCGGCATCTTTTACCACTATCTCGACAACCCGCAGGTGCGCATGATCGCCGTCGAAGCCGGAGGTAAAGGAGTGGACAGCGGTGAGACCGCCGCCACCATCGCCCTCGGACTGACAGGGATACTGCACGGCAGCAAAACCTTCGTCATGCAGGATGAGGACGGCCAGATCACCGAGCCCTATTCCGTCTCCGCCGGACTGGATTACCCCGGCATAGGCCCCCTGCTGAGCCACCTGCATACAGAACAACGGGTCGAATTCCACGCCGTCAATGACGACGAAGCCCTACGTGCAGCCCGTTTCCTGGCCCGCCGCGAAGGAATCATCCCCGCCCTGGAATCCGCCCACGCTCTGGCCCTGCTGGAGAAGATCACTTTCCCCCCGGACCATCATGTAGTCATTAACCTGTCCGGAAGAGGAGATAAAGACCTGGAAACGATACTGGAACGGGGAAGGGGAAAGGATGAAAGTTGAAGGGTGAACGATGAACAAAAATATATTTATTTAAATAAATATTTAAATATGCATTTAAATACGTATTTAAATACATATTTATATTCTAAACAAAATATTAACTATTTATGAATCGCATAGACAAACTTTTTCAAAAGAGGGCGGGCCGGATCCTTTCCGTTTATTTTACCGCAGGCTATCCCCATATCGACAGCACTGTGCCTGTCATCAGGGCTTTATCTGAACAGGGGGCCGGCATGATCGAGATCGGGGTTCCTTTCTCCGATCCGGTGGCCGACGGTCCAGTGATCCAGCACAGCAATGCCATAGCCCTGAAAAACGGCATTTCCCTGAAAAAGCTGATGCAACAACTGGAAGGCATCCGGAAAATCACAGACATCCCCCTTCTGCTGATGAGCTACCTCAACCCGGTCCTGCGATACGGCATGGAGCGATTTTGCAATGACCTTTCGGCATGCGGGCTGGACGGGGTGATCATCCCGGACCTGCCGGCGGAAGAGTATATCAGGGAATACAAACCCTTGTTTGCCTCCCGCGATCTGAAGAATATTTTCCTGGTCACCCCGCAAACCCCTGAAGAGCGGATCCGGTTTCTTGACCGGGAAGGGGATGGTTTTCTGTATGTGGTTTCCTCACAAGCCACCACCGGGATCAGGGACTCCTTTACAGAGGGACAGGCCGCTTATTTCTCACGCTTGCGTGCGATGGGGTTGCGCAACAAACTGCTGGCCGGTTTCGGCATCTCCAACCGCAGCACTTTCGAACAGGCCTGCCGTTATCTGGACGGGGCCATCGCCGGCAGCGCTTTCATTAAAACCCTTGAAGAGGAAAAGGATCCCCTCCGGGCCGCAAAAAAATTCATACGGGAGATCAAAGGAGAAAACACTGCATAACCCGGTCGTAGCCTCTGCTATCCTGATACTCCTGCACGGAGTACCGTCAGGAGTCCATGTTTTTAAGTATCTCCGCATGTTTCCTCACTTTATCTTCATCTACCTGATAGACCGCATATTCAGGCACGTCCGGAATACCGCCCATGCTCACCCGGGGGTTGCGGTATTCCATTTTCCCTTCGATCAGGGTGCGTGCGGTACAATGAAATTCGCGGGCACCGGTATAGCGGGCAAAATCTTCCAGGTTGTTTTCATCCAAACCGGCACCGGGCATGATGATAATCCTGTCGCCTGACTTCTCCACCAGTTGTCTAATCAACTCTTTCCCTTCGATACAGGAGCCTTCCTGCCCCGAGGTAAGTACCCGGTCAACGCCTGTCTCCACCAGATCATTCAGTGCTTCGAACGGATCCCGCGTCATATCGAACGCCCGGTGAAAAGTAACTCCCATCGGCCGGGCCAGCCGGACAAGGGCGGCGGTACGTTCTTTATCGACAGTTCCGTCGGCGTTCAGGATACCGATAACCACGCCGTCCACACCCAGTTTCTTACATATTTCGATATCTTTCTTCATGATCTCATATTCGAGCTCCGAATAAAGAAAATCCCCTCCCCGGGGTCGGACAATCACAAAGAGCTGAATATCTATTTTCTCTCTGGCCAGCAGAATGGTCGCATAGCTGGGGGTGGTCCCGCCTTCGGGAAAATTGTCACACAGCTCCACCCGGTGGGCTCCGCCGTTTTGGGCATTGATAACGGATTGTACCGAATAGCTGTTGATCTCCAATATTCGTTCTTTCATGGCTTTCTTATTTTCCAAGCCGGGAAATTACAAAAAAAAATTATCGGTGCCCGATTTAATTTTTTAAAAACCTGTTTAATTATTTAGCAATGTTTTTGGATCTCCTAAATGATTATTGCCCCTCCTTTCTATATTCCCCCAACACCCTCCCCCGGCACCGTCGCTTATGCTACGGTGTTCAACGAGGAGAGAGGGGAGAGAATGAATGAATGATTGATTGAATGATTGGATGATTGGATAATTGAGTGATTGAGTGTACTAACCGGAAAGGGAACAAAGAAGAGGGCAAAAGATAGCTGATTTTCGATTAACGATCAACGATTGAAGATTTAAGAAGAAAATTACAGGATGTACGATTGACGAACAACAGAACGATGAAGCGATTAAGAGATAAAGCGATGATGCGAAAGAACCTCGCAGATTTCGCAGATCGCC
>CAZYPI010000287.1:0-3479 GCA_964649335.1 uncultured Rikenellaceae bacterium | reverse complement strand
TCCTTTTGTCCCCGACGATTCTCCTGCGTCGAATGTCGGGATTAGCCCTGACGATCCTCCTAATGTCGGATGTCAGGGCCTCCGCTATACTTCGGCCTCAAACCTCGAACATCGAACATTTCATTTTTTATTTCCTATTTTTGCAAAGAATATAAAAAACAGCGATGAAAGATTTTTCAATTCTGGCTATCTCTCCTGTGGACGGAAGATACCGCAACAAGATCGGTGATCTTGAAGCATTTTTCTCCGAATATGCCCTGATCCGTTACCGGATCAAGGTAGAGACAGAGTATTTTATTGCCTTGTGCCGTCTGCCTTTGCCTCCGCTCAAATCATTTCCGGAGGATAAATTTGACGTGCTGCGCGGATGGGCCGAGTCGTTCTCTCCGGAGGAGGCGCTGCAGGTGAAAAAGATCGAAGAAAAGACCAATCACGATGTCAAGTCGGTGGAATATTTTCTGAAAGAGAAGTTTGAGAAGGAAGGCCTGGGGGATTATGCAGAGTTCATTCATTTCGGTCTCACCTCGCAGGATATCAACAACACGGCTTTTCCGATGATGATCCGGGATGCATTCAAGGAGGTGTATGAGCCCTTTCTGGTGTCGCTGATGGCGAAGCTTTCCGATATGGCCGACGGCTGGGCCGACATACCGATGCTGGCGCGCACGCACGGGCAGGCTGCTTCGCCCACGCGCGTGGGCAAGGAGGTGTTGGTGTTTGTGCGGCGCCTGGAAGACCAGTATGCCACGCTGACGAGAATCCCCTGGGCGGCCAAGTTTGGCGGCGCCACCGGCAACATGAACGCCCATGTGGTGGCTTTCCCGGCGATCGACTGGACGGCCTTTGCCGATCATTTTGTCGAGGAGGTGCTGGGGCTGAATCGCACACGCGTGACCACACAGATAGAACCGTATGACCATCTGGCGGCTCTGCTGGACAACCTCAAAAGGATCAACACCATTTTCCTCGACCTGGCCCGCGATTTCTGGATGTATATCTCTATGGAGTACTTCCGGCAGGAGATCAAAGCCGGCGAAGTGGGCTCTTCCACCATGCCCCATAAGGTCAACCCCATAGATTTTGAGAATGCCGAAGGCAACCTGGGCCTGGCCAACGCCCTGTGCGAACATATGGCGGCCAAACTGCCCGTGTCGCGGATGCAACGCGACCTGACCGACAGCACGGTACTGAGAAATGTCGGTATGCCCCTGGCCTATACGCTCATTGCCTTTCATTCGCTGAAACGCGGACTGAACAAGCTGATCCTCAACGAAGACAAGATACGGGACGACCTGGAAGACAACTGGAGCGTCGTGGCCGAAGCCATACAGACCATCCTGCGGCGCGAAGGGTATCCCAAACCTTATGAAAAACTGAAAGAGCTTACACGCACCCATAAAAAGATCACCAAAGAAACCCTGCATAATTTTATTGACACTTTGGACGTTTCCGATAAGGTGAAGGAAGAGATGAAGCAGATCACCCCGTTTAACTATACCGGTATCTGACGCACTGGATATGAAACAATTTTTACAGATCTTACGACTTGTTAAGCCCTATTGGATACGTGCTTTCTGGAACGTGACCTTTAACACACTGTCGGCATTTTTTGCCATTTTTTCCTATTCGCTGGTAGCTCCTTTTCTGGGGGTATTGTTCGGCACCCAGCCGGTGGTGGAGGCGCCGGAGCCTTTTACACTGAAACCTTCAGCCGTCGTTCATAACCTTTATTATTACCTGGGAGAGATTATCCGGTCCCACGGCAAGGTGGAGGCGCTGGGATTCATTGCCGTCCTGGTGGTGGTGATGGCTTTTTTCAAGAACGGGTTCGGTTTCATGGCCAATTATTACATGGCGCCCATACGTGCCGGCGTGGAAAAGGACATGCGCGGCCTACTCTACCGCAAACTGCTGCGGTTGCCGTTGTCGTATTATACGGATGCCCGCAAAGGGGATGTGTTATCACGCATCTCTTCCGATGTGAAAGAGATAGAACTCTCTATCGTGGCCTCGCTGGAGATGCTTTTCAGGGCGCCCATCACCATCGTTATTTATATGACTTACCTGTTTGCCATGAGTTATAAGCTGACCCTTTTTGTGCTGGTGTTGCTGCCGGTGAGCGGCTGGCTTATCGGCAAGGTGGCCCGGAACCTGCGGGGCATAGCCATGGGAGGACAGAGACGTCTCGGCGTCATCATCACCGTGATTGAAGAGACCCTCTCGGGCTTCCGGATCATTAAGGCGTTTAATGCCGATGAGGCCTTCACCGGAAAATTCGATACCATCAACCGCAGATATTATTCATCCATGAAAAAAGTCCACCGTCGCCGTTATCTCTCCCAGCCGATGAGCGAGTTCCTGGCGACCATTGTGATGATGATCCTGATGTATTACGGCGGACGGATGGTGCTTACCGGCTCGATGGGCTTATCCTCCCAGGCCTTCATCGCCTATATCGTGATTTTCTCGCAGGTGATCCCCCCGGCCAAAAGTCTCTCGATGGCCTATTTCAATGTACAGAAAGGTCTGGCTTCCCTCGAGCGGATCAATGCTGTCCTCGATGAAGAGGAGCCCATACGTGACCGGCCCGGCGCCGTGCCCGTGAAAGAGTTCAAAGACTCGATCGAATATGATCATGTCTGGTTCCGTTACGACCGGGAGGTGGTGCTGAGAGATATCAACCTGGTCATCCGGAAAGGCAGTACCGTGGCCCTGGTGGGCGAGTCGGGAGGCGGCAAATCCACCATGGCCGACCTGCTGCCCCGCTTTATCGAACCGGAAAAGGGTACGGTGAAACTGGACGGACGCGATATCCGTGAGTACAGGATCGAAGACCTGCGTAATCTGATGGGTATCGTCAACCAGCAGCCCATCCTGTTCAACGATACTTTTTACAATAACATCACCATGGGACAGGAAGGGGTGGACATGGATGATGTTATCCGGGCGGCGAAGATCGCCAATGCCCACGACTTTATCATGGCGACACCCCAGGGTTACGACACACCCGTGGGGGAGGGGGGCAGTAAACTGTCGGGAGGCCAGAAGCAACGCATCAGCATCGCACGCGCCCTGCTGAAAAACCCCCCGATCCTGATCCTCGACGAAGCTACCTCGTCGCTGGATACCGAATCGGAAAAATTGGTGCAGGAGGCGATCGTGAAACTGATGAAAAACCGTACCTCCCTGGTCATCGCCCACCGCCTGTCCACCATTAAGAATGCCGACGAGATATGCGTGCTGCACCGGGGGGAGATCGTCGAACGGGGCACCCACGCCCAGCTCATGCGAAAACGGGGATATTATCACAGACTGCAGCAAATGCAATCCGTGGAATGAGAAGAAGTATGATCGTTGAAGGGTGATCGTTGAACCGGAAAGATTTTCTGCGTAATTCTGCGAAATCTGCGCGAGAAAAAATATATTTATTTAAATAAATATTTAAATACGTATTTAAATACATATTTTTTTCAGCGGAT
>CAZYPI010000286.1:0-3487 GCA_964649335.1 uncultured Rikenellaceae bacterium | reverse complement strand
GGCTCCCGGCCAGGCCCTGTTGCTCCAGCAGTGCGGTAAACCACTTCCATCGCTTCCGTATATTCTCTCCGTTTGATCTCAGTCCGTGCAGATATCCTCCGATACCGGCATTCACATACCCTTCCGCTTTGGGCACCCACCAGGCATAGCCGGGGAGATCTTTTTGCTGAAACCACAGATGACAGCGGCTGTCCCCGACAGGATACCGGAACTCCTCTTCTATGGCAGCCACCGTTCTCTTTTCCCGCTCTTCCCTTTTCTCCGGAAAAAATTTCTTAGCCACCGGGCAGTAGGATCCCCCTGCACCCACCAGGTATTTTGAGCGGTAAATACCGTCCACAACATACAAGCCATCCTGCACCTCTATCTTTTTCACTTCATGAAGCACCGGCTTCAGTCCGTTATATTCCTGCAGAAAACGGTCGAATTCAATCCGGCGTATGGCATACTGATGCACTTTCAGATGATATTCCCTTTTTTTCAGGTGTACTACGAATTCCCGGAACACTTTCAGGCCATAGGGGTAATCTTCCGGCTTCAGGGAGAGCGTTTCAAAGACGGCGGGTGTGATCCAGCCGGCACACACTTTATTGCGCGGGAAGGATTGCTTATCGAGGAGGATAAAATCCCTTTTCAGCTTTTTCAACTCCCCGGCGCAGGCGGCTCCTGCCGGGCCGGCACCCACTATGAGGGTTTCCGTATCAATCATAACACACAGGTCGTGTTCAGCATATCCTTGGGGGCTGGCGGCGTCCGGGGCGGGTCATCACGATCTGAAACAACTGGTTGGATCGCGAGCGAAAACCGCCGGCGGCACTCAGCAGATAGAACTTCCACATCCGGTAAAAGCGCTCCCCGTATTTATCTTTCAGCGAGGGCCAGTTTTTATTGAAGTTTTCATACCAGGCCATCAGGGTCCTGTCATAATCGGGCCCGAAATTATGGAGGTCTTCAAAAACGAAAAGACCTTCCATGGCCTTGGCCAGCTGGGCCACTGAGGGAAGCATGCCGTTGGGGAAAATATATTTGTCGGTCCAGGCGTTGGTGTGGGTGGTACTGATATTCCCGCCGATGGTATGGATCAGGGCTATCCCGTCTTTTTTCAGACAGCGGTCCACCACTTCCATATAGGTACGGTAATTCCGGTATCCTACATGTTCCATGATGCCTATAGATACCACGGCATCATAGGTTCCTTCGGCCTCACGGTAGTCCTGACGGCGGATCTCCACGGGCAGACCGCGGGTCAGTTCACGAGCCAGTTGCACCTGTTCTTTGCTGATATTATATGCGGTGACCTCCACGCCGTATTTCTCAGCCGCATATTTTGCAAAGCTGCCCCAACCGCATCCCAGATCCAACACCTTCATGCCTGCCTTTAGCTCCGTCTTACGGCATACCAGTTCGAGTTTGGCTTCCTGGGCTTCATCAAGATCACTTGCATTTTTCCAATAGGCACTGGTATAATTCATCCGTTTATCCAGCATCTTTTGGTAAAGATCATTACCCAGGTCATAGTGCTCCTCTCCCACCTTGCGGGAACGGCGTTTGTTCTGCCTGTTCAACATATTGCTTCCCAGAACAAACAACATCTCCTTCCAGTGTCCCCTGATTTTTTTATCCAGCTCGGCACGGAGCACCCGGTTGATGAACTCGTCCAGTTGCGGGACATCCCACCAGCCATCCATGTATGATTCGCCCACCGCCAGCATCCCTCCGCTGAGGACACGGCTGTATATGCGTTTGTCAAGAACCTGAAGGTCCCACGGCTTATCCCCGTTCACCGTAATCCCGGCCCCGGCCAGGAGAGACCGTACAAACTTTTCAGCATTCATTTTTCAAAATCTTTCCGGGTTAAAATTTTTATCGGTTTTAAAGTTAACAAAAGAGAATTTAAAATCAAAAAAGGCATCCCGCGGGATGCCTTTTTTTAATATTTAGTAAGCACTTATACATTTTTAAAAGCTTTCAGTCCTGCAAAACGGGCGGCGCTGCCCAGTTCGCGTTCGATACGCAGCAGTTGGTTGAACTTGGCTATTCTTTCGCTGCGGCATCCCGATCCTGTTTTGAGGTGGCCGGCACTGACAGCCACGGTCAGATCGGCGATGGTGGTATCTTCCGTTTCCCCCGAACGATGTGAGACGAAACAGTTGTAATTGTTTTTCCCTGCCAGTTCGATGGTTTCCAGCGTTTCGCTGAGGGTGCCTATCTGGTTCAGTTTGATCAGGATAGAATTGGCAGCCTCTACATCGATCGCTTTCTGCAGAAGTTTTTTATTGGTACAGAGCAGGTCGTCGCCCACCAGTTCGATCTTGTTACCGAGTTCGCGGGTAAGCAACTGCCATCCTTCCCAGTCATTTTCGGCCATACCGTCTTCGAGCAGGACGATCGGATATTTGGAGACCCAGTCTTTCCATATCTCCACCATTTCGGCGGATGTTTTCACCGACTGGTCCGATTTGAAGAAGACATATTTCCCGTCTTTCCACATCTCGCTGGTGGCCGGGTCGAGACAGATGGAGATATCGTCGCCCGGTTTGTAACCGGCCTGTTCGATGGCAGTCATGATCACCTCCACGGCCTCTTCGTTGGACTTGAGGTTGGGAGCATAACCGCCCTCGTCGCCCACGCCGGTGTTATACCCGCGGTCATGCAGCACTTTTTTGAGGGCATGAAAAGTCTCTACGCCCATCCGGATGGCGGTAGCAAAGTCCGGTGCATTGTGGGGAGCGATCATAAACTCCTGAAAGTCCACGCTGTTCTGGGCGTGCACGCCGCCGTTGATCACGTTCATGCAGGGCACGGGCAACAGGGAAGCATTCACTCCGCCGATATAGCGATACAGCGACATGCCCAGGGCTTTGGCAGCCGTATGGGCGGCAGCCAGCGACACCCCCAGGATGGCATTGGCCCCCAGTTTGGCTTTGTTGGGATTACCGTCCAGATCGATCATGGTATAATCCAGCTCGCGCTGACGGGTCACATCCATGCCCGTCACAGCCGGAGCAATGACCTCATTGACATTGGCAACAGCTTTCAATACTCCTTTTCCTCCAAAACGGCTCTTATCTCCGTCACGCAACTCCACGGCTTCCTTCTCGCCGGTAGATGCCCCGGAAGGGACGATCGCACGGCCCGACACTCCGTTTTCCAGCGTTATCTCGACCTCCACGGTAGGATTGCCCCGCGAATCCAATACTTCCTGTGCAACAACTGATTTGATTTTCATTGATTTTCCTCCTGTTTTCTGAATTTTATGATGAAACAAACAATTTTTTCGAACCGCAAATTTAACAAAAAAGCAATATGCCCGACCTGATTTTTCTTATCCCTCCGGATAATTTAAATCGAAATAATTTAGATTGAATCTCTATTAACTGGGGATACGGCCTGATGACAGAGATAATTAAATTTCTTAAAATAAGGTACAGCCAAATTCACAAAATTAAACCCGCCGGAAAGCGGTTTTTTTATGGTCAGAAACCTT
>CAZYPI010000285.1:0-3489 GCA_964649335.1 uncultured Rikenellaceae bacterium | reverse complement strand
TCCATCTTAAAAATCCGTTCCATCAACTGCCATTTTTCGTCGGCAGTGGCTTCGGGCGAGGTGTCCTGAAACCGCGAGACATACGCTTCCCACTCTCTTTGACGGGGTTTCCGTGCCAGGGCGGCCATGGCTTTGTCATGGTCAAAGTCCGGTTCCGTATCCATGATCATAAACAGCCGGTTCTGGTACAAGTAAATCTCCATATCCAGGATACCCACCTCTCTCATTCCCTGAATGATCTCAGGCCACACTTTGGCATGGACTTCTTTATACTGCCGGATCAACTCCGGGTCATCTCTCAGGGTGAGGGTCTTGCAGTAACGTTTGTATTGTTTCATGTGTCAGGTATTAAGTTAAAAGGCTAAAGGCTAAAGGCTAAAGGCAAAAGTTCAAAGGTTAATTACATTCTCATTTCTCATCGTTCTATTTCATTCTGTCCGTTGAATTCCCGTATGGCGTTGAACATAGCCAGGATATTCTCCGGCGGCACCTCCGGCAGGATATTGTGCACGGTATTGAACACATACCCTCCGCCGGGGGAGAATATCTCAAGCCGTTCCAGCACCATCTTCCTCACCTCTTCCGGGGTGCCGTTGTTCAGCACATAAGTGGTTTCTATTCCGCCACCCCAAAAGGTAATATCCCGGCCGAACTCTCTTTTCAGGCGTGTCGGTTCCATGTCCGCCGCATTGGTCTGCACCGGGTTCAGTATTTCGATTCCTGCCTCGATCAGGTCGGGGATCATCTGATAGATCGATCCGCATGAGTGCAGGTAGGTATGCATCGAGCTGTTTCTATGAACATAATCAGCCAGTTGGGCATGGCGGGATTTGAACAGCCGGCGGTAGATCTCCGGGTTCATGAAAGGACCCTGCTGGGTGCCCAGGTCGTCGCCGAAACGGATGATGTCCACCACATCGCCCACCCAGCGGCATATTTTCTCCAGTGTCTGCATATGCACTTCCATGAGGGCATCTAACAACTTTTCCACTTTTGCGGGTTGCATGATCAGGTCCATCAGGAACATATCCATGCGGCGCAGGAAGGTGCCCCACTCAAAGAGGTTACAGCCGGCGCCGAGGAGCAGGGCACGGTCGGTCTTTTTCCTGAGGTCAATACATGTCTGCCGCAACCGGGGCCAGAAATCCTCTTCGCCGGCCCGGTCCCACGGAGCCGTGGGAAAAGCCCCCCACATGGCCGTCTCCATAATTTCCGTCAGATTCTTGTAATTGGAAGGATAACCGTCATAAAAAGGGAACCATACCTGATCGAAGAAAGATCCTCCGGCAGGCATGCGGGCGATGTAGCGGCCGGTTTTGTCGAAAGCTTTCCACGATCCGTCAGGTTGTTGCTGCGGCCTGAACCACACGGGATACTGTGCCGGTGTTCCGTCAGTCAGCTGCATGTCGTACCAACGGTCAGGATCGGCATTATAAGCCCGGCCCACGTCAATCACATCGATCTCAAACAGGTCCAGCAGGTGTTCGTCCGGCTCGGCCAGTTGCTGCACCACATCATACACCCGTACCGGGAGGTCATGATACCCCAGGTGGCGTATCAGCTTACCATAGGCCATGGCCGAGATACCCGAGCTGGGGGTGGAACCCAGATCCACCGGCACCCGGTCGGGCTCCCGGTGGCGGATGGCCATAAGTATTCTTTCTCTTCCGGTCATAAAGGTAAACTTATAAATTGATCCTCTCTGACATTTTCCCGGACATAACGACAAACCACGGGTTCAGCAGGTTCTCCCGGTTGAAAAGCAGCGGTTTACCGTCATATTGCAGGACTTCTCCTCCCGCTTCCGTTACGATGACCGTGCCTGCGGCGATGTCCCATTCCATGGTAGGACCCAGACGGGGGTAGAGGTCTGCTTCCCCTTCGGCAATGCGACAGAACTTCAGCGAGCTGCCGGCAGAGACCAGCTCATAAGGCTGATCGCCGAGTTTTTCACGGATAAAAGCTTCCGTCTCCGGGGACAAGTGTGAGCGGCTGACGGCAATGCGCGTCTTTTCATGGCTCCTGTCCGGCAGACGTTTTGCCCCGGCGGTGGCAAGGGCCGGGTCACCGGCGTGAAAATCTTCTGCCGTGAGTTCATCGATCCGGTATGCTCCGGTTCCTTTCATGGCAAAATAGAGTTGTTTGTACACCGGAAGGTAGATGATCCCGAAAACGGGATGCCTGTTTTCTATCAGGGCGATATTCACCGTGAACTCATGGTTGTGGTGGATGAATTCCTTTGTCCCGTCCAGCGGGTCCACCAGCCAGTATCGTTTCCATGTCTTCCGGATTTCATAGGGCACACCGGCGCTTTCTTCGGTGAAGACCGGGATGCCGGTGGGTTCAAGGGTTTTTTTTATGATGTCGTCGGCACGGCGGTCTGCCAGCGTCAGCGGCGAATGGTCCTCTTTCAGGGAGACCTGCTGGTCTTCCATGTTATAAACTTCCAGAATGGCTGTTCCTGCCGCAAGGGAGGCCTTAAAAGCCGGAAGAAAACGGTCGTAGGGGATGGGATCTGAAGGCATTATTGAAAGTATTTCAGACTTAGAATAGTAACGGCTACGATCATGTACAGGACGGTAAGGGGGAATCCGATGCGGAAATAATCCTTGAACTGATAAGCTCCCGGACCATAGACCATCAGGTTGGTCTGATAACCCATGGGGGTCATGAAATTGGCCGCCGCAGCATAGGCGACCACCAGGATAAACGGCATCGCCGGCAGGTGCAACTGCATGGACACGGACAGGGAGATGGGGAACATGATCGCCACCGCCGGCATGTTGGTGACATAGGCGGCAATGAGGGCCGTAATGATATATATGCCGGTGAGGACGGCTATCTTTCCGAAAGGAATAAGCAACGAAATAACAAAACGTGCCACCAGATCGGCGGCTCCGGTCTTCACCATGGCCGTGCCCAGTGCCAGCGCCATCACGATGATCAGCCCCAGGTTGTAATCAATTCCTTTGGCCAGGTCTTTCGGGTGGGCCATTTTCATGATCAGGATGATCATCAGCAGGACCACCAGACTCATAAAAAGGGAAATCAGTTTAAACGCCGCCAGAATGATCACCAGCGCCAGAGAACTCAGCAAGATGGCAATCTTGTAACTTTCCACCTTTTCAATTTCTTGTATCTTGGAGATAAAGTAAAAGTCATAACTGTTGCTTGACAGGGTGTAAAAATCCTTGGTGGCATATAACATCAGCACATCACCGGCCTGAAGCACCGTGTCGCGTATGCGGGGAGGCAGGGATTCTTCGTTGCGGTAGATGCCGATAACAGCGGCATTGTAACGGGCCCGGAAATTTACATCCCGCAGGGGCTTGCCGATCATGGAAGAGTTGGGGGAGATAACGATCTCCAGCAGGTTGGCATGTTTGGCCCTCTGCAACATGCCGGCCGAGGGGATGGAGAAACCGTATTCCGGCTTGGTGAGCAGGGAGATCTGTTTGTTTTCGCCGGCAAACATCAGCTTGTCTCCTT
>CAZYPI010000284.1:0-3494 GCA_964649335.1 uncultured Rikenellaceae bacterium | reverse complement strand
TGCTTTTTCTTCTCCTCCGGAGTTTTAGCGAAGGTGGATGTCTTTAGCCTTTTTCTTCTCCCCGGCCATCTCCTCCAGCACCTTTTTCATCTTCTCCAGTTCGCGGCCGTAGCCGGTCCAGTCGCCTTTTTTCAGGTATTCCATGGCCCGGTTGTAGTGTTGCAGGGCCTCTGACGCCTTGTCTGTGGGCATACCCGGCTTTTCAGGCGCGTTTCCCTCCTGAGCCGGCACTTCCGTATAGATCGAGCCCTGCGTGGCCTCAACGGGCGCAAAAACGGCCCGCAGTGCCGCATCGAGGCTCTCTTTCATCTCCGTGCGGTCTTTGAAGGAGACGATCACCCTTTTCAGCTCGGGCATCTGGCTCTGTTCCGACTGAAGATAGACCGGCTCCACATACAGGAAAGAGTGGTGTATGGGGATGATCAGCAGGTTGCCCCGGATCACCCGCGAGCCTTTCTGGCCCCACAGGGTCAGCTCGGAAGAGATATCGGGTTTCTGGTTGATGCGGGCCTCGATCTGCATGGGACCGTAAATCAGTTTTTCTTTGGGCAGATTGTAAACGATCACCTCGCCGTAATGATCCCCGTCGCAGCGGGCACACATCCAGGCCACCATATTGTCTTTGCGCGAAGGGGTCAGCGGCAGCATCAGGATAAACTCTTCGCTCTTTCCTTCGGGCAGCCGCATGGTGATGTAATAAGGGGTCATCCGCTGTTCGCTCTCCTGGTAGATCTCCGTCGGCACATTCCACAGGTCTTCCTGGTTGTAAAAGACCTGCGGGTTGGTCATGTGATAGATATTATAGATCGCATTCTGGATGGTGAACAGGTCGGAAGGATAACGGATATGGGATTTCAGGAAACCGGGCATTTCGGATATAGGTTTGAACAGCGCCGGATAGATCCGGCTCCACGTCTGCACCAGCGGGTCGGACGGATCGATCACATAATAGGTCACGCTGCCGTTGTAAGCATCGATCACCACCTTCACCGAATTGCGGATATAATTGACGCCTTTTTCGGAAAGGTTTTGCCGGACAGGTTCGGAATAGGGAAACATACTGGTGGTGGTGTAGGCGTCATGCATCCAGTAGATCTTGCCGTCATCGCCCAGCACCAGGTACGGGTCGCTGTCGAACATCAGAAAAGGAGCGATTCTTTTGTCGCGTGCCGTAATTTCCCGGTGGAACATGATGCGGCTCTCTTTGGTGATATATCCGGAGATGAGTATCTTAATATCGGAAAAATTCCACGCATATATCAGACGCCTTAAAATATTTTTCAGCTGCACGCCGCCGTTGCCGGAATAAGTGGTATAGACGTTTTTATCTCCTTTGGGATAATCAAATTCCTTCATATTGGTACGGGCGATGACATACTCCGTCATCTCTTCCCCGTAATAAATCTGGGGTTTTGTAATTTGCAGGGGCACCTGCGACTGGGGCGGGATATTTTTGATCACGAACTCGGGCATGCCGTTGGGGGTCACTTTGTTTACGGGGTTCATCACCACACCGTAGCCATGGGTGAACATCAGGTGGATGTTCACCCAGGTGCGTGCCCTGCCGGGTATCTGCGACGCCGGCAGCTCCCGCGCCGCCAGGGCCACCTGGTTGTATTTTTCGAACGGATAGCGGTCGATGTCCACGCTCTTGAAATCATAATAAAGGCGGATCTCCTGCAGCTGCTTGTAGGTCTGTATCAGCGGCCGGCTGTCCCACAGGCGGATATTCTCTATGGTATTGCGGTTGGCCTTGATATCATCCAGGGTGATGGACTGGTCGGCCGGAAAAGGTTTTTCTTTTATCTTATCCAGCCCGTAAGCTTTCCGGGTCAGATTGATATTATTGAGAATGTAAGGTTTTTCTTTTTCCAGCTCATTGGGTTTGACGATATACTGTTTCATCACCCCCGGCAGGATCAGGATCATCACCACCCACACCACCACATAAGCGATGGCGGCATAGATCACCGGTTTCCATTTTTTCAGCCACGGCATGATCATCAGCAGCAGCGCCACGATCAGCACCAGCACCATCATGATACGGTATCCCGGGATCAGGGCATGAATGTCGGTATAAGAGGCCCCGAAGGCCACCCCTTTGGTGGAGAACATCACCTGGTACTGTTTCAGCAGAAACGACCAGGCCACCCCCAGCAGGTAAAAACCCGCCAGCACGGCCAGGTGAATGGCTGCCCGCGGGTGGAGAACGGGTTTTCCGTTTTTGAAGGTGAGGGCTTTGTCGGTAGAGTAAGAAAACAACACCCCGGCGATGATGATAAACAAAGCGGTGAGATACCATCCCTTGAGGTAAAGATAAACCGGCAGTCTGAATACGTAAAAAGCAGCGTCTTTACCGAAGACAGGGTCGTTCACCCCGAAAGGCACCGCATGGATATATTTCAGAAAAGGCTCCCAGAAGTTCATCGTACCCAGTCCCATCATCAGCGAAAAGATCAAAAGGTAGAGACTCCAGATATAACCCGAGAATTTACTGTCGGCGGCAATGTGAAACACTTTCGACCGGTTGTCTCCCGAAGAATAAAAGCTCCGGATAAAACGGCCGTTGCGCCGCGCGATGGCAATATTGACAAAAGCCGGCACCCCGAAGAGCAGGAAAAAAAAGACGAATGTCCCCAGCCGTGCCCACAGCATCGTCTCAAAAACGGAACCGTAGCCCAGGTTCTGAAACCAGAGCCAGTCACCGTAATACTTGAAAGAGAGGACAAACAGTACCAACAGGGTAATGGCCAGGATGATCAGCTTGAAGGTTGTTTTTTTCATGACAAAGGGAATTATTGTGTTTCCGGTTATCAAAGATACGGGAAAAACAGGAATATGCATAAAAAAGTCAGGTATTACTATCTTTGCAGGAGACGAAATATTATGGTACGGGATGAACCCATATGTGCTGTTTCCACCCCGCCGGGCAGCGGGGCGATTGCTTTGATCCGTGCTTCGGGGGAGGGTGTTATAGAAAAATGTGCTTCCCTGATCCGTTATTCCCATTCCGGAAGACGACTGCCGGAGCAGAAGGCCGGCACGCTGCATCTGGCTTCTTTTGTAGCCGACGGCCGCCAGGTGGATGAGGTGATGGTGGCCGTATTCCGGGCGCCGCATTCCTATACCGGCGAAGATATGGTAGAGATCTCCTGTCACGGGTCGCTTTATATCCAGCAGCAGATCATGCTGGCGATGATACACCGGGGCATCCGGACGGCAGAGCCGGGCGAGTTTACGCTGCGGGCTTTCATGAACGGCAAGATGGACCTGGCGCAGGCCGAGGGGGTGGCCGACCTGATTGCCGCCGGCAGTGCCGCCGCCCACCGGGTGGCCCTGAACCAGATGAAAGGAACGGTATCCAACAGAATCAGGGATCTCAGAGGACAACTGCTCGATTTCGCCTCGCTGATAGAGCTGGAGCTCGATTTCGGGGAGGAAGATGTGGAGTTTGCCGACCGGAGCCGCCTCCTTGCCCTGGCCCGTGAGATAAA
>CAZYPI010000283.1:0-3551 GCA_964649335.1 uncultured Rikenellaceae bacterium | reverse complement strand
CCGGCATCTATATCCTGCATCTAAAAACCACCAACCGTATACGTACACTTAAGATCATGATCAGACACTGATCGCTTCTTCTTTAGAATAAAAAAAGCGGGCTTCGGGCCCGCTTTTTTTATACCTTATTTTGCTATCAGTCGCAGTTGAAGCTCTTATCATACTGGGTCATGGCCCGCAGGCTCATGCCCATGCTGGAGAATCCGCCGTCGTGATAAAGGTTTTGCATAGTCACCTTGCGTGTCAGGTCTGAGAACAGGGTAACACAGTAAGCGGCACACTCTTCGGCGGTGGCATTGCCCAGGGGCGACATGCGCTCGGAAAAATCCATGAGCGAGTCGAACCCTTTGATGCCGCCGCCGGCGGTGGTCATCGTAGGCGACTGCGACACGGTGTTCACCCGCACATTCTTCTCCCGCCCGTAAATGTATCCGAAGCTGCGGGCGATGGACTCCAGCAGGGCCTTGGCATCGGCCATGTCGTTGTAGCCATACAGGGTGCGCTGGGCCGCGATGTAAGAAAGGGCCACCACCGACCCCCACTCGTTGATGGCATCCATCTTGAAGGCCGTCTGCAGGATCTTGTGAAAGCTGAGGGCGCTTATATCGAGTGTCTGGAGAAAATAATTGTAATCCAGGTCGCTGTACAATCTTTTCTTCCGCACATTGGGCGACATGCCGATGGAGTGCAGGATAAAATCAATCTTCCCGCCGAAATATTTCAGCGTCTCCGTAAAGACAGTTTCTATATCTTCAATCCTGGTGGCATCGGCCGGGATCACAATGGTGCCGCACTGTTCCGCCAGCTTCTTCGTATCGCCAAAACGCATCGCCGCCGGGGCGTTGGACAATGTAAACACCGCTCCTTCCTCATACGCCTTTTCCGCCACTTTCCAGGCAATGGATTTGTCATTCAGCGCCCCGAAAATGATTCCTTTTTTTCCTTTCAACAGATTGTGACTCATAATAACCTCCTCATTAATAACAGAACAAATATAACAGTTGTCAACGAAGTAAAAAAATTATTTAGACTGATTTTAATTTATCTCAGCTCTTATCACCCGAATCATCAACCATCACGGCATGACTATTGCGGAAGTGTACGATAACTTATTTCCATCGCAGTTTTTACATCCATAATTTACATTAACTTTACCGGCACTTTTTAACCACACTTAATGAAAACAAGGTTTTCCGGCAAAATATCATTTTTTTTCGCTTTCCTTGTTTTATTTATGGTGTTCATCTCTCCGGTACGGGGGCAGGTGAATTTCACCTCATCCAATCTGCCTATTCTCATTATCGACACCCATGGCCAGGATATTCCTAATGACAATCCCAGGATCAGGGCCACCCTGTGTGCTATCGACAACGGCCCGGGCATCAGGAACCACATAACAGATTCCTGCAACAATTATTCGGGTCTTATCAGTATAGAGATTCACGGTGCCAGTTCGGCAGGATGGTCTAAGAAATCTTACGCCATAGAAACGGAAAAGGCGGACAGCAGCAACAACAATGTGCCGCTTTTGGGGCTGCCTCCCGAGAATGACTGGGTACTATATGCACCGTACTATGACCGCTCTTTAATGAGAAATGTACTGGCCTACCGGCTGTCGGCAGAGATGGGCTGGTATGCTCCGCGGACCCGCTTTTTTGAGCTGGTGCTGAACGGGAAGTACCAGGGAGTTTATGTACTAACGGAAAAGATCAAGCGTGATAAAAACAGGGTAAACATCAGCAAAATGACCCCGGACGACAATGCCGGCGATGCTGTTACGGGCGGATACATCCTGAAAGTGGATAAAGAACCCTGGAAGTCGGGGTTTGATTCACAGTACCCTTCTTCTCCCCTGTCGGATATCATTCTGCGTTACCAGTATTGGTATCCCAAAGCCGACAAGATCACCTATGACCAGAAAACATATATTAAGTCGTATCTCTGGAATTTTGAAAATATCATGCGCCAGGAACATATCCCCGGAACGGCTACGGATTTCACCCGCTATCTGAACATTAATTCTTTTGCAGACTATTTTCTTATCAATGAACTAAGTAAGAATGTCGACGGATACCGTCTGAGCAGTTATTTTTATAAAGACAGGGACAGCAAAGGGGGGAAATTAACGGCCGGTCCGGTTTGGGATTATAATTTCAGTTTCGGCAATGTTGCTTATTATGATGCCCAACGCTATACCGGCTGGGAGCTGTTATACTTTTTTTCCGACGAATTTTTCCGGACAAAAGATCCCTTCGTAGTTCCTTTCTGGTGGTCCGATCTTATCCATGATACCCTCTTCACCAAACAGATCATCGAGCGCTGGCACAACTGGCGTCAAACGCTGATCACCCCGGAGCGGCTGCACCATATCATTGATGCCATTGCCGACACGCTGGACGAGGCCAAAGAGCGCAATTTCACCATCTGGATCGGCCCGGGCGATCCCAAACTCCCGGAAGACGGATGGTTTCCTCCTGGAGGTCCAACGGAGAACTTTCACAACTATGCCGATGAAATCAACTATCTGAAAAACTGGATTGATCAGCGCATCACCTGGATGGATAAAAATATCGAAAGTCTCTACACTTCCCTGCTGCCTCCTCCCAACCTGGAAAATGAGTTCGGACTGGACCAGAACAGACCCAATCCCGTTACAGCTACCACTACCATCACCTACCGCATCCCATATCATTATTTTGTACAGATCAATATCTATAACCTGACGGGACAAAAAGTCGCTTCGCTGGTCAATGAATACCGGAACCGGGGAGAATATTCGGTGGAGTGGTCTCCGGCCGCTTTGCCGGCAGGGATATATCTTTATGAACTCCTCGCCGGGCCTTACAACAACCTGAAATCCAACACCCACCGGGCCATTAAGAAAATGATGATCATAAAATAGCGGAAATAAACTTTTCAGCTAAAAAGCTTTTCCGGGGATATTTCATCCTCCAGGGTGGCAATGATCCCGGGTTTACCCGTATCATACCAGTAACTCATGGCCGGTGTCTCCACCTTTATCAGGTGTGTGCGGGCAAGTTCCAGGAAAAAAGGAGTCAGCGAAAACACCTCTTCCTCCGGCAGCAGGAACAGCACCCCCCGGCTCAGTGCCGCCACACCCGAGTAGCCCCACTGCGTAAGGGTTCCCTCCGGCTGCCTCACCATGATCTTCTCTCCGGTGGCAACATTTTCCCACCCGCACAGCCGGCCTTCCTCATCCGCCAGCAGATACCGGAAAGTCTTTCGGCGGCTCACTGCCAGGGTCACCAAGGCTTCCGATTCCATATGTTTACTCATCAAACGCCCCAGGTCCATGTCCGACACAATATCCACATTGTGAACCAGAAATGCCGGGGTATCCAGCAGCAGCTCCCGGGCATGGCGTATGCCCCCGCCGGTCTCCAGGGGCTTCTCCTTCTCTTCGGATATCTGCACTTTCATCCCCTCAGGAGTGTTCTTTTCCAAATATTCCCGTATCATGCCGGCATGATGATGTATGTTAATCACCACCTCCTCAAACCCGTACTTCTTCAACCTCTTCAGAATAATTT
>CAZYPI010000282.1:0-3559 GCA_964649335.1 uncultured Rikenellaceae bacterium | reverse complement strand
ATCTGTGCCAAATGCGGCACGAAGGTCCCGCATCAGCAGGGCGTGCCCTGCACCGAGATGAAATGTCCCAAATGCGGGCATGTGATGGTGAGGGAAGAGTTACTGGAAGACAGGAGAAAGAAGTGAAGACTTACCTGGAATGCATCCCCTGTTTCATGACCCAGGCGTTGCGGGCGGGGCGGACAGCAGGGCAGGATCAGGTGGCGGAGGTCATCTCTTCCGGATCCACCGCCCCCCTTACCATTCACATTTGCAATTTGCACGAGCCGCAACGAAAGCCCAAAATTGCAAAAGAGGGTTATCGTGATTTTTTATTTGTTCTTATTTTTCCGGAAGCTCAACCCTGTAGATCACCGATTGATCTTTCAACCTTTTCAGTTCGACAGCAGCATTTTTACGCGTGGCGGTAATGAGCACATACGAGGCCTCAGACTTTGAATAGCGGGCTACAGGGTCTGACCACAGATCACCTGCAATCAGGGAAGAGTTAAGATAAGGAGTTCCACCGACAATAGCATATTCGGCAAAATATCCGCTGCCGGAAATAATTATATCCGAATTTTTCGTAAGGGGCTCCCATATACCTCCTGCCATCTTTCTGACAATTTTATTTTCACTATTATACACTGTGACAAGTTGTTTACAAGGATTGCATTCAATCTGTTTTTTATACCAATTATATTGTTCACTGCCAGGGCCAAAAGAATGGCAACTTTGCCACGTGGTACCATGGTCATGGATATGATTCAGATCCAGAATCAGGAACCGCAGGTTGGTAGCGGGGACATCCATTGCCCACATCCATTCCTTACCGGGGAGTTCAAAAAATTTGGTAAAAGCAACCGCATTGGTATCATAAAGGTTATAGCCTACGGGAGGTTTCTTACCCCGGGGATAGAGTTGTTTATCATGATTTCCGGGCGCGGGCATAAAAGGGACGGTACGGAACAGATCAGGGAAAGAATCTATCAGGCGTAAATAACTCTCTATATTGTTTTTATCTCCATGTTTCCCGTAAAGAAACAATCCCTGAATATTATCTCCCGCCGTAACTATTAAAGCGGGTTTTTCCCGGAGGATTACCGACATATCGGCATCTGTGGCAAACCCCCAGTCGCCCATAACGACAATGCGTACCGGCTTTTTATCTGTAATACCGCGAAAGACATACCATTTAGATTTATTATTACCGCTTCGAACCCGGTAGCGGTAATAGTCATCCTGCCAGGTCAGGGGCACTTGCACATGGTGCAGCCTGGCATGCTCATCTTTTCCGACAAAAGTCAGGATGCTATCACCGGCCATCATGTCCACCCCGGCATCGGAGGGTTGTGAAGTATACCAATTGATTACAACATTTTGGGGTTCGGTTGCATTGTAAGAAAGCCAGATACGGGTGATTTCTTTATTACCGTTTTGCGGCTTTTTATCCGAACAAGAAAATAACATAATGACTACCACTATGACAGCGATTGGAATAATTCTTTTATTATTCATAATGTAAATTTTTGATAGTTTGTTGTAATAATGGACGCAAGATAGCCGTATCGTGCGTAAACCAACCGCACAAAATGTAACAATCAGGTAACAAAGAAATATCAATTTCCGTTTTTCTTTTTCCGCAGGTCTTCCCGGGTCTTTGATTTAACATACTGTGTGGGGAGCACACCAAATTTTTCCCGGAAACAACGGCTGAAATACTTAGGAGTGTTAAAACCGGTCATATAAGCCACCTCAGAAACATTCAGTTGATTTTGTACCAGTATCTGAGCGGCTCTTTCCAGCCGGAGGGTATTGATCAGCTCATGAGGCGTTTTATCGAGTATTGCTTTTATCTTGCGATAGAGTTGCATCCGGGAGAGCCCCACACCGTCAGCGAGAGTCTTCACACTAAAATCCGGGTTACTCATATTCTCTTCAATGATACGAATCAATTTAGCCAACAATTCACCATCTCTGTCATTAATGACAATTTCTTCAGGTTTCAGCATAAGTTCTTTACTGAATTTTTCACGTAAACGTGCTCTTGATGTGAGAAGATTGTCAATACCGGCTTTTAAGACATCAACACTGAACGGTTTGGTTATATAAGCGTCGGCACCTGTTTTCAACCCATCAACTATATCTTCCTGGGCAGATTTGGCCGTAAGCATAATAACGGGGATATGGCTGGTGGCGATATCTTTTTTCAGCAGTGAGACCATCTCGTTGCCATCCATTTCAGGCATAATAAGGTCGGAAATGATGAGATCAGGCAGTTCTTCCCGGGCAATAGTAAGTCCTTCAAGGCCGTTGGATGCTTCTCTGAAAGTATAACTGTGGGACAGCTCTTCAATGATATATTGACGAATATCTTCATCATCTTCTATTATCAGGAGTACAGGTTTATTTTTGACCTCATTCCCCTCATCCTTTTCCCGTTCTTTTTCATCTTTCTCTCCGTACACTTTTAATTCCTCCGCCCCTGTCTCTCCTGTTTTTTGCTCTCCGGATTCCTTATCCGGTTTCCTCTCCATATATTCTTCATTTTTATTAACATCACCCATAGGAATAAATACAGAAAAGCAACTTCCCGAGCCCGGATTACTTGTTACCGTAACCTTTCCATGATGCATAATCATAATATCTTTCACCAGCGATAAACCGATTCCCGTGCTGGTAGTGGTAGCGGAACGCGAGTCAATGGTATAAAAACGGTTGAAAATATATCCGATTTTATCTTTGGAGATACCAATCCCTTCATCAATAACATCGACCACAGCGAATCCATTTTCTTCGTTGTTTATTTTCCTTTGAAAGATTTTCTTTTCATTAACCTCCGTTTCTTTGCGTATTACTATTGTGATTTTCTTACCGTCGGGAGTATATTTAAAAGCGTTGGATAAGAGGTTATAAAAGACACTTTTCATTTTCATCCTGTCAAACCAGAGTATCAGAGGGCGGGGCAGTTGCAACTCCAAACGGAAGGTAATTTGTTTCTTTGCAGCAAGTTCGTTGAACGATGTTTTGATTTCCTCGACAAACTCGATCAAATCGATCGGTTCCGTATTCATTTTCCAGTTGTCCGTTTCAGCTTTCCGGAGATTAAGTAACTGATTTACCAGATTGAGCAAACGTATCGCATTGTGATGAATAAGTCTCAGTTTTTTCGACACCTCGGGATTTTTGGTTTTTTTCATCAAATTTTCCACAGGACTAATAATGAGGGTCAGGGGTGTGCGGAACTCGTGGGAAATATTGGAAAAGAATTCTATCTTCATCTTATTGATTTCCATAACCTTTTCTCGCTCTATGTGTTCGGCATACAATTCATTCTCAAGTCTTTTTTTAATCAACACAAAACGCAAGATCAAATAAAATATACTCAGGATAATGGAAATATAAAACAGGATGGCCCACCATGTTTTCCAGTAAGGCACAGCCATAAACAGATTGACGGCAGTGTCGGTTTCCGACCAGATGCCGTCATTATTGGCTGCTTTCACATGAAAAACATATTTCCCCGGATAAAGGTTTGTAAAAGCGGCTACGCGCATCTTACTCCCCGAATCGATCCATT
>CAZYPI010000281.1:0-3575 GCA_964649335.1 uncultured Rikenellaceae bacterium | reverse complement strand
GAAAACTTCTGTATACTTGCAGGAATAAGCCACCGAAGAACATATAAAAAAGGTATTCCGTCCGGCCCTGCTCCACCTGGCTACCCACGGTTATTTCCTGCCGGATGTGCCGCCGGCATCGGAGAGAATTTTCGGCATAGAGCCCCAACAGGCCATGACCAATCCGTTGCTGCGGTCGGGCTTGTTGTTCGCCGGGGCCGATAAGACCATCCAGAACCTCGACTCGCTGTCAGGGGAGACGGATGACGGGATCCTGAATGCTTACGAAGCTTCTATGCTGGATCTCTCCGGAACGGACCTGGTGGTGCTCAGCGCCTGCGAGACCGGGCTGGGAGAGATCAGAAACGGCGAAGGCGTGTATGGCCTGCAACGCTCTTTCCAGCTCGCAGGTGCCTCGTCGGTGATGATCTCCCTGTGGCAGGTGAGCGATGTGGTTACCCAAAAAATGATGACTCTGTTTTATACTTACTGGCTGCAGACCGGCGATAAACAAAAAGCTCTCCTGCAGGCCCAGCGCGAGATCAAAAAAAAATATCCCGCCCCCTTCTACTGGGGCGCCTTCATCCTGATGAACAAGTGAAGGGATCGTTGAAGGGTGATTGATGATTGTTGAACATTCTTTTTTCTACTTTTTTACTTTTGTCTTTTTACTTTTATCTTTTATCTTTCTCTTCCCTTGCCAGTCCCTCCTCCGTCATCACCCAGCATTTCCCCGCCAGATTGTAGCTCCTGTGGTTTTTTATGTTGGGAACATTATCCAGCAGGTACCTCAGGTTTTCATCCAGGCAGATGATGCTCCCTGCCGGTAGACGTAAACGGATGTCCACCTCGGGGGCATACCACGACCTGCCGGCCCTGAACCAGGGATCCAGAATCAGGTGATTGCCTCTGATATCATAAGAAAAAAGAATGTCTTCACAGTGTTTCAGAGCCGCCTGCCGGCTGTTGCCCCTTGCTTTGCGGTGGATCTCCAGCTCCGGTTTCTGCACATTGTCGGAGTAGTAAATATCTATTTCCGGTTTTCCCATCACAACCTTTGATTCTCTGTCCAGATAAATCCCTTTTAAATCGGTGAGAAGCATCGCTTCGGGAGGGTCTCCGGAATAGCGGTCTGCGGCCACATAAAGGGTATCTGAGGAGGGGAGTTCAATTTTTGTGGAAGTGAATACCCGGGCTCTCTCCGCATAGTTGGTCGCGATATCCCAGGAAAATAATCCCAGACTGATAAAACTGATCAGCCAGATCACAAAAAGGGTGATCCCGGCAGCCCGGTATTGTGTGCGGAGACGGAAAATGATTTTGATCCCTGCATAGATCAGGGCGACCAGAGGAATCCCCAGGGTCAGGATAAAGGTGCCGATAATGTAAGGAACATTTTCCGGCCGGGTGAAAAGTACCAGCAGATCGGGGAGATAATAGGAAGGGTTGAGGTTCAGCTCGGGGAAAAACTGGCTGTAATGGAAAAAGAACACGCTGAGCAGGGAGACGAGGATGATGATGCCGGACACGATCAGAACCACCCCGATGATGACGGCAATGATCTTCAGCAAGGTGAGAATGATCTGGCCTGCCCCATGGAAAAGCTCCTGGAGGGCATTGCGCGAACGGCGGTAACCCTCACTCCGGGGGATGTTTTTGATATTTTCTCCCACCCTTTTGATCTCTTTACCGACGTTTTTGCTGATGTTGCTGATGTTCACCGGCTCCCCCTCCATCTCCAGGCGTTGGGTAAGGGTACGTGCCTCGGGGATGATGATCCACATGACCAGGTACGCAAGAAGAGAGGCTCCGTACACCAGGGTCAGCAGAATGAAAAGAACCCTGAACCATACCGGGTCCACACTGAAATAGGCCCCCAGGCCGCCGCAGACACCTCCCAGGACTGCGTTGTCGGGATCCCTGTACAAACGCTTCCGGCCCGGTACCGGAGGTTGGTAGTCATAGCCCCCTTCGGCCGTCCCCGGTCCCTCAAAGATGTCTTCCGGCTTGCCGAGAATGGAAATCATATGTTTTACATCCTCCAGGGAAACCACTTCCCGTTTCCCGGCCAGCCGGCCGGTAAAAATCTCCGCAATGCGAATCTCGATATCCTGGATGATTTCGCCGGCTCCTTCCTGAGGTTTGAAATATTCTCCGATATCGGCCAGATATTGCTGAAGCAGGGCATAAGCATCTTCATCAATGTGGAAGACCGTTCCCTGCAGACTGATTTTAATGGTTTTTTTCATGATCCTATCGGGTTTCTGATTTTTTCCACGGCATCAATAAGCTCTTTCCAGGCTTTGTCCAGCTCTGCCAGATAAGTCCTGCCTTCATCCGTCAGTTCGTAGTATTTGCGGGGCGGCCCCTGCGTAGACTCTTCCCAGCGGTAGCTGAGCAAACCGGCATTCTTCTGGCGCGTGAGGATGGGGTAGAGGGTGCCCTCTACCACGATGATCTTGGCTTCTTTTAACTCTTTCAGGATATCCGAAGCATAGCAACTGTTGCGGGAGATGACCGACAGAATACAGTATTCCAGAACACCCTTCCGCATCTGTGCCTGCGCATTTTCTATTTTCATTACCATCATCTGAGATTTTTCGGATTATAAATTCATTTTGTTCTTAACATTCTTTACGTTTTCCTTCACATGGTCAAACTCTTCCCTGACTTTTTTGCCGATGTTGGAGACATTGACCGGCTCGCCGTGCATCTCCAGCTTCTGCGCCGTGGTGCGGGCCACCGGAACGACGATCCATAATATAAGATAGATCAGAATGCCGGCGCCCCCCAGCAGGGTGATTGCGATAAAAAGAATGCGGAACACCAGCGGATCCACGTTGAAATAGGCCCCCAGGCCGCCACAAACGCCCGCTACAATCTGATTGTCGGGATCGCGGTAAATACGCCGGTAACGGGTACGCCGGGACCGGTACTGCTCCCCGGGCACAGCCTCTTCCATGAAATCTTCGGGATAACCCATGATCCCGATGACCTCGTTGGTGAGAAGACGGGTGATCACCTCTCCGTTGCCGGAAAGCCGCTCCCTGAAAAGCTCCGCCAGACGGGCTTCGATATCTTCCAGGATCTCGGAGGCAGCACTGTCATCTGCATAATGGCTTTTTACCGACTGCAGATAATCATCCAGTAACTGGTAGGCGTCTTCATCAATGTTGAAAACCATACCCCCCAGATTGATGCTGATTGTCTTTTTCATGACTGTAACCGTTTTATTATATTCATTTCTGTTATTTTAGTGTGTTTTGTAACTATTTAGCTATATTTCTAATTTTATAAATGATTTTCTTTACTCCTTTATCTAATGCCCCACCCCCATACCCCCTCCCCCGACACCTTCGCTAAAGCTTCGGTGCCCAAAGAGGAGGGAGGGGGTTAATAATCATCTTTATATGATGTTTTTCGTTTCATTGTTTTAGACTGTTACCGGTTCTTTCTTCATCTGTTTATAATTTTAATATTAATTTGATAATCTGTCTCTTATCCTTTTGATTAACCCCCTCCCTTTATCCCTCCCCCTCGCCGAGGGGGAGGGATACACTTCCTTCGATTTATTATCTCATGAATAACGTAGGGTG
>CAZYPI010000280.1:0-3577 GCA_964649335.1 uncultured Rikenellaceae bacterium | reverse complement strand
CATAAAAGGAGGGTAACTATTTAGCTATCTTCCTAATTTCCTAAATGTATATTTTTACTCCTCTTTCCAATGCCCCACCCCCCTACCCCCTCCCCCAGGAGGGAGGGGGTTTATAATCATCTTTATATGATGTTTTCCATTTCATTGTTGTTGACTATTACAGGTTCTTTTTTCATTGTGGAATTATCCTTATATTTTATGCGAATAATAGCCCCTCTCTTGGGAGGTGGTTCCTGAGCCTGTCGAAGGAGGTTGGGGAGGGATACCAGAAAAATATTAATAACCAACAGATTTGTCATAAGAATGGTTTTTAATCTTTCCCCTGCTATATAGGTACAAAGGAGGGATGAAGATTTTTTTTATACATTATTTTTTTCCCGGACAGTAATGATTAGTTTTGTTCATTCTTATCTATAAGGAATAAAGAAGCGATCATGATTAAATTGATTTTAATATATACAGTGAAATGATCATTTAAACAATAAAAAATGAATATCTGTTAAAATGACCCCCACCCTTAGCTATACATGAGATAAAAGCTGAAGTGTAGACGTCCCTCCCCCTCGTCGAGGGGGAGGGAAAGAGGGAGGGGGTTAATCAAAAAATAAGGAATTGAGAGAAGCGATCATGATTAAACAATAAAAAAACAAAAAAATGAAACGGATATTTTTATTCATCATGTTAACGATGCCGGCTGTCACAATGGTGCGGAGCCAGGTAGTGCGCCACGGGCAGGTGATCGAAGGCCTTGCCATGGACAGTAAGCTGATGCAAGGGCCGGTGAAGTATGCCATCTACCTGCCGCCGGGATACGATACCGACCAACGCAGTTATCCGGTATTGTACCTGCTGCACGGCTATACCGACGATGAGACGGGATGGGTGCAGTTCGGCGAAGCGCCGCGTATCGCCGACGAGGAGATCGGCAGCGGGGAGGCCCCGCCCATGATCATCGTGATGCCCGACGGCGGGGTCACCTGGTATATGGATGACTACAAAGGGAAAACGCCTTGGGAGTCAATGTTTGTGCAGGAGTTTATTCCGTACATCGAGAAGAAATACCGCATCCGCTCCAAAAAAGAGTTCCGTGCTATCTCAGGGCTCTCCATGGGTGGTTACGGAGCACTGCACCTGGCCATGCGGCATACGGACCTGTTCGCCACCTGCTACGCCATGAGCGCTGCCGTATATACCGACGGGGAGATCACTGCCATGAAACAGGAGAGCTACGAACATGTATTTGGTTTTCTCTGCGGCCCGGGGTTGGAGGGGAAAGACCGGCTGAACGATGTTTGGAAAAAATATAACCCTTTGTATCTGCTGGACGAAGTGCCGGAAAAAGAACTGAAAAGTGTCCGGTGGTTTATGGACGTCGGTGATGATGACTTCCTGTACCGGGGAAATTCCGCCCTGCACGTCAAAATGCGAAACATGGGGATCCCGCATGAGTACCGTGTGCGTGACGGGAAACACGAATGGCCCTACTGGCGCAGCAGCCTGAAAACAGCACTGCCCTATATCGGAAAAACGTTTCACCGGTAATAAGAACAGTCGGATTTATTTATCTTCGGGCGGTAAAATAATAAGGAATCCGGTTATGCAAAAAACGAAACGCCTGAAAAAATTCATACGGTGACGGATCAGAACAAAATACAACTGGCTTCCCTGTTCAAGACCTGGTCGGGACAGGAGGTGCTGCGCATCGAGGAGCTGCCTCCCTCGGGCTCCCACCGGGAGTATGTGCGCATCTTCGGCACGAAGGATACGGCCATCGGTGTGTATAACCCCGACAGAAAAGAGAACCGCGCCTTCCTGACTTTCTCACGCCATTTCAGGAAATACGGACTGCCGGTGCCCGAAATCTTTGCCGAAGCAACAAACGGATTGCTTTATCTGGAAGAAGATCTCGGGAATATGACCCTGTTCAGCTATCTTACGGAAGTACGGGCCCAGGAAGGATTTACTGCCGGATTGATCCGTACCTATGAGAAAGTGCTGGATGCCCTGGTGCGCTTTCAGACGGAGGCGGGCCCCTCGCTGGACTATTCGGTCTGTTATCCGCGGGCTTCTTTCGACCGGCAGTCTATGTTGTGGGACCTGCACTATTTTAAATATTACTTTTTGAAGCTGGCGAAGGTCTCTTTCGACGAACAGTTGCTGGAGGACGACTTTAACCGTTTTGCCGGGTATCTGGTGTCGGCGGGACAGGATTATTTCCTGTACCGCGATTTCCAGTCGCGCAATGTGATGCTCATCAAGAGCGAGCCCTTTTTTATTGATTATCAGGGCGGCCGCCGGGGCGCCCTTTATTATGACCTGGCCTCCCTGCTATATGATGCTAAAGCCGACCTGCCCGAGGAGGTGCGGCAACACCTGCTGGAGTATTACCTGACACGGGTGCAGGAGAAAATATCCATAGACCGGGAGGCATTTATGCGGTACTTCCACGGTTTTGTGCTGATACGCATTATGCAGGCATTGGGAGCCTATGGGTTCCGGGGGTTTTATGAACAAAAAGCCCATTTTTTGCAGAGCATCCCTTATGCCGTGCAGAACCTGGAGCACCTCCTGAAACAGGTCTCCCTGCCGGTGGAGATGCCTGCGCTGAGACGAGTGTGGGAAGATATCGTTGCCAACGAAAGTCTGAGGAACTTCCCCCAGGCATGGCCCGGACTGACGGTTCGTATCACCAGTTTTTCCTATAAAAACGGCATTCCGATGGACGAGACCGGCCATGGCGGCGGCTTTGTGTTCGACTGCCGCGCCCTGCCCAACCCAGGCCGGCTCGAACAATACCGCGAGCTGACCGGCATGGACGAGCCGGTGATCCGTTTTCTGGACGAACGAAAAGAAATGCAGGAGTTTTTCGAACACGTGGCCCTCCTGGCGGATAAATCGGTGGAGAATTACCTGCAACGGGGTTTCCATAACCTGATGATCAGCTTCGGCTGTACCGGCGGACAACACCGCTCGGTGTATATGGCTGAGAAACTGGCAAAATACCTGAAAGAAAAATATGACGTGAAAGTGGTGCTGAAACACCGGGAACAGGAGATAAGATAATGCGATAGCGGAGAAGAGTAGGGGCGCAAGGCTTTGCGCCCCGGAAAAGGAGGAGAAAAATGGGAAAGACCATGTGCGAATTGGATAAAAAAGGCCGGAAAAAATACCGTAACCCGGAAGGTAAATACAAATGTAAAAAATGCGGCGAACGGGTGGATGATAAAAAACGCGTATGCAAACCGGAGAAAAGAAGATGAAACGGGTTGTGAAAAATATATGTATTTAAATAAATATTTAAATGTGTATTTAAATATGTATTTAAATATTTAATTATTTTCGAAGGATATGAGCAATAAGGCGATGATACTGGCAGCGGGGTTGGGGACACGCCTGGGGAAATTGACCGGCGACAGGCCCAAAGCGCTGGTGGAGATTCACGGGGTTCCTTTGCTGGAAATTATTCTGAAGAGGTTGAAGAAATACGGGTTTGAGGAGGTGGTGATTAACATACATCATCATGCCGGCATGATAAGGGAATATTTGGAAAAGAACACTCCTGAGGGGATGAAAGTGC
>CAZYPI010000279.1:0-3579 GCA_964649335.1 uncultured Rikenellaceae bacterium | reverse complement strand
GTACACCGATATTATGATATTACCATAACCGATGACGGTAACGGAACGGCCACTGAGTGATGACGGGTTGAATACAAAAAATCCGTTCAAACATGAGACCCGGGGAACTTCCCGGTAAAACTGCCTCAACGGGAATTATCATGGGTTGTCGGGAAAATCCGTATATTCGTTGTGAATTCAGAACTTAACTATTTTACTTATGAAAAAAGCACCTGTATACTTATTATTGATCGTGATCCTGCTGTTCAGCGGGTGAAAACTCCTGGCTCAGAAGAATTTATCCGGGGAACAAAGGATTGTATCGATCAAATTTATCGTTTTATGGACAACCGGAGAAAAGGATGTTTTTACAAAAAAGCAGGGATGGTTTGTGCGGATCACCCTGATTCTCTTTTTATATAATTTTTATACTTTGGAAATGAAATAAATGAAAAATTTCAATTACCTTAGAAGTATGAAGTATTTTTGTTCCATCAAAATAATAACATATTTGTCATGGCATCCAGAAGAAAATTTATTGCTGTTACCGGGACCGGCTTGTTGGGAGCTGCCACCATGCCGGGAAGAACTGTTTTTGGGAGGGAAGCATCCTCTCGGGAAAAAAGATCAAAGAAAAATCTCGTCATAGGTATCATCGGGGCGGAAAACTCCCATACCATCGGCTATGGAAAACTGTTTAACATAGAAAAAAAGTTCCCCGGCATAGAGGTGAAATATGTGTGGGGAGAAACGGAAGCCTTTGCATTGAAGGCACAGAAAGAAGGACATATTCCCGTTATAGTGAAAGATCCGCGGGAAATGCTGGGGAAGATAGATGCCCTGATTGTTGACCATCGTCATCCCAAATACCACCTGCCGGCAGCAACCCCTTTCCTGGAAGAGAACATCCCGATTTTTATAGATAAGCCTTTCTGCTACCGGGTGGAGGAAGGAAAAGAATTTCTGGATAAAGCCAGGGCAAAAGGAGTTCCTGTTTCCTCCTACAGCAGTATTGCCCAGAGCAATGCCACTTTTGATATCCGGGACCAGGTGAAAGAGATGAAAGATATTGAGCAGGTGGTGCGGTATGGAGTCAACCATGCCGGGATGCATAATCGGTATGGTGGAATTTTCTTTTATGGGGTGCATACCGTGCAACCCCTGATGTTTATGTTCGGGGAGGATATCCGCGAAGTGCGGATGACGCAGAACGGAGAAAACTGGACCGCCAGCATAGCTTATGACAACGGACTGCTGGCAACGCTGGTTTTTACACGTGAACATTATGGCTGGAGTACATACGTGACTGTAAAAGATGGCGTGAAAAAACTGGTTTCCAGGGTGCCCGAACCCGATCCGCCCCGGAACTATGCCGATATGGTGAAGATGTTTCGCACCGGCGAACTGCCCCGCAGCTATCAAAGCATCCTCAACGGAGTATCGGTGCTGGAGGCCCTGGAAAAATCGGTGGAGAGCGGAAAGTGGGAAGAGGTGAAATATGTGAAAATATAATATTTCAATGGTGCCTGATCAGGTATCATTTACAAAGGATTTCAATGCCGGAGATGATGATTTTCTCTGACGGCTTCAGGCGTTTATCGGGAGTAAGGTGTGTATGACATTTTTTTCCGGAAAAAACCACTTTCCCTGTATATAATTCGTTGATATTTTTTAAATGTACCTGCAGGCAGAGAATATATTCACCGTCGGGGATTTGATCCTTTCGGCTTTCCAGTTTCAGGTGTACTTTCCCGGGTTTGGGAGTAGCCCCGGAGACGGCATCAAATTCCTCTTTTGACACCTTGTCCCAGTCGGCTTTTTGCGACCAGGTATCGCAAATGCCGGCGACGAGATATCCGCCGTAGGCAAGGTAATCGCTGACAAACAGCGTTTTGAAAAAAGAGCTGTCCGGTTTTTCCAGCCAGACAGCCAGTTGATAGGAAGGCTTGTATTGCGTAACATTTTTCATCCGGTAAGATATTTCTATTGTTCTTTTATGCCCCAGGTTGCAGGAAGAAAAAATGAAAATACCGGCCAGTAATGCCAATAACTCCAATCCGCTAATGTGTTTTTTCATAAAAATATTTTTTATCTGTTATCCCTTTTGCGGGTTTTGCACCTATCGGAAAATGATATGTCTGATGAAAAAGTTCCTGTTTGGCTAAGGACACGCACCAATCAGCCGTATTCGGGCCCGCCGATGGCAAACTGATTATGAATCTCTCCGGGGAAAGGATTTGTCTTATAATACATTCTGATAAAAAAACGTTGTGAGTTGAATCCCAATGATTCCAGCCAGTCCTGTAACCGGGTCTGGTGTTCCGGAACGTCTATCACTACCGGCCTGTTCCGGATATTTTCGAGGGACTGGCTGATCAAGGCTTTTGCTTCCGGGAAGGTCAGGGCACATACCGGACCCAATTGAAAATAGTTGCTTCCGGGCCTGCCCAGAGCATATCCCGTTATCCGGTGGTTCTTTTTTGACAACAGGGCCGGGCCGGGATAATTATTCAAAAAATAAGAAATTAACTTTCTTCTGTTTACTCCGAAAATCTGCCGGTCGAAAGCTGTAATTTCCGGAATATCCTTTTTTTTAGCCCCAAAAAGAGGGATTTTGTCGTTGGGGAAGTCCTGATGATTTATGCCCGGATGTATCCAGCGGTATATTTTATATTCTCCACAAAAACCGATTTTTTCGTAGATTTTTTTACCGGCGGGAGTGGCATCCAGCTTAATGGCCTTACAACCCGACAATTTTTTTATCAGATGATGTAACATTTTCATTCCCACTCCCAGTCCCCTGAAGGCAGAATCCACAATAACCATGCTGATCCAGGCGAGATAATGATCATAATTGAAGGCGGCTGCCGTACCGATTATTTTGTTGCCGGTTTCGGCGGCTATACATATATTTTTGGGGTCGGCAATAAGTAACTCCCAGTCGCGGGCTGTTTGATTCCAGCCCTCTTTTGCTTTTAAGTTCATGGCCTCGGGAATGTCCCGGGCAGTCATGTTCCTTATAGTGACCGTTATTTTTTTTATCATCGCACTTTTTGACTCACATTATTAAAAGTAGCTTTCTGTATTTTCTTTTTGGTATAACCGCGTGATTAGATCTTTTATGATGGAAATTAACAAAAAATATTATTACATTATTATGTTTTATCATAATTTTATGAAGATTTGGGTGGCGTTTGGGAGCAAAAGAGACTTAAGGGATATTAAATATATTGAACACACATTTAAAAACAAATACATGAAATTTTACCCGGAAAAGATCTCCGGTACGGAGGAACTGACCGAACTGCTTTCGCGGCCTTCGGAAGCGCTGGTGGAGATGATGAAACGGACGGACGGGGATTTTATGTTCCTGGGGGTGGGCGGCAAGATGGGGCCTACCATGGCACTTATGGCCCGGCGGGCTTCGGAAGCGGCCGGAACGCCCCGGAGGATTATAGGCGTATCCCGTTTCAGCAAACCGGCAGAACAGGAATTTCTGGAAAAGAACGGTATAGAAACCCTTCGGGGAGATTTGCTGGACAGAACCTTTCTGGAAAGTCTTCCAAAAGTTAAAAACGTTATTTTTCTGGCAGGGATGAA
>CAZYPI010000278.1:0-3608 GCA_964649335.1 uncultured Rikenellaceae bacterium | reverse complement strand
GAGCGTCTCCGGGAGTCTTTCGATCGTCTGCAACAGTTCACCTATGATGCGGCCCATGAACTGCGCACGCCTCTGACAGCCATCCGCAGCATGGGAGAGGTGGCATTGCAGAAATCCCACGACACCGGCACCTACCATGAGATCATCGGCAGCATCCTGGAGGAGAACAACCGCCTGACCAACCTGGTGAACAGTCTGTTGATACTGTCGCGGGCCGATTCCGGCCAGTTCGTGCTGAACAGGGAGGAGACGGACATCACTAGATTCACCTCACAGGCTATCGAGATCATCCTGCCACTGGCCGAAGAAAAAAAGCAAACCATCCTCTTCAAGCAGGAAAAGTCCGTCATGATTGCCCTGGATAAGACCCTGTTCCGGCAGGCCCTGCTGAACCTGCTGGACAATGCCATCAAATACTCCCCGCCAAACAGCACGATCACGGTGGCTCTTGAAATAGAAGAGAGGGAAGTACGGGTCCGTGTCACCGACCCGGGAGACCCCATCCCCGAAGCCTTGCACGAAAAGATCTTCGAGCGTTTTTACCGGTTGGACAAGAGCCGTGCCAGGGAACTCGGGGGCACCGGTCTGGGGTTGTCCATAGCCCGGTGGGCCATTGAGATACAGGGAGGGCGTATCACCCTGACCACCGGCCGCGATAAAGGAAACACATTCACCATTCATATACCAGTTCCTTAACCTTATAAATGCAATGATCATGAAAACGAAAATGTATTTTTCCGGTCTGATGGTTTCGGTTACTTTTTTCATCATGACCGCCATGATGCTTCCCGGCACGGGGAGGCAGCAACATCCCAGAAATCTTGACCTGAACTTTGAGCAGGTACCTGCAGGAAAAATTCCGGCAGGCTGGAAGGTGGAGGCCACCATGCAGCGCGGCCCGCTGGCCACCTGGCAGGTGGTGGAAGACCCGGCAACTCCTTCCGGTAAAAAGGTCTTGTCACTAACCAGTACCAATCACACTTCGGGCAGCACCTTCAACCTGTGCTGGGATCCTCAATTTCTCTTTCTCAACGGTGAGATCAGTGTGATGGTCCGGGCCAACGAAGGCCTGGAGGACCAGGGCGGCGGGGTGATCTGGCGCGCCAAAGACAAGGACAACTATTACATCAGCCGCTATAATCCTCTGGAAAATAATTTCAGGATCTATTACGTTAAGAACGGCTCACGCACCATGCTGGCCAGCGCCAGGATCGCCATCCCCGCCCACCGGTGGTTTGAACTGAAGATCACCGTGGACGGGGATGTTTTCAGAGGTTATCTCAACGGGAAAAAACTGCTCGAGGCCAAAGATGATACCTTCAAAAATGCAGGCGGCACAGGGCTATGGGTAAAAGCCGACGGCAAGACCTCTTTTGATAATTTTCACGTGGCAGCCAGATAATCTTCAAAGCTTCCTACAAAAATTATCAGCACTCTTCCTTTCACAGCATCCCGGATGTCAGACGCGAAGAAAAAAGGAAATTATACACATGCATACCTTCCTGGCCTTACAATAATACATGAGAAAGTTTCTCACCATAATCAAGGAAAAAGATAAAAGTGGGTTCATTTTTAAAAATTATTTTACTTTTGTCGTCAAAGGCACGGGGTTATGGTATATGCTTTTTTCAGGTCACGGGGTTATGTGAAAGGATTTGATGAGATTCGGAAGGGTTTTCAGATCGAGGATCTTATCTGGCTGGACCTGTTGCATCCTGATCCCGAAGAGCGTAAATATGCCGAGGGGCTATTCAGCATCAAGCTGCAGAGCCGAGAGGAGATAGAAGAGATAGAGAGCAGTTCCAAATTCTCGGAGACGGAAAATCAGATCATCATCAACTCCAATTTTATGGTGAGGGAGGACGGCACCTACAGCACCCATCCCGTATCCCTGATCCTGAAGAACAATGTTTTGATCTCTTTCCGGAGCGCCAAGCTGCAGACTTTCGGCGACACCATCCGGCGCATCAAGAACCGCAATAAGGTGATCACCAACGCCTATCAGATCATTCTGGCCCTGTTCGACTCGCGTATTGACCTGGACGCCGACTATCTGGAGGCCATCACCCGGGAGATTTCGCGGTTGAGCAAAGAAGTAAACCTGGAACGGGACCTCGATGAGGAGGTGCTCATCAACATCGGCAAACTGCAGGAAACCACGATGATGATTCATGAGAATATTGTCGACAAACAGAGGGTTTTCTCAGCGATGCTGAAAAGCGATTTTTTCCCTGAAGAGAGTTACGAGTTTATACGCATTATGCTGAAAGACATCGGCTCGCTTCTCGACCATACGCAATTCAGTTTTGAGCGGCTGGAGTTTCTGCAGAACACCTTCCTGGGTCTGGTGGACTTTGAGCAGAACAAGATCATCAAGATCTTCACGGTGGTCACGGTTATCTTTGCTCCGCCCACCCTCATTGCCGCCATCTACGGTATGAACTTCAGGCACATGCCCGAGTTATCCTGGCCTTTCGGTTATCCACTGGCTCTGATCGCCATGCTGGCCACCTCCGTAGTCATCCTGTGGTTCTTCAAGCGCAAAGACTGGCTCTGAGGAACGATAACCGTTGATCGTTGATTGATGATCGGCGCAAATATTTTCGTTCAACATTCATCCTTCAACATTCATCCTTCCAAATGTTCCGGGCGCAACAGGTCATTCACCGTCTTCACGGGATTGAATGTGGAAGGGGGCACTTCGACAAACAGGGTGGTCCAGTGCGCCATGGAGCCGTTCCAGAGGCCCGGCAGTTCAAGGGCTTTCAGCTCTTTTCCGTCAAAAGATTTTGTAGAGATGAAATAGGTCTCCGGGTCCGTAAACTTTCTCAGGTCGTATTTCCTGCCCCTGTGGTCTTTCAGTGAGCAGACAATATCCACCGGATTGAAATGGGTGGCACGGCTAACGATATCTTTCTTCTCCGGGTCTTTCAGGTCGATCTGGGCACTCTCCACGATCTGCAGCGAGAGGGTTCCGTCGCTGCCGGCCACCCAGAAAGGCCCACCGCCCGGTTCTCCTTCATTGCGGACCATTCCGCAGACCCTCACCGGCCGGTGTAAGATATCATAGAGCACTTTTTGTTTCCGGGATATATCCATTCCGTCAAACCCTGCCGGCAGGTTTGTCCATAGCTTGCGGGTGATAAAATCGGCCAGTGAGGCTGTCTCATCGGCAGACAGGGTGGTTGTATCCATTTTCTCCAGCCAGTTGTGAATGGTTTCCACCAGGCCCGTCAGCAGTCCGCCGAGTATCTTCTTGTAACGCACCGTATCACCTTTCAGGCGATCGGGGACCACATTGTCAATGTTTTTGATAAATACGATATCCTCTTCCAGGTCGTTCAGGTTTTCTATCAGCGCCCCATGACCGCCCGGGCGGAAAAGTATCCTGCCGTCCGGCAAACGGAAAGGCCGGTTGTCCGGGGTCACGGCTATGGTGTCGGTAGAAGGTTTCTGCACAGACCAGGACACCCGGTAGTGCACCCCGAACTTTTCTTCGAAATAAGCGCGTACCTCTTCCATTCTTTTTTTGAATTTCTCCATATGTTCGGGAGGTACCGTCAGGTGAACCGGCACACAGGACTCGCCTGTTTCAAGATACATGGCTC
>CAZYPI010000277.1:0-3613 GCA_964649335.1 uncultured Rikenellaceae bacterium | reverse complement strand
ATACCAGACCGAAAAATACGCCGGCAATCCCCAGGAAATACCGAATGTAAAACCGGAGTAATCCGAGTAATAACCTTCCGCCGTGTAGAAAGGGTCATAAACATCGTAATCGTAATCGTAACCGTACCAGTATGTATCTGTAAATACAGGTGGGTAGTGATAATAATTTATGACCGTGGCCGGATGGTAAAAATGCCGGATCCGGGCAGTGTATGAGACCACCGGCACATAAGCAAATGAGGATACAGAGGGTAACAAAGCCAATGATATTGCTATCATTAAATTTTTATATGTAAGATTTGTTTTCATAACCACCTCCTTTGTTTTTATTTGTCGTTGAGAATTTTTTTCTTTGCAGTTCTCAAACAACATAATTCAAATACCATACCAAAAAATCATGGCAAAAGAGATAACCCCCCGCAAAGAAGACTACTCACAATGGTATAACAACCTGGTAATCAAGGCTGATCTGGCCGAGAATTCGGCCGTAAGAGGCTGCATGGTCATCAAGCCTCACGGTTATGCGATCTGGGAAAAGATCCAGGCACAGCTGGATAAGATGTTCAAGGAGACGGGACATTCCAACGCTTATTTCCCGTTATTCATTCCGAAATCCTTTTTCAGCAGGGAGGCCTCGCATGTGGAGGGGTTTGCCAAAGAATGTGCGGTGGTCACTCACTACCGGTTGAAAAACGATCCGGACGGCAAAGGGGTGATCGTGGATGAAGATGCCAAACTGGAAGAAGAGTTGGTCGTCCGTCCCACTTCCGAGACCATTATCTGGAACACGTACAAGGGATGGATCCAGTCGTACCGGGATCTGCCCCTGCTGATCAACCAGTGGGCCAATGTGGTGCGGTGGGAGATGCGCACGCGTTTATTTCTGCGTACGGCCGAGTTTCTTTGGCAGGAAGGGCATACGGCCCATGCCACGCGGGAGGAAGCGGTAGAAGAAACCCTGAAGATCATTGATCTGTATACCACGTTTGCCGAGGAGTATATGGCCTTGCCGGTGCTAAAAGGGGTAAAATCGGAGAATGAGCGTTTTGCAGGAGCCCTGGAGACCTATGCCATCGAAGCCCTGATGCAGGACGGCAAAGCCCTGCAGGCCGGGACATCTCATTTCCTCGGTCAGAACTTTGCCAAAGCTTTCGACGTCAAGTTCCTGGACAAATCCGGCAAACTGGAATATGTCTGGGCCACCTCCTGGGGAGTATCCACCCGCCTCATGGGGGCCCTGATCATGGCACACTCGGACGATAACGGTCTGATATTACCGCCAAAACTTGCCCCGCTACAGGTGATTATCGTACCTATCTATAAAAATAAAGAAGAACTGGACCGGATAAGCAGGGTCGCCGGAACACTGCTTGAAGAACTGAAGGAACAGGGTATCTCTGCCCGGTATGACGACCGCGACACCCACAAACCCGGCTGGAAATTCGCAGAATACGAGGTGAAAGGGGTCCCTGTCCGGATTGCCGTCGGCCCGCGTGACCTGGCCAACGGCACGGCAGAGGTGGCCCGGCGAGACACCCTGGAGAAAAACAGTTATTCTCTGGAAGGGCTGGCCGGGAAAATACCGGCCCTGCTGGACGATATCCAGCAACATATATATAACAAAGCGCTGGCTTTCAGAAACAGTCATATCACCCGCGTAGACACCTACGACGAGTTTAAAAAAGTCCTCGAAGAAAAAGGGGGATTTATCCTGGCCCACTGGGACGGCACAACGGAAACAGAACTGAAAATCAAGGAAGAAACCAAAGCCACCATCCGTATCATTCCCGTCGATGAACCCGCAGAAGCAGGGAAATGCATGGTCACAGGCAGACCTTCCGCGAGGAGGGTGGTTTTTGCAAGAGCGTATTAGGGTACTGGGTGCCGGGTGCCGGGTGCTGGGTGCTTAAAATATTTCCCGCCTTAATTTAGGTAATGGTGAAAAAAGAATTTATTTTTATATTTCTTTTTTTTGGGTTTCTTATTCCAAAACTATATAAACGTGGGAAAAAACAACAGCCAGAAGGAGATCGTAGAATACCTGACGACCAAGGCAGCCCTCAAACAGCATGTCTATGACCTGACCGTGGAAGGTTTTCACCTGTTGAAAGAAGCCATCCGGGAACTTTCCGCCGGCATTAACCGGGAAATCCCGCCGGATGATCCTCGCCTGCACACAGAATTCAAGGACTTCGGGAAATTTGCCGCCCAGATCAGGGTCTCGGGTGACATCCTGGTCTGCAGCATGCACACCAACATCTTTGAGTTCAACAGGGAGCACAAGATATGGGAAATCCCCTATGTCAAAGACGACCCGCTGAATTCCTATTGCGGGATCATCAATATTTACAATTTCCTGTCCGATTCTTTCAGATATAAACGGGTGAATGATCTGGGTTATCTGGTCGCCCGCATTTTCATCAACCGGAACAATCATTACTTTGTGGAAGGCAAAAGGCAGATGGGTTTTCACTACAAAAAGTTCGGAAGTCTGGTTGTCAGCAGGGAGAATATGAAAAAAATCATCGAGAAATCGATCCTCTATGCCATGCAGTTTGATCTGCTGGTGCCCCCTTACGACAATGTCAAGATCACGAACGTGGAGCAAATGACGGCGAAGATCATGCGTTCGTTGCAACAAACGGGCAAACGACTCGGCTTCCAGTTCAATGCCGACGATGTGCTTGAAGAATAATATCCCTCAGGATAAAGCTTATGATGGATGATAGAAAATATTCCGGTAAATATCTGCTGCTGCTCTTTCTGTTCCTGATTCATGCCGGAGTTGTCTTCTCATCTTTTACCTCCACCGACACTTTGTACATTAAAAAAGGAGAGTCGCTGATCTTTAACGACTCCATCATTTTCTTCGAAAAGGACACCATACTGATCCTTCCGGATGATATAGCTGTGATCAGGCCCGGAGAGAATTATATCAAGACGAAAAAGTTTTATGACACCCTGCAAAGCAGGGCAAAAAACAGCAAGTGGAAATACAAATTATACCGGCTGTTCTTCATTCCGAATCGCAACATCGCAAGAAATCCGCAGAAAGAGAGGAACAGCACCCAGGAATACAGGGTGTATGCCGGCAGGACCATCCGGTCCATCCGTTTTTTTGAGATCGATCCTTTCAGTCCGATCATGAAGGACACCGTGGTTATTCCGGAAAGCGGAACGGAACGTTTCCTGAACAAACTCCATAAGACCACCAGGACCAAAACCATCAGGCACAATCTTTTTTTCAGGGAGGGAGACATTGTCAACCCGGACATACTGGCTGATAACGAGCGATACATCAGACATTTACCCTATATCCGTGATGCCCATTTCCTGCTGTTTCCGGTAGGTGATAACCAGGTGGATGTTGCCGTGATCACCAAGGATGTTTTTTTTGTCGGGGCAGATTTCCGCTATTACAGCCCCAGCAAAGGACGCATTTCCGTTTTTGACAACAACCTCATGGGGCTGGGACACAAGATCAGCTTCAATATCCCGTATGATCTCAATGCCGGTCAACCTGTGGGATACGGTACCGGTTATGAAATAAACAACATCGGAAGAAGTTTTATCAACGGAAAAATAGATCTGCTGAATACCTTTAAGACACAAT
>CAZYPI010000276.1:0-3688 GCA_964649335.1 uncultured Rikenellaceae bacterium | reverse complement strand
GGTTGGGGAGGGATACCGAAAGAACTTTATTAACAAACAAATTTGTCATAAGAATGTTTTTTTTATTCAAACCCCAGCTAAATGGTTACTTCTTTTTTTTGATTCCGGTCATGGTCAATCTTTTATAGTCAGGTTTTCCAGGATTTCCCTGCAAATGAACTCGGCCGTATGGCCATCTCCGTAAAACTCCGGGAATTTCAGGCCTTTTTTCGACCAGTATTTTTCAAATCCTTTCAGTATTTTTTCCCTGTCGGCATCCACCAGCAGAGCCGTGCCGTTGTTCACAAGTTCCACCCATTCGGTTTCGGGCCGGAACACCAGGCATGCTTTTCTGAAGAAGTGGGATTCTTTCTGCACGCCCCCCGAGTCGGTCATGATGATGCCGGCGGTTTTTTCCAGCAGGGTCATTTCAAGAAAAGAGACGGGCGCGATCACTTTCATCAGGGGATTGTTCTCTATTTCTGCGGCCAGTGGGCCGTTCAGGGAGGCAAGTGATTTTACGGCCCGCGGATGCAACGGCAGCACCAGGGGCACCTTATATTTCTCCCCGATCTCTATCAGGGCTTCAAAGATGGACGACAGCCTGTCAGCGTTGTCCGTATTATGGTCGCGGTGTATGGTAACCAGCACAAAAGCGTTCTTCCCGACTCCCAGCTTCTTTAGGAAATCTTCTTTTTTCTCCGCCAGTTGTCCGAAGAAAAGAGAGTTGTCATACATAATATCGCCCGAATGGTAGATCTTGGGGTTGTTGATATGATAAGGCGGGGTATTTTCCGGGGTAAAGCCTTCGCGGATCAGGTTTTTGAAACCCGTGATCGTCGGGGAAAAAAGCAGTGTGGACACATGGTCACACATGATCCTGTTGATCTCCTCCGGCATGTTCTTGTTGAAACTGCGCATGCCGGCTTCGATATGCACCACGGGGATATGCATTTTCGCTGCAGCAATGCTGCCTGCCAGGGTGGAATTGGTATCGCCGTAGAGGATTACCACATCGGGTTTTACCTTACGCAACATTTCTTCCGTACGGATGATCATGGTCCCTGTCTGCATGCCGTGTGATCCCGAGCCAGTATGCAGGTTGATATCCGGCTGAGGGATCTTCAGTTCTTCAAAAAACACGTCCGACAGTTTGTGGTCATAATGTTGTCCGGTATGGACCACCACCTCTTTGATCTTTCCTGCAAAAGGGCCGGCGATGGCCCTGCTGATAGCGGATGCTTTGATGATCTGGGGCCTTGCACCTACCAGATTGACAACTTTTAACATAACCTGTTTTTTAGGGATGTTGTAAAAAGTCTGAAAAGTGCAAAACCTCTATTTTGCATAGTTTATGGCTCTTGTTTCACGGATCACCGTGATCTTGACCTGTCCCGGGTAGGTCATTTCGTCCTGTATTTTACGGGCAATATTATAGGAAAGTTTTTCGGCATCCTGGTCGGACACCTGGTCGGCGCCTACAATGACCCTCAGCTCCCGGCCGGCCTGGATAGCATAGGTCTTGGTAACGCCGGGATATTCGAGGGCCAGTTCTTCGAGGTCTTTGAGTCTTTTGATATAGGATTCGACCACTTCGCGGCGGGCGCCGGGGCGGGCGCCGGAAATCGCGTCACACACCTGGACGATGGGTGCCAGCAGGGAGGTCATCTCCACTTCGTCGTGATGGGCACCTATGGCGTTGCATACCTCGGCTTTCTCCTTGTATTTCTCGGCCAGTTTCATGCCCAGGATGGCGTGGGGCAGCTCCGGTTCGTCATCCGGCACCTTGCCGATGTCATGCAGCAATCCGGCACGTTTGGCCAGTTTTGGGTTCAGGCCCAGCTCGGAGGCCATGATAGCGCTCAGGTTGGCCACTTCGCGGGAGTGCTGCAGCAGGTTCTGGCCGTAGGACGAGCGGTATTTCATCTTGCCCACCAGGCGCACCAGCTCGGGATGCAGTCCGTGGATACCCAGGTCGATGGCCGTTCTCTTGCCCACCTCAATGATCTCTTCTTCGATCTGCCGGGAGGTTTTCTCCACCACCTCTTCGATACGGGCCGGGTGGATCCTGCCGTCGGTGACCAGTTGGTGCAGTGCCAGACGGGCTATCTCGCGCCGTACCGGGTCGAAACAGGAAAGCAGGATCGCCTCGGGGGTGTCATCCACGATGATCTCCACACCGGTGGCGGCCTCCAGCGCACGTATATTACGCCCTTCGCGCCCGATGATACGGCCTTTGATCTCATCCGACTCGATATTGAATACCGTCACAGCATTTTCTATGGTGGCTTCGGACGCTACACGCTGGATTGTCTGCACCACAATGCGTTTGGCCTCCTTGTTGGCCGTCATCTTGGCCTCATCCACGATCTCGTTGATATAAGACATGGCCTCCGTTTTGGCTTCGTCTTTCAGCGAAGAAATCAGCTGAGCTTTGGCCTCATCGGCCGAGAGACCGGAGATGGTTTCCAGCTGTTCTACCTGGTTCTTGTGCAGCCGGGCCAGTTCTTCATTCTTTTTCTCTACCAGGTGCAACTGGTTGGTGATGTTGGTACGTATCACCTCCAGCTCTTTTTCTTTACGCTGGTTCTCTTCGATCTTCTGGTTGAGAACGGATTCTTTCTGCTTGAAGCGCTGTTCCGCCTGTGCCAGCTTGTTGTTTCTTTCGTTAATATATTTTTCATGTTCCGCTTTCAGTTGCAGGAACTTCTCCTTGGCCTGCAGGATCTTGTCTTTTTTGATCACTTCGGCCTCCGTTCTGGCTTCCGAGAGGATCTTATTCTGTTTGCTTTTCAGCGCTTTGGTGAAGAAGAGATAAGCGATCCCCACGCCTGCCAGGAAAGCAACCACAGTAGCCCCCTCAAATAACAACAAAGATATTTGTGTCAGTAACATAGTATTTAATTTTTAATATTTTCAACAAAAAAAAGCCCGCCAATTTCTATAATTCCGGTAAAACCCCAATTCGACATGGGTGGAGCTGCCATAAACATTCCGGCTTCCACTGCCTTCCGGAGAAGGACCCGGTTGCCCGGGTTGAGGCCTGTCGTACAGTTTACGAGCGTGGCTCCAATAACAGTAGTGTTGAGTTTTCAGCAGAGTTATAGAAATTAAGCGGGCTAACTTAATTTTTTAAATATGTAAAAGAACGTATATTACCTGTTCAGATATTCTTCCAGCTCCCTGTTCAGTTCCTGAATATCATTCAGGAGAGGAGACATATCGGTGTTTTTTTCGCAATCAATCAGTTTTACCACAAACTGCAGTGCCGCCATCGCCAGAAAGTCCTGTGAATCTTTATCGGCATAGCGTTGCTTGTACTGCAACACTTTCTCGTTGATCATTCTGGCAGCCCTGCGGATCTTCTCCTCATCCAACCGGTCAATCTTCAGCGGATAATATCTGTCAGCAACATTTACCCTTATTGTAAATTTCTCTTCCATAACTCAATCTCAACACTCTCTTTAACGGTTCAACAGGCCTATACACCTGTCCAGATCCCGTATAATCAGGTTTATTTTGTCCCTGGCCCCCTCATTTCCCGGGCCGGCGCCCGAGATCGATTTGGCCAGTTTCAAAGTTTCATATTTTGTCTCCAGGTCTTTCAGTTCCATTTTGTTTTTTTTGATCTCTTCATCCTTTTTTTTCAGCTCTTCTCTCAGTGCATTGTTTTCCGTCGTGTATCGCTGCAACAAGATAATCATTTTTT
>CAZYPI010000275.1:0-3694 GCA_964649335.1 uncultured Rikenellaceae bacterium | reverse complement strand
ATTACTGGCGGTTATTTTCAGAGCGGTTTATTTTTTTCGTGGTCATAATATGTCATTTTTTGAGGATGCCATGGTCCATTCCGATTTATACCTGTCTGTCAGCAATCTGGTATTCACCGTTATTATTTCAGTCATGATGCTGTGGGCCGGCAAAACAATTTACCGCATCACACACAATTTATCTTATGCCCTGGCAATTCAAACGGCACCGTTAATCATCCACGTATGGTACGATATTTCAGGAAGAATATATCCCGAGTTACTGTTTATAATACCTGTTTATCTATTACAGGTTCAACTTATGCGTGAATTGTATGATCAGGGAAATTCCCCGAAACGATCCGTTTACTTGTATGCTTTTGCTGTCGCTTTCGGGTTATCATTGAAAATGACTTTTATACCTTTTATCGTTCTGCCTCTCTTTTTAATTCCTAAATATAAAGAAAAACTCAGGTTTTTATTAGCTACTCTGATTTTTTTCTTTGTGCTTTCGCCCCAGGTAGCCGTCCAGTTTTCACACTTTAAAAACTGGATGAAAGGAATATTTATTCACAGCGGGGCTTATGAGGGAGGGAATAAAAATATTATTGATCTATCCGTATTTTCAGATAATCTCAGCAAAATAGTTGCGGATCAACGCCTTTTTTATTTCTCGGCAGCAATCCTGCTGATACTGATTCTGGCTCTTATTGTTACAAAACATCAAAAATCAAAACATCTCCTTGTGGGCGCAGGAATTACATTCGTATTAATTGGATGTACATTTATCATAAGCAAACAATTTGCCGTAAGATATTTCCTTCCGGCCCTCCTGTTCTTCCCGTTTCTTCTGATCCTTGATAAAGAAATTACCGGAGTATTTTTCAAACAAAAGTGGATCGGCATTGTGCTGACAGCCCTGATTGTTTTCATTCTTTCTTTGAAGATCGTACATACCATTCCTTACATGAGGGTTGTTTCTAACTCAGTCTCACAACAAATGAATGCCAGAATACTTACTCGTGCCTATACCCGCACACTGGATCCTGATGGTTATTTCATTATTGTAAGTCAGGATTATGGCTGTCCTTTTCATGAATATTCCATTATGTATAGTTTTGCTGTGGGGGGAAGACAATGGCCGGATCACCGTAAAATACTGGATAAACTCTATCCCCGCCGTTTTATGTATTTTACCTGGGATAATACCCTGAGATACTGGGGTAACCCATTTAATCCGGCAAGTATCATCACCTCGGGAAGACCGGTCTATCTGTACCTGGAGAAAAACCGTGAGGAGCTTTATAAAAAAACCGTTGATAAATTGCTTGCAAACTACAAGAATATAAGCGTCAGGAAAACATTGATTTTCGAGAATCCCGTAAATCATGAAGGATTACTGCAGCTTTATTTTTCAACGATCCCTGCCCGGGCTCACACGCTAACGGAGTAAACCGGGAATAACAAATCAGTCATCCTGTCAAATATTGGAACTGAAATAACAATACATTTCAGGATTATTTTCCCTTTTGCAAAGCAATCTTATAATCCGGTGGATCCAGCAATTTTTTGTAATTGTCAGGCCATCGGTTACGGAGAAATACTTTCCAGTACAGTTGTTTTGAGGTGCTGTCCCAATGTAGCAGAGTAATACGGTATTGCCGCATCTGGAACATATTCAGATAAATGAAAAACAGAAACACAAGATACACAGGAATGTGAATAAAGGTTTTACTTCCGGCAACCCTTTCAACAAAAGCCGCCAGGGGCAATGCCAGCAAGGCGTAAGTCTCGATCAGGGAACGGGCTCCGTAGCTGCCCCCGTACCACCAGCACCACCAACTGAATACCACATACAGGTTCAGTAAAAAATAAATCAGCACCGGCCAGAACAGCTGCGTGCTCTTTTTATATAAAAAAATAAATCCTGCCAGTGCAAAAAACATCACCGGCGTATAAACCAACCATCCTTTCCGGTAGCTGAACAACCCCTGCAAAATATGCGGATGATTGAAATAAAAATGTTCCTCTCCGTAAGAATAAAAGATCCACCGGCCGGTGGAGTATTTCCAGAAAAACAACTGTAACAAAACGGGTATAAGCATCATCCCGGTCATCATCAACAGCTTATTGCGGTTTTCCCACAGGAAGCGGCCCCATTTATTTCGATATTTAATTATACCGTATAATACAGGAACCAGGAAAACAACTACGTCGGAAGGACGTACGACCAGTATCAGTCCCGCGAACAACCCCAATATAACCGCTTGCTTACAATCCGCCGTATCAAACCACCGAAGGGTGTGCCACAGAAAACCGGAAAACAGGAAAAAGCCATAGATATGTGACATCCCCGGTTCCACGGAGGTATAATACATCAGGTTGGTAGCCAGGACGGTCAGTACCAATGTTATGGAAATAACGATCTCGCTGAACCACAAGCGCAGCGTTTTTCTTAAATACAGCAACCCTCCCGTAAGATAAAATACAGCAGCCACCAGGATAAAAAACTGATAAACGGGACTGTATCCGTCTGCCGGAAACCCAAATACCAGCGCTATGACATGAGCTATCAGAAAAAAGGGCAGCAACAACAGGGAAACACCCAACGGCATTTTCAGCGTCTGCCTGCCATTGGGAGAGGTGAGTGTCCATATCCTCCCCGTGAAATCCGGAGGAAGTTCCGGGACAAAGGAAAAAGAAAGATCATGATAAATAACGGCTGCAGGCAAATAAGCATAATAACTCACTACATCATGATTGATGACCTCATTGCGCATATACCTCTTGAGCCGGATTCCCTGAAATAATACCAGCAAAATAATAAGATATATCACCCCGGAAGTCAAGGAAATCCGCTTTATATATCTGTATTTCAGCATATGCTAAATATATCTATCGTTATTCTTCTGCATTCCCGTGTTTATCCTGATTCCTCAGAAAAAGGTACACGGCATAATCATACCCGCCGATCACCTTGAAAGAATGCTCCGGTGAGAAGGTTTTCAAAAGGGAATATGCAGGATTGTCCAGCAGTCTTTCCAGGGGCAGCCGGCCTTCGTTAGGGCCGTAGTGGGAGTCCCACTGGACGATGCTGCCGGGAGGCACCTCTTTGGCCGGGTGCTTCGGATCGGGGACTTTTTCCCGGCATTGATCAGGGTCATAAGGGTCCAGTCCCAGCCTGAACTGGAAATAAAGATCATAATAATAAACCGGATGGCCGGAATAAGGGGAGTGCCTCACCCATGCCGCCGCCCGGGAAAGGAGTTTTTGCATTTCATCTTCCCGGAGAGGCACTTTATGGTAATGCAGCGGTGGAATCAGGAAAGCAACCAGGGTAATGGCCGGAAGCAACACTCTCCGGCTGTTCCCTTCAGGTATCTGACGGCTGACAAAATCATATCCCCTCATCGCCGTAACCGCAACCAATGGGACCACACCGGCCATCACCCGGATCAGTCCGAGCGACCCGCCCAGGCCTTTCCACCACACATAGCTGTGGGCGGCAAAATAGGCCAGAAAGGGAAGCACGACAAACCAGGTTTCCCACAAAGCCTGTTCATGCTTTTCCCGTTGCCTCCAACTGCGAATCAGGGCATAGATGCCCAAAACCCACAGAAAAGCCAAAGGAACCCCGAATATACGGGGGATGTTGTTTACAAAATGCCATAAAGTACCGTGTCCGTAAATATCCGCCGCTCCGGTATAGGGCATC
>CAZYPI010000274.1:0-3697 GCA_964649335.1 uncultured Rikenellaceae bacterium | reverse complement strand
TCCACCGTAGGCGGACCCTGAGTGATTGCCTGGCAATCATATCGAAGGGTGCCGAAAGTGGAGCACCAGTACCCAGCACCCAGCACCTAATTTAAATCTCGCCCGCCAGAATGAACATCCTCGTCCGGCTGGCGTCAGCCGGGCGGGCGTTCGGACGGGAAACTCGATTGTGGAACAACAGAAACTTTTTCCTCAGAACAGTCACTTTCCTTTTCTTCCTCTCCGGAAGAGGCGGGGTTTGGCTATCGAAGGGACGGGATGCGGGAAGATGCCTTTTTCCACATAACGGATATCTTCCACGGAATAGAAGGCATTCGGGTTGAAGCGGTGTATCAGGTCCGTCAGCTCCGGCATGTTTTTTCGTTCCGTAACAGAATAGATAATATGCACCGGCCCCTGCGTCCCCGTGGCATCCACCGAGGTAACGCCATAGCCGTTCTCCCGCAGGCTCCGGATCAGACCCCCTGCATCTTTCTGGGTGATGATACGTACCAGTTGCGTTCCCAGCGCCAGCTTCTCCTCCACCAGCATGCCCACATAGGTACCCGTGGCAAAGCCGGCAGCATAGGCAATATAACATACCGGGTTGGTGAGGTTCTGAAAGATCCTGCTGATGGCCAGCACCCAGATCAATATCTCAAAAAAAGCCAGTACCGGTACGATATTTTTCTTTCCTTTGGATATCAGAATAATACGCATCGTGCCGAGGGTCACATCCGTGATCCTCGCGACAAAGATCAGCAGGGGCAAAATGACATACGAAAACCACCATGTATCCATCAGACTGCTTTTTTATGACCGTAAAACATTTTACAAATGTAGTACCAAAAAGCCCCGGATTTCATATCAGGACATAAATAATTACTTTCCGGCCGGCGGTTATTTTTTTCCGGGTATAGGGGTTGTTTTATAAAATATCGTATAATTTTGATGTCTTATCTATTTCATCATTCATAACAGGTAAAATTTTGAAGATCATGAAAAAAATCGTTTTTTTCCTTATGTCTGTTTCTTTGTATTTTTTCTTTTCAGGTCGGTCTGATGCCTGCACCAACATCCTGGTGAGCAAAGGAGCCAGTGCGGACGGTTCGGTGATCATCACCTATTCGTGCGACGGGGAGTTCCTGCCGCATCTGAGATACACGCCGGCCGCGGACCATGGTCCGGATGAATACCTGGAATACAAGGACCGCAACGGTCATATCCACCGCATCAAACAGGTGGCCCACACCTATGCGGTGGTGGGGCTGATGAACGAGCACCAGGTGGCTTTCGGCGAGACCACCTTCGACGGCCGGACTGAGCTGCAGAACCCGGACGCGGCGCTGCACTACTGGACCCTGATGAACCTAACCCTGCAGCGGGCCCGTACGGCGCGGGAGGCGGTGCAGGTGATCGGACAACTGGTGGAGGAAGCCGGTTATGCCAGTACGGGCGAGTCGTTTTCCCTCTCCGACCCGAAGGAGGCATGGTATATGGAAATCCAGGGCACCGGCCCGGGAGGGAAAGGGGCCGTCTGGGTGGCCCTGCGCGTGCCCGACGGATATATCAGCGCCCACGCCAACATGTCCCGCATCGGCGAGTTCCCGCTGCATGACCCGGACAACTGCCTCTACTCACCCAACGTGATCAGCTTTGCCATAGAAAAAGGATATTACAGTAAGAAATCAGGAAAACCTTTCCGTTTCAACGAAGCATACGACGTAGTTACGCCCGGTAAAAGAAGGTATTGTGCAAGCCGGGTATGGAGTGTTTTCCGCCGCAGCGCCCCGTCTCTGGACCTGTCGCCCGATTTCTGCCGGGGGGTACGGGAGGCAAAACCTTATCCTCTTTTTATCAAGCCGGATAAGAAACTCTCCGTGCGGGATGTGATGTCGCTGATGCGCGATCATTATGAAGGCACTCCTTACGATATGCGAAAAGGCGTGGATGCCGGACCGTTCGGCACCCCTAACCGATGGCGCCCCATCACCTGGACGGTGGACAGCGTCGAATATGCCTGGGAGCGCCCCATCTCCACCCAGCAGGCCGCTTTCACCTTCGTGTCGCAATCCCGTGACTGGCTGCCCGATCCCATCGGCGGAGTCTATTGGTACGGCCTCGACGACAGCTATACCACCTGCTACACCCCGCTCTATTGCGGTATCACCGATATCCCTCCTTCTTTTGCTACCGGCGATATGCATGATTTCTCCTGGAACTCCGCCTGGTGGGTATTCAACTTCGTGGCCAATTTTGCCAATATCAAATATTCTTATATGGTCAAGGACATACAGAAGGTACAGAAAGAACTGGAAGACAATTTCTTCGCCTGGCAGCCGGCCATCGAACATGCCGCAGAAGAGCTGTTGAAGTCAGATCCGGATGTTGCTATTAGCTTCCTGACCGATTACAGTGTTTCCCACGGAGAAGCCGTGGTAAAGAGATGGAAGGAATTGGGGGAAGACCTGATCCGGAAATATAATGACGGTTACGTACAGGATGAAAGAGGACGTCCCCGGGCGGTAGGATACCCCGAAGAGTGGCTGCGGGATGTGCTGAAAGTTCGTGGCGACCATTTCAAACTGCCGGTATGGAAAGATAACAGCAAGACGAATGGGCTGTGGTAAGGAGGTTTCAGGTTCAAAGGCTAAAGTTCAAAGGCTAAAGGCAAAAGTTGTTTGTGGTTTGTGGTTTGTGGTTTGATGTCTTTTCTACCGGCTATTGTCTTCTTTTTGCCCTTTAAGCCCGCCCGGATGAACAGAGTCATCTGTTCGGACGGGGGCATAAGCAACAGCATAAGGGCAACCTCCTATGTTGTGTTACAATATTACAATATAGCCCTAAAAGTGCGAAAGCAAAGAGTTGTTGAAGGTTAATCGTTAAAAGGAAAACACAAAAAAGAATACAGCTAAAGGCAAAAGAATATGATGAAAATTACTTTGCAGCCGATTGGCACAATTCACACACCATTTAAAAAATATGCTCCGTATCAACCGGTAGAGACGGATGTGGAAGATTTTTTTGTCGAACTGAAGGAAGAATATACGGAGGGGCTGGCCGAACTGTCGAAGTTCAGATATATCTATCTGATCTACTACCTGGACCAGATAAAGAAACCGGTATCCATGATAGTGGAGCCGCCGTGGGCTGACGGCAAGAAAGTGGGGTTATTCGCCAGCCGCTCGCCGGCACGGCCCAATCCGGTGGGACTGAGCATAGTCCGGTTGCTGAAGATCGAAGGGAACCGCCTCTTCACTTCGGGGCTGGATGCCCTCGACGGCACACCGCTGCTGGACATCAAGCCCTATATCAAAGAGCTGGACAGCAAAGAAGAGGCCAACTACGGCTGGCTCGACGACCTGGACGACCGCGAACACCTCATGCTGCATATTAAGGGAATACCGCATTGATAAGTAAAAAGGCAAAAGGAAAAAGGAAAAAGTGGTTTGTGGTTTGTAGTTTGTAGTTTATAGTTTGTGGCTTTGCCCGCCGTAGCCGGTCCGACGGAGCAAGGGATGAACATCCTTTCGGATGGGATATGTTTGCGGCGCATTTGTGGTTATGGTAGTCCTTGGGTGTTTGACCGAACGGGTGGTTTGATATTTAAAGTATTTTTATCTTGAAACCCAAAAGCCGACCTCGGTAACAAGCTGGCCTTTTTCGCATTATCATCTCCCGCGTGTAACACTGTCAGGGCTGAAATCCAGAAACTGAC
>CAZYPI010000273.1:0-3753 GCA_964649335.1 uncultured Rikenellaceae bacterium | reverse complement strand
CATATCACCCGTTTAAGTCTCGACTGGGTATATGCCGATAGCGTGCCGGATCCTTATGTGAAATCTGAAAAAAAGATGTTGTCGAACCCGGATGCAGGGACGCCGGGAGGTATTTAAAACTTCATTTCCCATCCTTGTTCGTATTCTCTCGACCAGAGTTTCCGGGCTTCCTCGTCGCCTTTAATGTGTCCGTTTGCCGGGTCTGTTTCCAGGGAATGTCCGACCCGCTGGGCAATATTCCCCAGTTGTACCAGGAGGGTGCTTTTATATCCGGAATGTACCCCGGCGGTCAGCGGTTCTCCTCGCAGAATGTTGTTGAAAAGATTCTGAATATGCAGGGCATCCAGATTACTGGAAGGGTTGGCCCGGTCGCGCGGGTTGATTTTTATTTCATTATTCACCTCTTTTATCAACTTATTATCCAGGTCATATATTTTATAGCTGTTTCCGCCGTTCATGACCAGCGATCCTTTTTCTCCGTAAAAAACAACTCCTACGGCGCTTCCTTCTACATACCGGCCGTTACAGCTTCTTCCCTCCCAGGTCATGGTTTTTCTTCCCTCAAAATCCAGATTAATAACCTGTGTGTCGGGTGTTTCCCAGTCATCCTGATAACGATAGCGCCCCCCGTTAGAGCTGACTTTCAGGGGATAATCTGCGTCCATACCCCAGCGGAGCAGGTCTACCATGTGGGTGCCGTTGTTCAGGGCTTCTCCGGTGCCCCAGTGCCAGCGCCAATGCCATTTATAGTGGACAATATTGTCTTTGTAAGGTTTGCGCGGGGCGGGGCCCTGCCACAGCTCCCAGTTCAGCCAGTCCGGCACGGCCGTCACTTTGCCGATGCCGATGGAAGGACGATTATTGGTGTACCATCCCTTGCCGAAATAGGGGCGGCCGATGACGCCGTTTTTCAGTTCGTTGATGCCCCGGATCACATTTGGCCAGGAACGGCGTTGGTTTCCCATCTGGACGGATTTTTTATAGTAATCGGTGGCTTTCACCAGCATTTCTCCTTCGGCGGGGTTGTGACTGACCGGTTTTTCAACATAGACATGTTTCCCTGCCTGTAAGGCCAGCAATGCTGCCGGGGCATGCCAGTGATCCGGTGTGGCAATCACCATGATGTCAACATCCTTGCTCTCGAGAGATTTTCTGAAATCTCCATACTCTTTTGGTCTTTCTCCCTGGACTTTCAGTACATTATCCGCTGCTTTTTTTGCGGCCCGGCTATCCACATCACAGATATGAATCACTTCACAGTTTTCCTGAAAAGCAAAATTGGCCGAGAGTGCATATCCTCTTGAATTTACCCCCATTACCGAAGCCCGTAATTTATTGTTTGCTCCGGGAATTCGTTTGTAACTTTTGGCACTGAATCCCGGGAGAACGCCTCCGACGGCTACCGTAGCCGCGGCGGCTGAGGTTTTTTTTATAAAATTCCGGCGTGAATTGCTGTTTTTCATGTTTTTTTGATTTGTTTTTATACCATAAGTTCTTTCAAATCTAATAAAAATCATGTTAATTGTGATGGTCATAGAAAAATAATCTGCTTAAATCACATCAAAGATCATCTTCTGTCATGAACCAACAATCGTTTTACCCGCGTCCGGAACCTTTACCAAAACATTGGTTGTTACGGCTATGGATTCCGGCAGTTTTTGTTTTGTTGTCGTCGTGCACGGCCGGCCACACCTTTTATGTTGCTCCCGGGGGGGATGACCATAATGCGGGTTCCCGCCACAAGCCTTTTGCCACCCTTCGGCGGGCGGTGGAGGCCGCCCACGGGGTCAACGGAAAGATGACCGTGTATCTCCGGGAAGGAACATACCGCCTTGAAAATACCGTTACCGTGCCGGCAGGCACCCGTGAGCTTACCATAAGCAGTTATCCCGGCGAGCAGGCGTGTCTGACCGGCGGGGTCAGGATCACGGGTTTTGTCTCCCTGGATCTGTCGCAGTCCACAGCCCGCAGGATTACTCCGGATATCCGGCCACATGTCAGGCAGGTGGACCTGAAAAAGCTTGGGATCACCGATTACGGGGAGATCACCCCGCGCGGGTTCGGCCGGCCCATTACGCCGTCGGGACTGGAGCTGTATTTCAACGGGCGGCCCATGCCCCCGGCCCGCTGGCCCGACAGTGGATGGGTACGTATCGGCAGAGTGCCTGAAGAGCTGCAGGGCCGTGGCTTTGTTTACCGGGGCGACCGGCCCTCGCGGTGGCTGCAGTCGAAAGATATCTGGATGCACGGCTACTGGAAGTGGGGCTGGTCGGATTCGCATGTCAAAATAGCCGGTATCGATACGCTGAAAAAGGAGATCATCGCCGCACCGCCATACGGCAACTATCCTTTCACTGAGGGCAAGCGGTACTATGTCTTCAATCTGCCCGAAGAGCTGGATGCTCCGGGAGAGTGGTATCTGGACCGGCAGAGCGGCATCCTGTACTTTTATCCTCCCGCGGAAACGGAGACTGCGGAGATATTCGTCTCCCTGCTGCGCGAGCCGCTGCTGCATCTGGAAGACACCCGCGGGGTGGTCCTCCGCGATCTGACCCTGGAGTACAGTTGCGGGGCAGGGATCGTGATCACCGGCGGGCAGGATAACCGCATCAGCGGGTGTACGATCCGCAACCTGGGCACCGTGGCGGTGAGCATAGGGCGGCTGAAGGCGGACCTGGGGGGTACGATATACAAAAATACGCTGTACAACGGGAATGCCGGTACCGGCAACGGCGTATCGGCGTGTGAAATCTACCGGACCGGTGAAGGAGGCATCCTGCTCGGCGGCGGCGACAGAAAAACGCTGCAGCCCGGAGGGAACTTCGTCGAAGCATGCCGCATCCATGACTGTTCCCGCTGGGTGCGCACCTACCGGGCGGGGGTCTTTATGTATGGCGTGGGCAATATCGTCCGGCACAATGAGATCTTCGACCTGCCCCATACGGCCGTTTTTTTCTGGGGCAATGATCATACGATTGAATACAATGAGATCCACCATGTATGCATGGAGACCGGCGACGCCGGGGCCTTGTACCTGGGCCGTGACTGGACCCAGCGGGGCAGTGTGATACGGTACAACTACATCCACCACCTGCACGGTGTGGAAGGGGAAAGCGGGTTTACCGACGTCATGGGGGTCTATCTGGACGACTGGGCCAGCGGGACCACTGTCTTCGGGAATATCTTCTATAAAGCAGGACGAAGCATTATGATCGGCGGGGGACGTGACAACCTGGTGGAAAACAATATCATTATCGAAGGCATGCCGGCGATGCATGTGGATGCCCGCGGCACCGGCTGGGCCACTTACTATTTCAACGGCACCGACAATACACTGTTTGAAAGGTATGCGGCGGTGCATGCCGACCGGCCTCCTTACAGTGTGAAGTATCCGCAGCTGTTGCACATTATGGATAATCATCCCGAGCTGCCCGTGGGCAACTGTTTCATCTGCAACGTGAGCTGCGGGGGACGGTGGCGGGACCTGCTGAACGGCCTGACCGATTCGCTGGTATGTTTCAAAGACAACGTCCACCTGGAGCGCTGTGATCTCCTGAAGAGTTTCCCGCCGGTGATCCGGTACGATACGGCGGTTTTTCCGCCGGGATTTCAAAAGATCCCGTTTGAAGAGATCGGGACGGCGAAAGAAAGATAAAAGACAAAAGTTAGTGAGACCCGGGTTTTGCGAGGCGAAGCCGAAGCAAAATTCGTTGGTCGAACTAACCCTGACATCCCGAAGGGATCGTCAGGGGC
>CAZYPI010000272.1:0-3753 GCA_964649335.1 uncultured Rikenellaceae bacterium | reverse complement strand
GGTTCTGATCGCCCTGCTGTTGATCTACACCCACCGAAGCAATATCAAACGCATCATCCGCGGAGAAGAGTCCCGTGCCATTGACCTCGTCCGGAAAAAAGAGAAAAAAAATCCCCCATCCTGATCTACCTGACCTTACAACGGTGATATTCATCACCCTGATACGAAAAACAGCATAAAGTTTGTAACCTGCAATGCCGGGAGACGTTCAAAGAAACGTAACCAAAATCGCGTATTATGAAAATTCAAAGAATCTTTTTGCTTTTTTTGATCCCTGCAGGACTCTCATTACTGTTTTCATGCTCAAAAAACGATAACAACGGTCCTGCCGGCGGCACCGATTTTATTGCCGGTCACACCGTAGCCAAAGAATCCGTTCTTCGTTCCATCCCGGAACAATACATCGACAAGGCCCGCACGACGCTGCACATTGCCTACCAGCACACCTCCCACGGCACCCATGTATCGCGTGGGTTGTTCGGTCTGCCCGATTTCAAGGACGGCGACCAGTTGAAGTTCGGCATCACCAACAACAACCCGCAGCCGGAGAAACTGGACTTCCACGACTATGCCCTGGCCTCCTACGCTGCACCCGGACAGGATGCCTCCGACCTGAGCCGCAACGAGACGGCTTTCATACAGGCAACCCGTAACTTCCTGGATGACCCGAAAAATGCCGATATCAATGTGGTGATGTGGTCGTGGTGCAACATCGCCGGGCACCATGTGTCGGAGAACTACCTGCCGGGGATGGACTCCCTGATCGCCGAGTACGGCCCGGGCGGCTCGAAGATCGGCACGGGAGCAGGTCAAAGGGCAAATGCCGTCACCTTTATCTTTATGACCGGCCATGCCAACGCCGGAGACAATGTGGGCGACGGAAAACCAAAAAACCAGGCGGATCTGATCATTGACTACTGCAACAAACACAAACAGTTCTGCCTCGATTACTACAGCATTGACACCCACGACATGGACGACAACTACTGGGAAGATGCCGGCGACAACGGCAACTCATCCGCTTACGGGGGCAACTTCTACGAAGACTGGCAGAACGCACACACCCTCGGACAGGACTGGTACGAGAACAAATCAGCCCCGGGCGGCAGCGTCACCTACGGGGCCCACAACAGCCAGCACATCACCGCCAACCGGAAAGCCTATGCCATGTGGTGGATCCTGGCACGCATCGCCGGCTGGAACGGGGAATAGAAAGAGATGCTGAGGCTGAGGCAATCCTGTCAATAATCTATTTCCTGCCTGCCGGGTTTCAGGGGATATTTTGTATTTTTCCATATAAAATAGCCGGAAGACCCTTTCGGCAGGGAAATATATCCTTTGACACCCTCCTTCCCGTTTTTTTCCAGTATCACCTCAATCATTCCTCCTCCGGGATGAGGCATGCGGGCATCGATTATTTTCAAATACCCAAAGTTCGGAGCTACGGAAATTTTTTTGAATCCGGGGCCGGCAGGAGTTATCCCGGCCACCGTATGCAGGAAATCAAAACAGGGTGAGGAACTCCAGGGATGGCAATCCGAACGGGGATTGACATCTTTTTCCGCAAAGGTAGTCAGGCCGTCGGACAGCATTTTCTTCCAGGAGGCCAATTGACCGAGGTACTCACTGCCCAAACCGGCTTTCTGCAAAGCTCTGAAAATATAAAATTTAAAATAGAGGGTTGCTTTGACCACTTTTTCATTTTTTAGGATTTTTAGCATTATCTCCCGCTGCTGTTTTTCTTCAACGGCATCCGCCAGCACAGCCATGGCATTGGTATGCCGGGTAAAGATTTTCTTATCGGGGGTTTCGGCAAACAAACCCGCAGCAGGATCATAACATGATGCCTGCACGGAGGCAACAATCCTTTCGGCCAGGTCGTTGCACCGGCCGGCTTCCGTCTTCCGGCCAAAATGCCGGAACAGCGCTTCTGCATTGCGCAGGGCATAAACATATTGCAGATTGATGTTGGCAGAATAACCATGATCGGCACCGGGGGGCACCCCGTTGGGGAAAACAGAAACCCAGTCGGTAAAACTCCACCATTCCAGGCCTGTAAGCATCCCTTTTTCATCCACCCGGCCGGAAAACCATTGCAACACACTCCATATCCCCGGTAGAAACTTCTCCACAAAAGAAGGATCATCCCGGTACATCAAGTAGTCATGGATCATATCCACCCAGATAAGGGAGAAAGGGGGAATGATCTGTTTGATATAGGCAGGATAACGGCTCTGGGTCAACCCTTCCGGGATGCGTGAATCATCGAAATGTTCAATGGCTTTTCGCATCAAACGGTCATCGCCGGAGACATACAGGGAAACCAAGGCACTTACACGGGCGTCGCCGATATACTGCAACTGCTCATAGTAGGGACTGTCCTGAAACGTCTCATCGGCCCCGTTGCGCAACGTGCGCCAGGCCACCTCCCAGATACGGGAAAGCAACGGATCATCAGTCTTAAAACGGGCTTTCTGCTTAAACGGATACCCCATAAAAACACTGGTAAAGTCGTAAATAGTCAGGGGCTCTTCTTTTGTTTCGATATCAAGTTGCACATAGCGAAAGGTTCTTTTCCACAAAGGTCTGAATATCCGGTTTTCTCCTCCGTCGGGAAAGAACAGATCATATACCCCGAATATTTCTTTTCCTTCGGTATCATTTCTGTTTCCTTTCAGATCCGTTTCCTCCGGCCGGAAATCATCCCTTCCGGCCTCTGTCTTCTTAAACAGCGCTTCGGCATAAGTGATCTTTATCCTGCTTCCGCCCCCCACGCCGGCATGCAACGCAGGAAAAGCGACGGTATGGACACCGTGGTCAAAAAGGACAGACACCGTGGTGTGCGGAGGCAGTACAAAAGGCTCCGGCCGTTGCGGAAAGGACTCCGGGATATGGATATCCTCTGCTCCGGTGGTACGGACAATGCGACGGAACCTCTGCGGTCTCAACTCCATCATCGGGATCTTTCGCGGCACCAAAAACCATGTACTCCCGAACAGAAAGCCTCTGCCTGCGGCAAACTCCACCGTGGCGGGACGCGGGGTCAGCCAGTGGCTGTCGTCGTAGTCTTCCCGCTCCCATCCCCACGGATACCGACTGCCCTCAAGGCGGTCGCCGGGGCCTGCACAGTAGTAAGCTTTCATATCCGAAGGAAGGAAAGGAATGACCCGGTAAGCGTCATTGCGGATCACTTTCCATCCGGGGCTCCCCGTATCTATCACCCCCTCTTCCCGGTGATAGTTCTGCAAGATAAATGCCGTCTGGAAGGTCTGCTGGGCAGCCCGCCGGTATTCTCCGAAGTTGACCACCTCGGCAGCCAGGACGTTCTTTCCCTTTTTCAGATACGAAGCAATATCCAGGGTCTCATACCGGTAATGTTCCAAATCGCCGGCGGCAGGACCGAAACAAACCTCCGTACCGTTTACATACAACCGGTAACGGTTGTCCGCCGAAACAAAAATCACAAACCGGAGCGGCTTATCTTGTAAAGAAAACTCTTTTCTGAAAAGAAAAACACCGTAATCCAGTGTAGAGTCGGTGGGATGTGTGATCCACTGTGCCCGCCAGGCATGTTTCAGTTGCCGGGGATCTTTTCCCTGAACATTTTCTTTCACCGGTGACTCAGGGGAATACTTCCGCCATAAACTATCTTTTCCCACTCTTTCTTTCATAACTTTTTGCTTAGTAAAGCTACTTTATATTACTGTAAATTTCTTTCAGCACAAAGAAAGATTTCTTTGGCTTTCTCCCGAC
>CAZYPI010000271.1:0-3760 GCA_964649335.1 uncultured Rikenellaceae bacterium | reverse complement strand
TTTTTTACGGCACCGGAGAAGACCCAGGGGTGATAGCGACGCAGCGACTGGTCTTTGCCTGATTTCAGGACGATCTTACTGCGGGCCATGGGTGTAGGCATTCAATTTTTTATAGATCATATAGCACACCCACGCGTCGGTGGCGGCATAGGCCTGTTGCTTCTGTGTGAGCTTGTCGGCCTCCCAGTTGGTGAGGCGCTGGGCTTTGGAGACACGGAACCCCAGAATGCGGGCGGTGATCTTCACCAGACTGGCATCCTCGATGCCGAAGTCTTTTACATACTCCTGTAGCTCGGTAAAACCGGCCGGCTCGAAGGGGTGCAGCTGCTGCAGCTCGCGCAGGTCGTCCCGGATGCCCACGCCGATCTTGCGGATGCCTTCGTCGGTGAACAAACGCCACAACTCCGGCACATAACCCAGCCGGTTCAGGCGTATCAGCCAGGCCCGTTCCTGTGTGGCCAGTTGCAGCAGTGCCACGGGGTATCTTTTTCCTTTTTTGAAAGAGGGACGTGTCTCGGTGTCGAAACCCAGCACCGCCTCCCGCTCGAGCGCGGGCAGGACGGCGAACAGCTCTTCCCGGTCATTCACGCACACAATATCCCCCTCATACCGGCCCACCGGCAGGCTCATGATCTCTTCTTTGCTGATATTGTTTTGAAACAGAGGTCTCATTTTTCCGGCTGCGAAGTTAAGGAAAAATGATCTCCTCTCAATTATTCCGTGTTTATTTTGTTATTTTTCGTAAATATTATCATTTTTACCGTCCTGTATATTTGTTAATAAATCTGTTAAAAAACAAAGTGAATTATCATGGAAGAAAAAATTAATGTAGAAGTGCCGGAACAACCTTCCGTTGAGCCGGTGAAAGGCCGTATTGTCTCGGTAGATGTCCTGCGGGGTTTCGATATGTTCTGGATCGTCGGCGGCGCTGCCTTTTTTGCTGCTTTTTTCAATCTTAGCGGAGGCCGTCTCGGAGAGATCATCGTCCCCCAGTTTGAGCATGCCAAGTGGGAAGGGTTTCATTTTTACGATCTGATCTTTCCCCTGTTTGCTTTTATCGTCGGCATGTCGGTGGTTTTTTCGCTGGGAAAGCTGGTAAAAAGAGAAGGGAAAAAGGCTGCCTACAAGAGGATCATACGCCGTTTTATCATCCTGTATCTGCTGGGCATTATTTATTACGGCGGCATCAGCAAGGGGGTGGAGAACATCCGTCTGCTGGGGGTGCTGCAGCGCCTGGCCTTTGTCTATCTCTTTGCCGGCATCCTCTTTATCAACCTGCGTCTGCGCGGGATGATCATCACCGCCGTGGCGATCCTGCTCGCCTACTGGGCTTTTCTCTCTTTTGTGCCGGTGCCCGATACGGGGCGTGTGAGCTTTGCCGTGGGTGAGAACTGGCCCAATTATATTGACAAACATTACCTGCCCCTCTTCAAATGGCGCGGCGACTGGGATCCCGAAGGCATTCTCAGCACCCTCCCGGCCATCGTCACCGGCCTGCTGGGCGTGTTTACTTCCATCCTCCTGCTCAACCGGAATGTTTCCGATATGAAAAAGGTGCAGTATTTCATCGGCGGCGGCGCCGTGATGGTGGCGCTGGGTTACCTGTGGGGACTGCAGTTTCCGGTGATCAAAAGGCTGTGGACTTCCTCTTATGTGCTGGTGGCCGGCGGCTACAGCGCCATGCTGATGGGACTGTTCTATTATATCGTGGATGTCAAAAAGAAACAGAAATGGGCCCTGCCCTTTATCTGGATCGGCATGAATCCCATCACCATTTATATGGCCGTGAACATCGTGGATATGTGGGCCCTGGCCAACCGCTTTGTCGGCATGTCGCCGGGTCATCCCTCCTTTAACCCGGCCCTGCCGCTGAAGGTTCGTATCGGCTATTTCCTGCTGGCTACCATCCATCTTTTCTTTGTCTTTTACCTGGTGCGCTTTATGTTCAAACGCAAGATCTTCATCAGGATATAATTTTTTACCGGTTGTTTCTCCCCGTCAGGACAGGAGAATCCTGACGGGGTAATTTATCAGGAATGATCAGATTTGGCCTCCTCCCTGCGTTCGGTGTTTTTTTATTGTTTCTTTCGTGTAATGACACGCAGGATAGAAGCGGCCGCGAGCTCGCCATTGTCCGGGAGATAAAAAGTGACCCGTCCGGTCCTTTCTATGTTGATTTCAGGCATTATCCTGCCAACCGGTCCGCCTTGCCCGTGGGGGTGTTTGACTCCGGTACGGGCGGGCTGGCCGTGCTGGAAGCGATCCTTTGTTATGACGGGCACGACAATGTCACCCATGCTGCCGGCGCCGACGGTATCCCCGACTTTGCTGCCGAGAGGTTTCAGTACCTTGCCGACGATGCCAATATGCCATACGGCCGCTACGATGCCGAAGGAAAAGCGGATTTTCTGCGCGAACTGGTGGTGAAGGATGTAGCTTTCCTGGTGGGGAACCGCTACTATCTATCGCCGTGGGACACACAGCCACATCGGGATAAGGAACCGGTAAAAGCCATCGTCATCGCCTGCAATACGGCCACGGCCTTTGGCCTGGAGACAGTGCGCAAAGCCATGGACAGCTGGGGCGCCGGCGTGGAGATCATGGGCATCATTGAGGCAGGCGCTGCAGAGGCTTTGCATAAGATGCAGGGGGAAAAAGACGGGGTCATCGGCATCCTGGCTACCGAAGGGACCTGTGCTTCGGGAGGATATCCGCGAACCATACAAAAACTGCTTCCGCAATATCCGTCCGCCGCCGGCGGGGTGGCGGTGATCCAGCAGGCGGGGATCGGCCTCGCCGGCGCCATCGACGGAGATAAGAACTATATAGACCCTTTGGCCACGGCCGTACGCAAAAGAACGGAATACCGCGGCCCGGATATCGGGGACAACCGTTATCCCATAGACCCGTCCCTGCTCACTCTGTACCATTTTGATACTACCGGAAACCACCTGCTCACCCAAAAAGACGGCCGCGGCGAATGGAGAGAAATACAGCTTAACTCCGTTGGGAACTACATCCGCTATATGGTAACGGAAATGGCGGTGCGGATGGAAAAAGAATATCCCGGCAGGGTTTTGCGGGAGGTGATCCTGGGCTGTACACACTATCCCTATTATGCAAAGGAGATAAAAGATCATTTCCTCCGTTTGCGGCAACAGGATGCAGGGTATGCCCGGGTTATCTCACTGGAGATTGAGTTGATAGACCCGGCCGCCTCACTGGCCGGAAGGTTGTATGACTATCTGCAGGAAAAAAGTCTTTGGGGAACATCGGGCAACGAAGAAAGTCGTTTTTTTATCTCTGTGGCCAACCCCCTGCTGCCGGCCAACCGCCTGGATAGTCTGGGACGGTTTGTCTATGATTATAAATACGGTCGCAACCCCGGCACCTCCCTGCAGTATGTGAAGATCGTGGCCTTTTCGCAACAGTGGATCCCCGCCCCGGTGCGTGAACGCTTACGGGAAAATGTACCCTGCACCTGGAAACTGATCCGGTGGCAATGATCGCCGGGCATAGCCCGGCAGGTTGAGAAAGAGCCCGGCCGTGCCAAAAGCTCCCGGTAAAAATGAGTAACCCCGGCCTCCTGCGTAATGAAGAAATCTTTGCATGATATTTGTAGTATTTAATTGATACCCAAGGGCGTAAGATGCACTATGGAAGGAATGCGATTCGGAAAGAGAGAGAACATTATGTTAACTTAATTTTCTTTTTCGGTGATTTTTGAGAAAAACGTAATATTCAGCAAATCAATGGATAA
>CAZYPI010000270.1:0-3782 GCA_964649335.1 uncultured Rikenellaceae bacterium | reverse complement strand
GGCAAAAGACTCTCTGTTCGTTACGACGGTCCTGGCCAACTGGATCAAAGCTGTCAATGCGCCGGGCTCAGAAAATAAAGCCACGGAAATACTGAACAGTCTGAAAGAGTATCAGAGACTCAACGGAGCGGAGATCGTTCCTTCCGATACAAAAGTAAAACTGGAAGTATTCTACGAAAAATATGAGATTTTCGGCAAACTGACCTCCTGGTACGGGCTGATTGGTTTTATCCTGCTGATCATTTTATTTGTGAAGCTCATCCATCAGAATTTCTCCGGGGGACTTTCCATAAAGATATGTACCTGGCTGTTGCTTCTCGGCTTTCTTTTCCATACCGGCGGGCTGGGTATCCGCTGGTATATTTCCGGGCATGCACCATGGAGTAACGGGTACGAATCCATGATATACATTGCCTGGGCAGCCATGCTGGCCGGGTTGATCTTCGTAAAGAAAACGCCTTTTGCCCTGGCGGCTGCCGCCATCCTTTCGTCACTTACTCTTTTCGTGGCGCATCTGAGCTGGATGAATCCCGAGATCACCAACCTGGTGCCGGTACTCAAGTCTTACTGGCTCACCCTCCATGTATCCGTCATCACCGCCAGTTACGGATTTCTGGGGATGGGTATGGTCATCGGACTGGTCAATCTGATGCTCTATATCATGAAAACGGACAAAAATCACCGGCGTATTCAGCAACAACTGGAGATCCTGACCCATGTCAGCGAGATGGCACTGATCCTCGGAGTATATTTCGTAAGTATCGGCACCTTTTTGGGAGGCGTCTGGGCCAACGAGTCGTGGGGCCGTTACTGCGCGTGGGACCCTAAAGACACCTGCGCGATGCTCACCGGCCTGGTCTATGTCTTTGTGGTACATATGCGGCTGATCCCCGGACTGAAAGGATATTTCGCCTTTAACGTAGCTTCGGTACTGGCCTTTTTCTCCGTGATCATGACCTACTTCGGGGTCAATTATTATCTCTCCGGACTGCATTCCTATGCCCAGGGCGACGCCGTGCCCATTCCTTCTTTTGTCTATTATGCCCTGGCCATCCTGACCCTTCTGATAGTTTTTGCCCGGATCAAAGAAAAAAAATACAATAACCCGCGTAGTCTTTTTAAGGATGAAGAGTGATGGATGAACATTTGAAATTTAATTTTTAAACTTCCTTTGCTACCAGTGCAGGACGATTTTGCCGATGGATTGGCGGCTTTCGAGGAAAGCGTGGGCTTCGGCGATCTGTTCTGCCCGGTACTCCTTCCCCACCACCGGTTTCAGCTTTCCTTCTTGGGTCATCCGTACCACTTCGTGGAGGGCATGCTGCAAAACGGACGGTTTATGTTCGGCGATCTTCAGCATATTTACCCCCAGCACGCTCCGGGAGTTCATGATCAATCCGATGGGATGTACAAAACCGAAACCCAGTAACAGGTTCAGGATGGCAAAAGGATTCTTTTTATGGTTCAACTGATCCGAGGCGCCGTATGCCACGATCCTGCCGCCGTAGTCGAGGAGTTTGCGGCTTATTTTGAAGTTCTTCCCTCCCACCGGGTCGAAGATCACGTCGGGTTTTTTTCCGTTGGTCTGTTTTAGTACTTCGGCAGCAAAGTCCTGTTTTCTGTAGTTTATGGCATAATCCACGCCTGATTCTTTGAGAAAACGCATTTTCTCTTCCGAGCCGGCGGTGCCGGCCACCACACATTTCCGCAGCTTTGCCAGTTGTGTCAGTGCGATGCCCACGCCACCGGCGGCGGCATGGATCAACACGGTTTCCCCTTCCCGGAGGTTGGCCAGGTCATACGCCGCATGCCAGGCCGTGCAGTACTGGGTAGCCAGGGCGGTGGCTGCGGCGTTCTTTATCTCTTCCGGCAGGAGGGCCACAGCCCGGGCGTCGGTCTTTACTTTTTCGGCATATCCGCCAAATCGCGTGAAGGCCACCACCCTGTCGCCTTCTTTGAAGGCGTCCGACCTGCTCTTCTCTATATGTCCGGCCACTTCATATCCCGGCACAAAAGGCAGGGACGGGGCTTCACGGTACAATCCCAGGCGGGACATGACGTCGGCGAAGTTGAGCCCGAAGGTCTCCACACTGATGAGCACCTCCCCTTCCGAAATTTCAGGCACCAGTGCCTCATTGATCTGAAAAGCCTTCGCAGCATCGCCGTATTGTACAAGTTGAATTACTTTCATCGTATCAGTATTTAAATTACCTTATTCATTCACCCTGAGGGTGCCGGTTTCCATTTTTTCACCAGGGAGATCACGGCGGCTGTCAGCAGCCAGGCCGTCAACACCAGTATGATAGCGGATATTGCCGAGAGGAGGATATCCTTTTGCTGTACAAAGCGGAGCAGGTTATCTATCATAGACCACAGGGTAAACATCAACACGAACAGCATGGGGATCCCCGTGAGCCAGAAATTTTTCTTCCGCAGGATCAGATAGACGGTCACCACAGCCAGGGCGAGGGCTGCCAGCAGCTGGTTCAGGGAGCCGAAGAGGGGCCAGAGGATCAGGGCCCCTTTGGCGGCGGGTTTGGAAAAAGCCAGCAGGGCAGCCAGGGCCACCACCACCAAGGTGGCCACATAGCGGTTGTCGAAAGGTCTGACGGTTTTTCCCTGCCTGTTGGTGAGTGTTTCCTGCAGGGAGAGGCGCTGAATACGCGTGGCGGAGTCGAGGGTAGTTCCGGCAAAGCTGACGATAAAGACGGCGATGATCGCCTCTCCCACATTGGCGGGGATACCATAGCTTTCCATCAGGTTGGAAGCCCCCGTGACAAAAGCCCCCAGCTTGGCTCCGAGACCGGAGGCAGTCACCCACGAGGAATAATGTTCGTTGTAGGCTGCAATCCCGGTGAGCAACCGGCCGTTTTCCCGCATGCCCATGCCCATGCCGGCAGCTACAGCCAGCAGCACCAGCAGGGCCAGTACGCTCTCGAACAGCATGCCGCCATATCCGACAAAAAGAGTGTCTTCTTCCTTATCCACCTGTTTCACCGTGGTCCCCGAGGCGGCCAGCGAATGAAAACCCGAAATGGCGCCGCAGGCAATGGTGATGAACATGATCGGCATCAGATGGGGTATATCCGTCCCGGCCCGGAAAGCAGCCGGGTTAACGGAAGGCGCCGTCATAGCCGGATGTGCCACCACTACGCCGAGGAACAGCAGAAACATGGCAATGATCAGCTGCCAGGTGTTGATAAAATCACGCGGTTGCAGGAGCTTATGCACCGGGATGGTGGAAGCAAAAAAAACATATACCAGGAGGATCGCCACCCAGGTGACGACCGCCAGGTTGCGGGCCTGCACCGGGTCGGCCACCCAATGCCGGTAAACAGGGGTAAGCCCCAGCGGCATCCAGGCACCGATGATGACCGTAACATACAGCAAAAACACAGCAAACAGCGACCAGCCCAGGTCGTGCTTCCCGCGGTTTATCTGCCAGCCTAGCCATACGGCAATGGGTATCTGCATCCACACCGGGAAAACGGCGGAGGGGTACATCTCAAAGAGAATGCCTACGATCATGGCAAAGATGGAGATCACCACCCACAAGAGGAACTGCATGATGAACTGAAAGGCATATCTTGTCGAGGGACTGATGATGTCGCCGGTCAGTTCACCCAGGGTTTTTCCTTTATTGCGTGCCGACAGTACCAGTGAGGAAAAATCATGCACCGCCCCCATAAATATCGAGCCGAAAAAGATCCACAACAGCACCGGCACCCATCCCCAGATCACACCGATGGCCGGTCCGCAGATAGGCCCCAGGCCGGCGATGG
>CAZYPI010000269.1:0-3811 GCA_964649335.1 uncultured Rikenellaceae bacterium | reverse complement strand
GCACCAACGACCTCACCCAAATGGGCTTCGGTTACTCCCGTGATGATGTCGGTAAGTTCCTACCCATTTATCTGGAAAAAGGTATCCTCAAAAATGACCCTTTCCAGGTACTGGACCAGGAAGGGATCGGCCAACTGATCGAGATAGGTATCAAAAAAGGCCGGAGCACACGTCCGAACCTGAAAGTGGGTATCTGCGGCGAACACGGCGGAGAGCCCTCCTCTGTTGAGTTCTGCCACCGTGTAGGCATGAACTATGTGAGTTGTTCTCCTTACCGGGTCCCCATTGCCCGCCTGGCCGCCGCTCAGGCTGCCGTAAAAGAGGGATAACAGTGAGCCCCGATTCGATAACAAAAAAAATCCGCAGAAATCTGCGGATTTTTTTTATACCTGATAACAGATCTACTTCTTGATCCCGGCCACCTCTTCCAGCATATCGGTAGTGACCGATTTGGGCCTTTCGATGGGATAACCCAGTCCGCGGTCCCAGATAATATTGGAGAGCACACCCAGGGAGCGGCCGATACCGAAGAGCACGGTATAGAAGTCATACTCTCTCACGCCATAATGCCACTGGATCACACCTGATTGGGCATCCACATTCGGCCACGGGTTTTTGGCTTTCCCGTGTTTTTTCAGGATATCCGGCACCACCTTGTACAGGACATCCACATAGGCAAAGATCGGGTCGTCGGCCAGGTGTTTCAAAGAGAACTCCCGCTGGGCGGTGTAGCGCGGGTCGGTTTTACGCAGTACGGCATGGCCGTATCCCGGGATCACCTGACCGGAGTTGAGAGTATCCCAGACGAACTGTTTCATTTCTTCTTCGTCGGGCACCTTACCGCCCATCTTCTTCATCACATCCTGTATCCAGCGGAGCACCATTTCATTGGCCAGTCCGTGCAGCGGCCCTGCCAGGCCGTCGATCATGGCCGAGATGGCATAATAAACATCCGACAGGGCACTGGCCACGAGGTGGCCCGTATGGGCGCTGACATTGCCGCTCTCATGATCACTGTGCAGGATAAAATACAACCGTGACAACTCATCATAAGGAGCAGGTACGCCCATCATGTGGGCAAAATTGGCTCCGAAATCCAATTTGGGATCCGGTGCAATAATCTCACCGCCTTTGAATTTTTTCCGGTAGATGTAAGCTCCTATTTCCGGCAGTTTGGCCAGCAGGTTCATGGCATCCTCATAGGTAGGATCCCAGTAGTCCATTTTGCTGATCCCCTCTTTGTATTTTTTTGCAAAAAGAGACTCTTTCTCCATGGAGAGGATCGCAGCCGAGAACATCACCATCGGATGAGCTTCCTCCGGCATGGCATTGATCACATCAAAAACATACTGCGGCACTTTGGCGCGGGCCTTGAACTCCTCCACCACTTCTTCAGCCTGTTGTTCGGTGGGGATGTCCCCGGTAAGCAGCAGATAGAAAAAAGATTCCACCGTAGGATAATCATGGCCGAACTTCGGCAGTTTTTCCAGCACTTCGGGGATGGTATATCCCCTGAACCGGATCCCTTCAAAAGGGTCGAGATAGGAAATGTCCGTCACCAGGCATTTGACCCCCCGCATGCCTCCGATGGCCTGCCCGATGGAGACTTCTCCAAGTTTCACATCACCATACTCTTTGACCAGCCGCGTTGTACGCGGACGCCAGCCCTCGATTTTTTCCTGTAGTTTTTGTTTTAATGTTGACATACCTTTTTACTTTTATTTTAGTTTAAAAATTTAAAAAATCTGATTCATTCCGTTTCAACCCCTAAAATTAGGACATAATTCGGTTGATTGTATCACCCGTTTATATGTTCTACAACCTGAACAGCAAAAAACTATCGTAAAACATATAAAAGCATGGTTATTTATCATTAATTTAGTACCTGATAATTGGTAGTTTTGCATCCGTTGAAAACATAAAAAAAACAAATAATATGGCAAAAATAAGCAAAAAGGATGCGCTGGATTATCACAGCAAAGGACGTCCTGGAAAGATCGAAGTTATCCCCACCAAGCCTCACAGCACGCAGCGGGATCTGTCCATGGCCTATACGCCGGGGGTCGCCGACCCCTGCCTGGAAATCAATAAAAAACCCGACGATGTATATAAATATACAGCCAAGGGCAACCTGGTGGCCGTTATCAGCAACGGCACCGCCGTACTGGGGCTGGGAGACATAGGCCCCGAAGCCGGCAAGCCCGTCATGGAGGGGAAAGGGCTGTTGTTCAAAATCTTCGGAGATGTGGATGTCTTTGATATTGAAGTGGATACCAAAGATATCGACAAGTTTGTGGAAACCGTCAAAATGATCGCTCCCACTTTCGGAGGGATCAACCTGGAGGACATCAAAGCACCCGAATGTTTTGAGATAGAAGAACGGTTAAAAGAAGCGCTGGACATCCCCATCATGCATGATGACCAGCACGGCACTGCCATTATCTCGGCTGCCGGCCTGCTCAATGCCCTTGAACTGAACGGGAAAAAGATAGAAGACCTCAAACTGGTCGTCAATGGAGCCGGAGCAGCTGCCATTTCCTGTACCCGGTTATATATTTCTTTCGGCCTGAAAAAAGAAAATGTTGTCATGGTAGACAGCAAAGGCGTTATTAATAAAAAGAGAAAAGACCTGAACAAATACAAAAAGATGTTCGCTACCGACAGGGATGTGGACACCCTGGAAGAAGCCATCAAGGGCGCGGATGTTTTTCTGGGATTGTCCGTCGCCGGCGTGCTGACGCCGAAGATGCTGAAAAGCATGGCCAAAGACCCGATCGTTTTTGCCATGGCCAATCCCATTCCTGAGATCACCTACGAAGAAGCCATAGCCACCCGCAAAGACATCATCTTCGCCACAGGCCGTTCCGATTATCCCAACCAGATCAACAATGTGCTGGGCTTTCCGTTTATCTTCCGCGGGGCATTGGATGTGCGGGCCCGTGCCATCAACGAAGAGATGAAAAAAGCTGCCGCCCGGGCACTGGCCGGTCTGGCCAAACAACCCGTACCCGAAGTGGTGAACATCGCCTATAACGCCAAGAACCTGACCTTCGGCCGTGAATACATCATCCCCAAACCCCTCGACCCGCGTCTCATCTCCACCGTAGCCCTGGCCGTTGCAAAAGCAGCCGTGGAGACCGGCGTGGCACGCAGAAAGATCAAAGACTGGGATGCCTACCGCATCGAACTAAACAATAGACTGGGCAATGAAAATCAATTGATACGATTTATCACCAACAAAGCCAAGAAAGCTCCCAAACGGGTGGTCTTCGCCGACGCTGACAATTTCAGCGTCCTGAAAGCGGTGGAGATCGTTTATCAGGAAGGCATCGCACAACCCATCCTGCTGGGGGATACGAAAAAGATCAAAAAGATTATCGAAGAGAACAATCTCGAGCTGGGAAAAGTAAAAATCATCAACCCCCACTCTTCGCTGGAAATGAGAGTAAGGAGAAAGTATGCCAGTATACTCTTTGAAAAACGGCAACGCAAAGGGATTACCCTGGACGAGGCCGAGAGCCTGATCCATAACCCTTATTATTTCGGGGTGATGATGGTCGAGGTGGGCGATGCCGATGCTTTCCTCTCGGGCTATGAAAGCAAATATGCCGAAACCATACGGCCGGCGCTGCAGATCGTCGGTACACAGCCGGGGGTGCGTACCATCGCCGGGATGTACATTATGATGACACCCAAAGGGCCCTTCTTCTTTGCAGATACCACCGTAAACATTTTGCCCACGGCTGAAGATCTGGTAGACATCACACTGCTCACCGCCGAACAGGTTACCAAGTTCAATATCGAGCCACAC
>CAZYPI010000268.1:0-3819 GCA_964649335.1 uncultured Rikenellaceae bacterium | reverse complement strand
GGGTTGCTGCGGAAGTAGGTGGCGGTGCCGTCCAGCTTCCAGCCGTCAATGCCATAGTCGAAAACCTGCTGCTGCAAACCGTGCCACCACCGCATGGCTGCGGGGTTGGTGTAGTCTATAAAGCCACCTTTGCCTTTCCACCATTTATACTGATGCCCGTTGCCGGCAAGGTAGCCTTTTTCCTTTGCTTCGAGGAACCATTTTCCCGATTTGCGGATGCGGGTATCTTTGTTTTGGCTGTTTACCATTGAGGTGGTCCATAATACGACCCGATAACCGCTGTCCTGCAATGCCCGGAACCACCGCGCCGGATGGGGATAGCGCAAGGTGTCCACTTCGTAGTCGTTGTAACGCATGCTCCAGGGACTGTCGATGAGGATGGTACGTACGGGGATGTCATATTTTTTATAACCGGTGAGCAACTCGTCTACCCGTGCTGCCGTGTTCACATCATCTTCCCACAGCCAGCACTCCAGGGCCCACGACGGCGTCAGCGGTGGGTTGCCGTGACGTTTCGCATTGAAGGGAAAACCCCAGACGGGCAGTATACTATAAAACCAGGCAAGGATCGCCAGCACCGCCAGGAAAATGAAAACCCATTTCATGATCTTTTTTAGTATCATGCCTTAAGAGTTATTTTCTGTCACCTGCTCAATACTTTAACCTTCCAAACCACAAACCTGACCTGTCTACCACCCCCGCCCGCTGGGCACCCCCTCAAGGGGACATTTAGAAACTTTGAAGCTCGAAGCTCGAAGCTTGAACATCGAACATACCACTTTTGTCTTTTTACTTTTATCTTTTATCTTAAAAAAAGCCACAAACCACAAACTCCCCTTTACTTCAGATACTCGTCAAACCACCCGATCCCGTCGGGATAAGCTTTGTCGATGGGCAGGGTATGGTGTTTGGCGGGATACCATATGATCTTTTTCGGCTGTTTTGCTTTCCGGTACAGCAGTTTACTGGTGACAGGCGGTACCACATCATCATTGGAAGCGTTGATCATCAGCAGGGGCCTGGGGCTGATCATGGCCACATAATTGATCGGATCGATAAAACTGAGGAAATCCCGGGTTTCTTTCGACAGGGCTTTTTTGCCGAACATCAGATTCAGTTGTCCTCCGGCCAGCACGATGACGGGGGCTTTGACACGCTTGTCCACCCCGCAGAAGATGGTGCCGGTGATGCCGCCCAGACTAATGCCGAAAAAGCCGACATTCCCGGCATCCAGCTCTTTTCGTGTTTCTATGAAGTCGATGGCCCGCCGCAGGTCGAAAACCGTCTGTGCCACCATGTCCCGGGTCCAATACCGGTAACCGTCGATGAGATCGAAATCATAGTCATATTTTTTCCGGTCGCCGTGGTTGATGATATCCGGCCGCAGGACCGCATAACCGGCATGCAACAGGTATTGGTTGCCTGCCTCGATGTAATCCACGGTTTTACGGTCGCCCAGGCCATGCAGCAGAATGACCACCGGCACCGGCTTGCGGGCCTGCAGCGGCACGGAGAGCAGGGCGGTGACCCGTCGGTCGTGCACACTGCGGTAACTGACATAATACAGGTCATAGCCCGTGGTGTCTTTTATCCGACGTACCGAGTCAAGCAACGGAAGGTCATGGTCGTATTCGTAATATTCCGATACCGGCAGGGATACCTCCCGGCGCCCGGCCACATACCGGTAAACTATAAATGCCACCAGTAACCCGCACAATATGTAACAACCAGTCTTTTTCATGAGTATAAACTAATGTTCATTCGGTTTACTCACTCATTCAATCATTCAATCATCCACTCATTCCAACCCTGCTTCTTTCAGCATCTGCTCTATGGAGATATAGACATACTCCTGTTTGGAGGCCTCTTCGCTGCCGTTGGCATAGGCTACCCACATCTCCAGGGTGGTGGCGTCATATACCACATCCATAAGGTTCCCTCCTTCGTCGGCCACAGCCCTGGATAGTTCGATCATTTTCTGTTCGTTGAATTTGCCGAGATTATCCTTCAGCATCTGATAAGCCACCGGGTTGTCCATGGTGTAATAGATGACCCCCGGCAGCACATGGGGAGCCACCACATCCGTGGGGTCATTGTCTTTCCAGATATGATATTTGACGGAGTCGGGAGTGGATACCAGTACCTTGGCGCCCCCCTGTGTGGTTTTGTTCCCGTCACTGAAAAAGAGAAAATACCTTTTTATTAACGGCGTCGTTTTGATGGTATTCAGAATGTCTCCCAGGGTCTGGTCGTCATACATCATTTTCCGGAAAAGAAAACTGAAATGGGCTCCGTTGATCTCATAGGGGAACTCGGAAGAGGGGGATTCTCCCTTCTCGCCGAAGACCAAATGATTGGCATTCATACCCGTATGGGAGGCGATATAGCCTGCAAAAGAGACGTTGACGTGGGTGGCCCCCGTATCCGGCACATAAATCACCACCAGGGGAAAATCCTGCAGATGAGCATCCATCGTGAAGTCCAGATTACGCAGTTGGTAGGTGTGTCCGTTTTCCGTTGCATCACCCCATACTGCCACGCCGCTGCAGGCATACGGCGAAATCACGGGAATGATATGAGCATGCCGGATCAGGCTGATGTCAATGCCCGTGGCGTCCGACAAACCCCTCATCTCCTCAAGTACCCGCCGGTCGATGTTGGGCTCCTGGATTTTCCAGAACAGATCAAGCTGTTCATCCGTGGTGAGCTCCGGCGCCTCTTTCCGGGCTGTTTCCAGAAAACCGGTCAGGCAGGTTTTGATGTCCTCTTTCAGCATTGTACCCAGCTGAAAACCCATTTCGTAAGGAGATCCTTTGACCACAGCCACCTTGATCTCATCCGTACCGTTGCCGGCGGTGGTGAGAAATCCGTGGAACTCTTTCGTTTTCTGACAAGACGAAAAAAGAAGGACGGAAAAGATAAAAATGATTCCCCCTGTGATTACAAAAGGGATTGAAAATTTCTGATTCTTTAACATGTTGTTGTACCTTTTAAAATTAAATATAGAAAATCTATGCCTGATACCGCCTGGCGTCAGGTGTTATATCAAGGGTAAATGAAAAAGCGATAAGGAGAAAAATAATGGAGGTTATTTGTGGAATTTTAATAAATTTTTCAAGAATATTAACCATTGTTCTTGCTTGTGTAAAAAATTAGTTGTTAGTGTGTTAAAAATTAATGCAAAGTTATGATTATTTTTGAAAAGATATTATAACTTTATTGTATATTTGAAAAAGAATATTGCTGTAATTATTAACCTAACCTTAAACTTAACTCATTTATCATGAAACATGAATGTTTTTACAGAAGGTTCCACGGTTACCTGAGCGGGGTCTTTTTGTTTGCATTCTTTTTCATGGCCACGGGGCTGTGGGGAAGTGTATATGCTGCAAGCGACGGGACTACTCAGGCAGGTGCCGGTGATTTTTTTCAACTGCCTGTTACGGTAACCGGCAGAGTTACTTCGTCGGTGGACGGGAAGGGACTTCCCGGGGTCACCGTACTGATCAAAGGGACACAGCAGGGCACCGTTACAGATGCATTGGGGAAATATACCCTGAAAGTCCCGGGCCGGGATGCAGTCCTGGTTTTTTCTTTTGTCGGCTTTGAAACACAGGAGATCACTGTTGGCAATAAAAGGGTGATTGATGTGGTCCTTCGGGAGAGTGTCAAAAGCCTGGATGAGGTGGTGGTGACTGCTCTCGGTATTACACGCCAGGAAAAATCCCTGGGTTTTGCCGTAGGAAAAGTTGACGGCAAAGAGGTACTATGGTGGCCCATGAGAATGTGGTCAACTCCATGGCCGGTAAGCTGGCCGGG
>CAZYPI010000267.1:0-3875 GCA_964649335.1 uncultured Rikenellaceae bacterium | reverse complement strand
AAACCTTTTTATATAAAAAAACAGTTAATTTTAAAAAAAAAAAAAAAAAAAAACTTAAAAAAAATATAAAAAATAAAAAAAAAAAAAAAACAAAAAAAAATTTATGTTAAAAAATAATCCTTTTTTGTGAAAAAACACCAAATAAAATAATCCGTCCGGTATACCGGTTCATAAAACTGTTCACATCAGAAGCCCCGTATCTGTGCCGGAGAAAAGGGAGAATCATAATATTGACCCGGGATATTCAACAAACTGGTGAATATTTTATAACTTTGTTCGGGAAAGATTTTCTTTAACAAAGAGAGTTTGTGATGGTTCAAATGATTAAACGCCGTGGTTTTCTGGGGAAGGTTGTTGCTGCTGTGGCCGGCAGTCTGGCACTGGGAGGATGTATCAATCAAGGGGGTAAGAAGAACGGGGATCCCATAGAAGATGAGAAAAGGGCTGTCCCCGGGAACAAGCTGACAGAGAACCGGGCCATGCCCCGCGATCTGGTTATGAGATTACTTGATCAAAAAGCCAGTAATTACATGCATATTTCTTACAACTGTGCCCAGAGCAGTTTTCTCGCCTTGCAGGAACAGTTCGGCCTCCCCGGTGAGGATGTTCTGAAAGCCCTGACTCCCCTGACGGGGATAGCCGAGAGAGGAGAAACCTGCGGTGCGGTGACGGGATCTTTGATGATCTTCGGGTTGATCTACGGCCGGGGGAAAACCCAACTGGGAGACTGGGACAGGTACAGGAGTTCCCTGATCCCCGCAGGGAAGTTTTGCGGGATCTTTGAAAAACAATACGGCAGCACCATGTGCTGCAACATCCAGCAAAAAAAATACGGCAGGTGTTTCCATCTGACCCGCCCCGACGAACTAAAAGCTTTCCAGGAAGCAGGCGCTACCGACAAATGCACCACTGTTGTCCAAAGTGCCGTGCGAACTGCCGCCGGGATCATACTCGATGATAAGAATGCCGTGTAACCACCACAGGGGCTTACCGGAAAAGAAAACCTCTCCCATTAACAATTCATAAGGAACGGACAGACTATGAGTAAGCAAAACGGATATTTTATACTTATCTATCACTACTGACCGGATAAATTTAATTTATAATGTATAATTGTAAGACATTTAATGCAATACGTAAGCTTAAAAATTATTGGGGTCAAAATATAGAACCATACTTTTTTCATTTTTTGTTAGCTTATTACCCCCCTCCCTACGGGTTTCCCCCCTGCCAGCAGGGGGGAGTAAGGGGGGTACAATTCCAAAAGATTTATTTTAAGATCCATCGTATTTTTTCCCGGTCACTAATACTTCTCTATATATTGTTAAAGGTAAACACCATCCCCCTCTCCGCCCAGGAACATTCCGTGATCTTTACCGATGTAACCCGGCAGGCAGGCATTGACTTCCGGTACACTTTCGGGGATACGATCTATGAGAATATCCTGGAGAGCAGCGGATCCGGCATCACTGTTTTCGATTACAATAATGATGGTTATATGGATCTTTATATGCTTAACGGCACATACCTGGAAGGCATTTCCGAGCCATCAGGAAAAATTTTTCAGGACACCAGGAACAAACTTTATAAAAATAACGGCGACGGCACCTTTACCGATGTTTCACACCGGGCCGGCGTGGATGATCCCGCCTGGGGCATGGCTGCCGGAGCCATAGACTATGACCATGACGGGGATGAAGATCTGTATGTGCTGAACTATGGACCCAATGTCTTTTACCGCAATAACGGCAATGGCACCTTCACCGATATCACCGGAAAAACCGGCTTGCAGGGCCCTGAAAAATTAAATGGGTTTCCCAAGTGGAGCATCGGGGTGTCCTTCTGGGATTTCGATCATGACAACCGGCTGGATGCGCTGGTGGGGAACTTTCTGGCTTTCGACCCGGATTATGTTTCTCCCGTCACCCCCGGCATGATGCCTCATCCGTCGGAATACAAGGGGCAGGCCACGATGCTGTACCGGCAAATGCCCGACGGAAGCTTCCGGGATGTAACAAAAAAATACGGGTTATATTTCCCCGACTCCAAATGTATGGGGCTGACGGTCTATGACTATGACAACGACGGCGACCTGGACATCTTTCAAAGCAACGATCATCAGTTCAACTTTCTTTTCCGTAATGATCATCTGACTTTTACGGATGTGGCCGTAGCCAGCGGCGTAGCCGCCAACAGCCACGGCACCGGCACCGGCTCTATGCACGGCACCCTCGGAGATGTGGATGGGGACGGCCGGATAGACATCCTGGTCAGCGACCTCCGTTACGGGGCCCTGTACCGGAATATGGGTAACGGCCTCTACGAAGACATCATCGAACAAAGCGGCGTGGCCGACGCCCTGACCGGCAAAGGCGGCTGGGCTGCCGCCCTGTTTGACTATGACAACGACGGCGATCTGGATATCTTCATCGCCACCGGCACCGCCGAAGAACTGATCCTGCAATATCCCCTGCTGCTGGAAAATGACGGAAAAGGCCATTTTCGTAATGTAGGACCGGAGAAATGCAAATACTTCTCCACCAAAAGATCGGGCAGGTCCGCGGCCATCTGGGATTATGACAATGACGGCGACCTGGATATCATTGTCTCCCATGTGGACCTGATCGCCACCGCCACCCTGCTGCGCAACGACGGAGGCAACAAAAACCACTGGCTGGGACTCCGGCTGAAGGGAAAAAACGGCGATGCTGCAGCCATAGGCGCCCGCGTGACCATCGAATACGGCAATAATAAACAGGTGATGATCAACCAGTGGGCTACCAGCTACCTCACCAACCACGACCCCCGCGTTCATTTCGGCCTCGGGAAAAACACATCCGTGGACAAGATCACGATACGCTGGTCCGACGGCACCAAAGAAATTTATACCAATCCCGGTATTGACCGTTATCTGCTCATTGTGGAAGGCAAAGGCATTGTTCCCGGAAAACCGTAAGCCGTATCTTTTTAACGGGATTTCTTTTGCAGGCAATGGATTTTAGATTATTTTAGTTCATTAATTTTCATACCATGGAAAAAGACAAAGCCATACAACTGCTCCGGGAGTTTATCAGCCGCCTCGACCGGGAAGATTTCAACCTGGAGGCATGGAAAAATTCCGTGACCCTCATCCTGGAAAAGATCTTCGGCACAGGGGCTCCTGTTATCGGCAGGATCCGGGAGTTCAGTTACCACATGAGCAGCTGGGCCCTGCGCGACACGCTGGGTAAATCATCCTGGGAAGAACAGATCCACCGCAATGCCCGGGAGATACTGGAAACAGCTATTCTCGAACTGGAAATGAGCGGACCAGGAAACTCTCCAGGCAATACTGGCCACTCTTTTATCAAACAGTCACTTGTCGGGTAAGCTTTAATCTTTTCAGAACCTGTTAATTCCTTTATTGTGAGAAAAATCATCAATCCTTACGATCCGGAAAAGAACAAGTGTTTCGGCTGCTCTCCCTCCAACCCCATCGGCCTGCACCTCACTTTTTATGAAGACGGCAACGAAATCGTGACAGAGTGGGATCCGGAGTTTTACATGCAGGGATACCTCAACGTGCTACACGGCGGCATCCAGGCCACCCTGCACGATGAGATCGCCAGTTGGACGGTATATACCAAGCTGGAAACGGCCGGCGTCACCAGCCGTCTGGAGGTGAGTTACCTGAAAGCCGTTTATGTCAATAAGGGAAAGATCACCCTCCGCTCGCGGGTATTGTCACAGGACGAACGTCTCGCCACCATGCATACCCGCCTGTACGACGGTGAAGGCAACCTTTGCTCGGAAGGGAAAGTTACCTATTATATTTATCCGCAGAAAATCGCCATCGCCCGGTATCACTACCCCGGCGTCGAAGCGTTTTTTGAAGG
>CAZYPI010000266.1:2232-3906 GCA_964649335.1 uncultured Rikenellaceae bacterium | reverse complement strand
CCCGAACGTACCGTTCCTGCCCGGCTGAGGCCGTTCAGACGGGCGGTACGGGCGGGCAAACCACAAACCACAAACCACAAACCACAAACAACCTTAATCCGGCAGGCCGGCCACGATGATCTTCCGGGTCTATTTCATCGGAAAATATGGCCAGGTTCAAAATAATCCGTTAATTTAAGCTGAAATTTTTTCCGGGTTTTTATAGGAACTGAACAGTACGATGTAAAATGTTAAGGAAATGAATCGGAAAATACCCATTTTGCCTGAAGTTCTGACAGGCCTTTATACCGATTTTTACGAGCTGACCATGATCCAGGGATACTATCTGGAAGGGAAGAAGAAGGAGCGGGTGGTCTTCGATTATTTCTACCGCCGGAATCCTTTTGACGGAGGGTATGTTCTTTTTGCCGGGCTGGAGAACCTGTTGTATCTGCTGGAGAATTTCTCCTTTCCGCAGGAGTCGCTGGATTTTCTCTCACGCCAGGGTTTCCGGGAGGAGTTTCTGAAGTATCTTTCGGATTTCCGTTTTCGGGGAAATATTTACTCGGTGCGGGAGGGAGAGGTGATCTTTCCCAATGAGCCGGTGGTGCGTGTGGAAGGGAACATCATGGAGGCACAGGTGATCGAGACGCTGCTGCTGAATATCCTGAATTTCGAGTCGCTGGTGGCCACCAAGGCATCCCGTATCCGGTGTGTGGCCGGGGCGGAGGCGTTGATATCCGATTTCGGGATGCGTCGTGCCCACGGCATCGCAGCACTGCAGGCCTCGCGCGCGGCCATCATCGGAGGGTTCAATAACACCTCCAATGTGGCGGCGGCGCTGCTCTTCGGACTGGAAACCAGCGGCACCATGGCCCATTCGTGGATACAGAGCTTTCCGGATGAACTGACCGCTTTCCGGAAATATGCAGATCTGTATGAAGATCATTGTGTCCTGCTGGTGGATACTTACGACACGCTTCGTTCGGGGGTGCCCCACGCTGTCACGGTGGCCCGGGAGCTTGAGAAAAAAGGAAAAAAACTGCTGGCCATACGCCTCGATTCGGGCGACCTGGCTTATCTGAGCAAAAAAGCAAGGAAAATGCTCGACGAGGCCGGACTGCCGTATGTGAAAATCATCGCTTCCAACCAACTGGATGAAACCATCATACGCAGCCTGGAAGAACAGGGAGCGAGAATAGATATCTTCGGCGTGGGCACACGCCTGGTGACGGGACACCCCGATGCGGCCCTCGACGGGGTGTATAAAATCGCCCTGGATAACGGCCGGCCCGTTATGAAACTTTCCGAGAACATACAGAAGATGACCCTGCCGGGGCGGAAAAATATCCTGAGCTTTGTCAACGGGGAGAACAAATTCGGCGGCGATGCCATCATCCTGGAGGAAGAAAACGAAGCACCGGAAGAGTTTTTTCACCCCCTTTTCCCGGAAAAGAAAAAAAATGTCAAAGGCTTTTCTTTCGAACGTTTGCTCATGCCGGTGATGGAAGAAGGGGAAATGCGGATTGCGAAAATACCGGTGAAGGAAATTGCGGCTTATGCAAGAGAGCGGTTAAACAGGCTGGACGACAGTCATAAACGGTTTGAAAACCCGCACCTGTACAAGGTGGGTATCAGCGGGTCGCTGATGCGGTTGCGCGACCAGGTGAAAAAGGAGATACAGGGAAATTATGT
>CAZYPI010000266.1:0-2132 GCA_964649335.1 uncultured Rikenellaceae bacterium | reverse complement strand
GTGCAGAATGATTTTTGTCCCGGCGGGGCGCTGCCCGTGCCGGAAGGAGACCGCGTGGTGCCGGTGATCAACCGGCTGACGGAGAACTTTGATTTGGTGGTGGCCACCCGCGACTGGCACCCGGAACAAACGGTACATTTTGAGAAATGGCCGGTACACTGTGTGCGGAATACTCCGGGAGCACAGTTCCATCCCGCCCTTGATCTTTCTAAAATAGACAAGATTATTTCCAAAGGTACCGGCAACAAAGACGACGGTTACTCGGCTTTTGAAACCGGCGAACTGGACCTGGCCGCCTGGCTGAAAGAGCAGGACGTAGAGGAACTTTATTTTGCAGGACTGGCAACGGAATATTGTGTGAAAGCTTCCGCCCTGGATGCCGTAAGGCACGGATTCAAAACGTATGTGGTCACCGATGCCATACGGGGCATTGAGGTGAACCCGGGAGATATTGAGCAGGCCCTGCAGGAGATGAGAGAGGCCGGCATCATAATGGTGGAAAGCCGGGAGATACCCGCAATGATATGACAGATCCCTTAAAAAACGGAAAGAGCGATCAACGCGCAATAACAGACACTGTCGTATCCGGCTTTTGACGGTTCAGGCGGTAATCCAGCATCTTTCTTATGTCCGGCTCAAGATGACTGTAAGGGTAATCCCTGCCGGTACGGTAATCATTGACGGCATGCCGGGAAAAATCTATAAAAAGAGTCTGCAGGGAAGTGTCGACAACAATGCCGCTGGGGTCATTGTGAAAAGTAGGCATATACTCCATACAGGTGACAAAAGGATGGGTATGCAGGGTGTCGAGGAATGAGATACCGTCTATCCTGTACTGTGGCGTGATGCCGCAGAGATCCAGGATCGTGGCAAAGATATCGGCCTGAGAGACGAGCCGGTGCCGGTTTTTATTGAAGAGGGGGGTACGCAGCGTATCGTCAGCAGGGGGAAAAACGATCAGGGGATTGTGAAAGACGTCCGGCTTGAAATTGTCGTTGAAACGGCCGTTCAGCCCGCCGAAATTCTGCCCGTGATCTGGGGTGAAAAACAGGTAGGTGTCCGGGAAATGCCGGGAAAGAAAATCATACAGGCGGGTCAGGTATATGTCTGTGACAATAAGGGTGTTGTCAAAAGCATTGACACTGTTGGGCGTCTGCTCGGGAAGGAAACGTTTCAGACTGTCGGGAGAATGAATGTTGTAGGGATAGTGACTGCCGTCCATCTGCACCACCAGCAAAAAAGGAGTGCCGTATTGTTCCAGCACCCTGAAAAGATGCGGCAGCACGATCAGATCATCGGCTCCTTTGTGTACATCTACGCTGGAACTGAAATAGGAACCGTCCAGTGTCAGATCCACGGAACCGTCATCAAAATATTTATCCAGATATCCCCAATGCAGATCCTGTGCGGATATGAAAAAAGTGTGGTAACCGGCCGATTTCATATAGTCGAAAAGAGAAGGATAATAGTAAAAGGCTCCTTTGGGGTCGGGTCCCTCAAGTCCTACCAGCATATACGGTATGCTTAGGCGGGTTTTGTTGCCGATGGAGACGGCTTTGCTGCAGGGGATGATTTTCTTGTTGCGATACAGCGAGTCAAGCAAAGGAGTCGTTTTCCTGGGATAGCCGTACAGACTCATATGTGACAGAACCTGGGATTCGCCGATTACAAAAACAAAGTTGGGACTGCCCGGGGCGGCCGTGACCGGATTCAAAGGAGCCCGGTCGGGGTGGATGGTCTTATTGTGACTGACAAAAATATTGGAAGTGAGGTTGCTGTAAAAAGCAAATACGCTGTGTTGAAAATTGGAAACACTGTACCAGTGAAGTAAAAAGAAAATGAAAAGTCCAAGAAAAACCAACAGATCGGGTACCAGGATCCATTTACGACGGGGCCTGTACCTGAAAAGAAGAATCCCCGCCAAAACGGAAAAAATAATCAGGCAGAAGATCAGAAACAGATTTAAATTGTGTGCCGACGTGGATATTACCATGCCCGGCGATTCGAAAAAAATCGAAAAAATGGAGGGAGAAAGGAATTTTTTGTAGATGAAAAAATAATTTCCTTCTATAACCAGTGGCAGCATAATGATAATAAGGTAGGCCGTCCAAAAGAAAAATCTTTTGCGGATA
>CAZYPI010000265.1:0-3909 GCA_964649335.1 uncultured Rikenellaceae bacterium | reverse complement strand
CCAGTTTCTCTTTCAGCCCTTCATATTCGCCGGCACGCAAGACAGCCAGGTTTCTTCGCTCCTCAGTGAAAGCGGCATATTCATAGCAATACACTGGGATTTGCAGCTCCTCCCCGATCCTTTTGGCCAGTTTCCGGGCATATTCCACCGTCTCTTCCATGGTGATATTGGCCACCGGCACCAGCGGACACACGTCGGTAGCTCCCATGCGGGGATGCTCGCCGCGGTGGGTACGCATATCCAGCACTTCAGCCGCTTTTTTCACCGCCCGGAAGGCAGCTTCAATAACGGCTCCGGGCTCGCCGGCAAAGGTCACCACCGTACGGTTGGTGGCTTTCCCCGGATCCACATCCAGCAGACGCACTCCTTCCACCTGTTCTATTTCGGAAGTGATCTCTTTTATCTTCTTCATGTCCCTTCCTTCACTGAAGTTGGGGACACATTCAATAATCCTTTTATTCATGGTTTACAGTATATTTACTTGGTCCTTGGTTCTTGGTGCTGGGTGCTGGGTATTTGATATCTTGTTTCATATTATCCTCCCTTCCAAAATCACCTTCTCCACCAGATCACTCCCGTAGGCATACGGCAGGTATTCGTATCCGGGGACGGGTTTGGTGAGGATAAGATTGGCTTTTTTGCCGGGGGTGATGCTTCCCAGTTCATCTTCGACGCCCATGGCATACGCCCCGTTGAGGGTGGTGGCATGGATCACCTCTTCGGGCAGCATGCGCAGACGGATCATCCCGAGCGACATCATCAGGAACATATTGCCTGTGGGAGACGAGCCGGGGTTGAAGTCGGAGGCCAGGGCCACCGGCAGGCCGGCATCGATGATCTTCCGGGCAGGAGGATCATCGAGCCCCAGGAAAAAAGAGGCCCCCGGCAGAAGGGTGGGCATGGTGTCGCTCTCTTTCAGTATCTCTATTTCTTCCTGCCCCGTAAACTCGAGGTGGTCCACTGACAGGGCATTATATTTCACGCCCGTTTGCACCCCCCCGGAGTAGTCCAGTTCGTTGGCATGGATCTTGGCGCGCAGGCCGTATTTCATGCCGGCCAGCAGGATGCGGTCGGTCTGCTGCGGTGTGAAGAAGTCGCGGTCGCAGAACACATCTATGAAATCGGCCAGACCTTCGCCCGCCACACGGGGGATCATCTCATGGATGACCAGATCGACATAAGCTTCCCTGTTTTTCTTGTATTCCGCCGGAAAGGCGTGGGCTCCGAGGAAGGTGGCGCGGAGGGTCAGGGGAGCAGTCTCTTTCAGCTTTCGTATCACCCGCAACATCTTCAGCTCATCCTCCGTATTCAATCCGTATCCGCTTTTGATTTCCACGGCGCCCGTGCCTTGTGAGATGATCTCCTGCACCCGAGCCAGCGACTGTTCGTACAGGGCCTCTTCGGGCGTCTCATGCAGCAGCCTGGCCGAGTTGAGGATGCCTCCGCCGCGGCGGGCGATTTCCTCATACGACAGGCCCATCACCTTGTCGCGGTACTCTTTCTCGCGGCTGCCGGCATACACCAGATGGGTGTGCGAATCGCAGAAAGCAGGCATGACCAGGCTCCCGGAAGCATCCAGGATTTTTTTAAACCCGCCCTCCGGCACTCCGTCCTCCATCCGGCCATACCGGTCAATACGGCCGTCCCGGATCAGCAGCCACGCATCCTCCAGCATGCCCGGCCGGCTCATCTCCGGCCCGGCAACCTTCGCAACCCCGGCATAACCGGTCATCAGCAACTGCTTGATATTTCTGATCAATAACATAACCTTAATTTGCTTGCTAAAATAAGAAACTGTTTAATATATCCGGCAGAATTAACATATATACGGCATTATCCAAAATAAAATTTTTGAAAATTTACTTATTTTTCCAACATTTGCAGTACCGACCCTTAACCCTCAACCTGCAAAACCATGCAAAAGATCTTCTTTATCCTTGTTTTTTCCCTTCTTTTTATCCCGCTGTCATACGGCCAAAACGGCCAGTCAGATGATGGTACCAAAAACCCGGCGGATGAGAACAAAAAAACCGGTTTTAATTTCGGGGCCCTGCCGACCATCACCTTCGACTCGGATCTGGGTTTTCAGTACGGAGCCCTGGTCAACCTGTACTTTTACGGTGACGGCAGCAGATATCCCAAATACAACCATTCCCTCTATTTTGAGGTTTCCCGTTTCACCAAAGGCAGCGGTATCAACCGGTTCTTCTACGACTCGGACCGGTTGCTCGCACATATACGCACCACCCTGGATCTGAGCTATATCACCGACCAGAAACAGAATTTCTTCGGCTTCAACGGTTACGAAACGGTTTATAACCCCTCGTGGGTCAATGATAAAGACCCCGAAAATTACAAGACGCGCGTTTTTTATGCCTACGGCCGGAAAATGTTGAGGATCAAGCTGGATCTTCAGCAAAAATTCGGGGGCTCCGACTTCGGGTGGGTAGCAGGATTTGCCGTTTATAATTTCAACACCGGCCCGGTGGACATCGACCGGCTGAACAAGGGCAAAGCCCCCGGCAAACAACTGCCCGACACAGCAGGATTATATGATAAATATGTGGAATGGGGCATCATCGGAGAAAACGAAAAAGACGGCGGCTGGCTCAACTACCTGAAAGGAGGGATTGTCTTCGACAGCCGCGACAATGAACCCAACCCTATGAAAGGGATCTGGTCGGAAGCCACCATTCAGTTCGCTCCTTCTTTCCTGGGCAACGGCGATTACGGCCACACCAAGATAGCCATCATCCACCGGCAGTACTTCACCCTGGTGAAGAAAAAACTCTCTTTTGCTTACAGAGCTGCCTATCAGGGAATCATCGCCGGCAAAGCCCCTTTCTATTCCTACCCGCTGATGATGACCTCTTTCATGAAAGGAGCCTACTCGGAAGGGTTAGGGGGTGCCAAAACCCTCCGCGGGGTTCTTCGCGACCGCGTGGTGGGAAAAGGAATTATCTACGGCAATGCCGAGCTCCGCTGGAAATTCCTGTTCACACGCTTTATTAATCAAAACTGGTACCTGGCACTGAGCGGCTTCTGGGACTGGGGCATGGTGGTGCAGAAAGTGCCGGTAGACCTCTCCGGGGTGGTGCCCGCACCGGGGGAGAACATTTCCGATTATTTCTCCGGTGATAAGGACAGACTCCATAACAGTCTGGGGGCCGGACTGCATATCGCCATGAACCAAAACTTTATCATCGCCTGCGACTACGGGGTGGCCCTGAACAGCCAGGACGGCACCTCCGGACTGTATATCGGGCTGAATTTTTTGTTTTAGGCTGAGAGGGATTGTGGTTTCTATTGTTCCTGTTGTTCCTGTTGTTCCTGTTGTTAATGAGATTAAAATGATGTAGCAATTTCCACTTAATTTCGCAGGCGTAGCCTGCTAATTTCTACCTAATTTCATACTGAGTGCAGCGAAGGTGGGGTTGTAGTTTCTGTGGTTCAACATTCAACGATCAACGATCATCCTTCCAAAAGCTAAGGCTGAGTTTTGTTAAAAAAGATTAAATCCCGCCGGTAAAATCCCGGTTTGGTACATTAATTGAAAATGTTCTTGCGGACATAATTTTATGATTAAGGAGGATTTATTATCATGAAATGCAAGAACATACTGACAAAATATCAGTTTTTTCCGATATTCTTTTTTGGCATTTTTTTTCTGCCGATATCATCTTCTGTTCAGGCCCAGTATTTCGGGCGGAACAAGCCCTATTATAAAAAATTCAATTACAAGGTTTATGAAACTCCTCATTTTGACATCTATTATTATCTGAAGAATGACTCGGTACTGAACCAGATTGCCCGGATGAGTGAGGAGTGGTACCGGCGGCATTATCCCGTGTTCGGCATCAACCTGGAGGGACATAATCCCCTGTTCATTTATAATAATCATGCTGATTT
>CAZYPI010000264.1:0-3941 GCA_964649335.1 uncultured Rikenellaceae bacterium | reverse complement strand
GGATATTTCTCCGGGTTGGCTTCATGCATAATATCATACACGGCTTCAAACACATCCTCGGCATTGGGGTTGGAGAAATAATCGCCGTCGGTGGCATAGGCCGGCCGGTGCTCCTGTGCGGCCAGTGTACGCGGTTCGGTATCCAGGTAATAATAGGCCTCCTGTTCTTCCACCACTTTTTGCATCATGTAGGCAGTGGCGCCACCCGGCACGTCTTCGTCGAAAAACAACACGCGATTGGTCTTTTTGATTGATTCGAGGATGGTTTTGTTCAGGTCGAAAGGAATGAGCGTCTGCACATCTATCAGCTCTACCGACACATCAAACTCTTCCAGTTGTGCCACGGCATCCTGTGCGATCCTGACACACGAGCCGTAGGTCACCAGGGTAATGTCGGTGCCTTCGCGCAGTATCTCGGGACGGCCGAGCGGGATCTTATACTCCCCGATATTGGCTGGCATTTTTTCCTTCCGGCGGTAACCGTTCAGGGGCTCTATGACCAGCGCAGGATCCTGGCCTTCCAGCAGAGTATTGTAAAAGCCGGCGGCCTGGGTCATATTCCGTGGCACACAGACATATACGCCGCGGATGGAGTTGATCACCATGCTCAGGGGCGACCCGGAATGCCAGATACCCTCCAGACGGTGGCCTCGTGTGCGGATGATCACCGGAGCAATCATCTCTCCGCGTGTACGGTAAGTGGTGGTGGCCAGATCATCACTCATCGTCTGCAGGGCATACAGCAGATAATCGAAATACTGCATCTCGGCAATGGGACGCAGCCCCCGCAGCGCCAGTCCGATGCCCTGGCCCAGAATGGTGGTCTCGCGGATGCCCGTATCGGTTACGCGCAACTCACCGTATTTTTTCTGAAGCCCCTCCAGCGACTGGTTCACCCCGCCGATATAGCCCACATCTTCTCCGAAGATCAACAATTTGGGGTTTCTGGCAAAATGATAATCGAAGTTTTCACGCAGGACGATCCGGCCGGGCACCTCCTCAGCATCCTCCGGAAACTCGGGTGGTACCTCCTTGACATGCAGCACCGACGAAGGGGTTTCGTTGTAGAGATGGGAATTGTATCTTTTAGCGGCATCTTCGGTATTTTTTTTCAGCCAGGCCACCAGATCCCGCTGCAGGGTCTCCCGCATGGGACAGTCGGGACATACCCAGCGGAGGATTTTTTTGGCCGCACTGAATACATCTTTTCGCACAGGGTACATCACCTTCTTCAGTTCGGCCGTCGTCAGACCTACCTTGTCCACATGCTCCCGCTTACACATGCAGGAACGGTTATCAATGATTTTGATCAGCGAATCACGGGCGGCACGTATCGGCCCCTGGAACGCCTCCCATGCTTTTTTGCGGGCTTCCCGGGCTTCCTGCAGCGCCTCCTCTTCCAGTTTATCCAGATCTTCCGCCCCGGCAATGCCACTCTCAATAATCCACTCCCGCATTTTGCGGATAGGGTCATACGCTTCCTCCCACTTCAGCCGTTCTTTGTCCTTATACCGCTCATGCGATCCGGAGGTGGAATGACCCAGGGGCTGGGTTACTTCCTCAATATGAAAGACTACCGGAACCTGCTCATCACGACAGATCTTTACGCCCTCCTCGTATAATTTGCAAAGTCCGGGATAATCCCAGCCTTTACCTCTAAAGATCAAAATCCCTCCGCGTTCGTCGGTACGTTCAAAACCTTTCAGCAAATCCGAAATACTCCCTTTGGTGGTCTGATATTTTTTAGGCACGGAGATGCCGTAACCGTCATCATAAACAGAAAGTGCCATGGGCACCTGCAACACGCCGGCAGCATTGACCGTTTCCCAGAAATGGCCTTCCGAAGTGCTGGCATCACCGATCGACCCGAAAGCCACCTCGTTCCCTTTTACGGATAAAGTGGTGAACTGATGCAATTCTTTATTATGACGGAACAATTTGGAGGCATACGCCAGCCCCAGCAACCGGGGCATCTGTCCAGCCGTCGGGGAAATATCGGCCGATGAGTTTTTCTGTTTGGTCAGATCGCGCCACGTACCGTCACGGTTGATATTCGGCGTCGAAAAATGATTGTTGAAAGAGAGCCCCCCGTTACCGATCGAAAGCTCCGGATCGGTGTTCCCGTATAACTGATGAAAAAAATCTTCGGCGGAAAACAGCCCCGCCGCCATCATCCATGTCTGATCCCGGTAATAACCGGAACGCCAGTCCCCGTTGCGGTATTGTTTGGCCAGCGCCAATTGTACAATCTCTTTGCCGTCACCGAAAATGCCGAACTTGGCTTTTCCCGTCAGCACCTCTTTACGCCCGATTATGCTCAAATTGCGGCTCAGATTGGCCAGCCTGTAATCGGACAATACCTCCGCCCGGAAATCTTCAAGGGTAATATCTTTACCCGGATTATTATTCTGCTTATTCATTATAAATACAGTTTCAGATTAATTTTTACAAAACTAATAAGAATTAATCTAAATAAAAAATATATTATCAATTATTCGGAGAGAGACCCGGATAAAGGAAAAAAGATTTCAGGAAATGAGAAAGTCAACGTCGGCAAAGGATTCAATGAACATTGCAGTGAAGTCTCAAAAAGAAACGGCGGGAGTTTTATTATTTATTCAGTTCCTCTATTTTTTTTCGTATTTCGTGAATATGTGCCGGTGTCGTACCGCAGCAACCGCCTATGATGTCGACACCTATTTCGTAGAGTGCCGGTACGTACTTTACGGTTTCTTCCGGGGTTTCGGGGAAGACGGTTTTGTCGCCGTGGACATGGGGTTCTCCGGCGTTGGCCTGTATCAGCACGGGGGTATCCGGTGCATTTTCTTTCAGTTGGCGTGCAATGGGCACCATCTGTTCGATGCCGTGGCCACAGTTGGCACCGATCACATCGGCCCCGGCCTCTGTCATGGCTTTGGCCACGTCGGCCGGCGAATAGCCCATCATGGTACGGTACTCGCCCATGGCTGTTTTGTCAAAAGTAAAAGAACAAACGGCCGCCATTTTTGTATGATCTCTCACCGCCTTCAGGGCGATCTTCGCCTCCTCAATATCCATCATGGTCTCTATCATGGCCACGTCGGCACCGCCGGCTTCCAGGCCTTTCACCTGGGGTACAAACGCCTCATACAGTTCCTCCGGGGTGATCTCGCCCGTCATCAGGATCTTGCCTGTAGGCCCGACGGAGCCCAGCACAATACCCTCCGGGCCGATAGCTTCCCGCGAGATCTCCGCCGCCAGGCGGTTGATCTCAAAAGTCCTGTCATCCAGGCCGTAGCTCTTCAGTTTGATGGTGCTGCCCCCGAAGCTGTTGGTCTCCACCATGTCCGCACCGGCATCGGCATAACCTTTGGCAATGGAATAAACCACTTCGCGATGGGTAATATTCCACCTTTCCGGACATTCTCCCGCCGGCAACCCTTTTGCCTGCAACTGTGTGCCCCAGGCCCCGTCCGAGATCAATACCGGCTTCTTCTTTAAGTATTGCAATAGTTTATTCATGACTATATATTCTATTGTTTAAAATCTTGTATTTATTTGACAATCTGTTTCTTGTATTTTGATTGACCCCCTCCCATTATCCCTCCCCCTCGGCGAGGGGGAGGGATGTTCTTCCTGCATCGTATTATCTCTTGAATAACGCAGGGTGGGGGTCAAACCATAAAATATTTTTTTGTTTCATAATCATTCCTCTGTAAGTTTAATCAATCATGGATATTTTATTTACTGTTAATATTTGTAATAAAATCAAGTTAAAGAACCTTAACCACAAAGGACACAGAGGATTGTGTCTTTAATTTTTTATATTGACTATTTATTTAATTTATAAGATATAATTTCATACAGCCCCATTTCTTTGTGATCTCTGTGCCTTTTTCATTCGGTGATCCGTTTTGCCATCAGTAAACGAAAACAGACTCCGTGCCCTCTGTGGTTCAAAC
>CAZYPI010000263.1:0-3958 GCA_964649335.1 uncultured Rikenellaceae bacterium | reverse complement strand
TCATCCGGACAGCCATAACCCTGGCCGGAGAGGTGTGCGGGAGGTATGAGAACTATATAAGTAAAAAGGCTAAAGGCTAAAGTTCAAAGGCTAAAGTTAGTGAGACCCGGGTTTTGGGAGGCGAAGCCGAAGCAAAATTCGTTGGTCGAACTTGTCCTGACATTCTGAAAGAATCGTCAGGGGGAAAAAACATCCACCCGCGCTCCACAGGAGTTACAGTGGACAAAAAAAGGAAAAGAACAAAAGAAGAAAGAAGGCAACGGGGTGAAAAAGCAGGTTCGAATGGGGGGAAATCCCATTCTTGCCAAAAAAATATTTTGGAAAAAATATTTTTAATATATTTGCAGCCCCAAAGTATAACACAGGGATGGTGCCATAGCTCAGTTGGTAGAGCACAGGACTGAAAATCCTGGTGTCCCTGGTTCAATTCCAGGTGGCACCACAACCGGAAAAATGTCGCGTAAGCGGCATTTTTATTTTATCCCTGTCCTGTGTCTTTAATAATCAAAAACCGGACTTCCACCCTTGTGCCGGCGGGGCTGCCGTCGTCATGATACAAGTCCGTATATACGATCCTGTAGATGTCTGTGTTGTTCTTCTGATTCAGATAATTAAGACGCTCTTTTATCAAAGCTACTCCTTTGCTGTTGTGTCCTTTCGATTTTTCCAGCTCGGCAGCCCTGACCCTGCCGACACCGTTATCTTCTACGACAAACAACAATGCCCGGCCGGTATTGCGAACCTGTATTTTTATAGTTCCTCCTTCTTTTTTATGATGGAGACCGTGTTTAATACTGTTTTCAACGACCGGCTGAATAAGCATCGGAGGGATAAGCAAATCAAGATCTTCAACCTCGATGTCAAATTCAAACTGCACCTTACCTCCCAGGCGGTATTTTTCCAGTTCGGCATATTCTTTCAGGAAGCTGATCTCTTCGGATAATGGAATATATTCCTTTGATACATTTTCCAGATTTTTGCGGATAATGCTGGACAGATTTCCGATGAAGGTAAGGGCATTGTCCGTATCCCGTGTCAGTATGGCTCCCTGGACGGCATTCAGGGAGTTGAAAATGAAATGCGGGTTCATCTGGAGCTGAAGAGCCCGTATCTGCAAATCCGCGTTCTCACGGATAAAACGGTTTTTCTCCTCCTCTCTTTTCCGGATGCTTTCGTATCTGTATTTTAAAATGATATATACCAGTAACGGCAAAGCCAGTCCCAGTATCAGATAAAACCACCACTGTCCCCAGTAAGGCCGTTTTATGATAAATCCGACGGAAGCATGATATGTCTCATTCCTTTCTGTATTGATTGCTTCCATTTCAATATCATACTGACCCGGTTTGGGATATTGCAGGTCTATCAGATCGGAGGGATTCCATTTTCCCCCGTTGATGCGGTAACGGTAAGTCACATTCCGGTCCGTAGGATATTTCAAAAGATAGAAAGGAATCCTGATATTCCGTGTTTGGGAAGATAAGATCGTACCATTGAATATCCGGTAATTATATTTTTTGCCGTCAACCTGCACATTGCCGATAGTAAGTTTCCCCAGTCCGGATTTTCCTACCGGTTTACCGATCCGTAATAATTTCCCGGGAGAGTGAACAAACAGATACCCCCTGCCGGCTACTGCAGGATTTGCGGTTGCCTTATCCAGATAACCATTGTACCGGTTATAAAACCATAAAGTTTTTATTTTTCCCGCAATCACCTCGTCACTCCTGAGGATATTCAGCCCCCGGTTGGTAGCCAGATACAAATATCCATCATTAAATTTCAACCACTTATAATCTTCTCCTTCTATTATTGAATTGAAACGGTTGATTTTCTTTTTCAGGATAAGAGAGTCTTTAAAAACCACTTCAAAAAGATTGCCGTTGGCCGAGATGGTCCAAATATTTCCCTCCGGCCCCAGATCCATGCCGACAAGATAATTATCTATTCCGGAGTTATCCTCATTCAACTGCCATACTTTATGATGAGACAGGGCATAGATGCCGTTGAAACAGGACATGAAATAAAAAACATCCCCGGATTTTTTAATATCCCAGATATCCTTAATCCCTCCCACACGGGCTCCTATGGTGTCTATGGAATGAAAGATATTCCCGACATCGGGATAATAGACCATTTTCCAGTAATCTCTGACAAAATACCCCTCCCTGCCGTCCGTAACAAAATGGCCCATGGCAAAAGGAAGATACACTGAGAAATCAGGGATGGTGACAGATCCTTTATTGGTGTTCAGAAAAACCCGTCCGTTGTCTTCAACAAAATAACGGTAGTTCACCGCATGGGCTGAAAACAGAGAGTGGGCATATGCTTTGTTGTGCTTAAAGTATGTCTCCATTGCTGTTCCGATCCGGCGGTCAATGGTATTTTTTGACAACCACTTCTTTACTTTCCCGTTATCCAGAATGTATATGGCATTGTCCGACAAGATAAACAGGGTGTCATGAACATAGACAAGGTCGATAATGTTCCCGGGGTAAGTGTCATAATAGGAAAAAGGGGTGTTCATCAATGCTTTCATGCCATTCTCCGTGCCGGCCCAGACAATCTTGCGAAGGGTATCGTAATAAAAACAGAAAACGGTATTACTCTGTAATAACCACGGAGCATCGTAAAAAGATTTTTTTTTCACGTCGAGCAACTGGGTATTGAGTGCATAATCGGTGATCTTATAACCGCCGGCTATGATCCAGCCGTGGGGCAGCGTAACCATATCCCAGGCCAGGAAGTTATTTTTTGCCGAGGCATACAAGCCGGATCGCCCCCCGTTGAGAGAATAATAGTACAGCTTGTTGAACCGGTTTGAAAAAACAGTGTCGTGATAAAAGGTCAGGCCAAACATCGAGCGCTCCGGCCCTGTGCGTACCGCCTCCGAGTTCCCGGGTACGGCAGGATCTATATGTAACTCATACACTCCCCCTTGATATCCGTGTAAGGTGAAGAAAATCCTCTTTTTGTGCTTTTTCAGGGAAATAACAGATGATTTGGCGGTTCCGGGGGGATAAGGAAACCGGATACGGTGAAAAACCGTGTCCTTAAAAAGATATAATCCGTAATCCGTTCCGACAATAAGACTTCCGCTCGTATCGTCAAAAAGCAACTTGCGTATAGTATTGTTTTTCTTTGCCTTAAAATACCATGATCTCCGGACGGTTCCGTTGACAATAAGGCTTAACCCGCCGGTATAACAACCGGCATAAATATGGTTGACGCTGTCTGCGGCAAGTCCCCATACCATGTTGCCGGCCAGACCGTCATACTGGTGATAATTGACAAAATGGTTTCCATTGTATCGTGACAGGCCGTTATCCGTACCGATCCATAAACACCCGTTTTTGTCTTTGATTATCTCCCGGACTATATTGTCGCACAATCCGTTATTTTCATCCAGGGTGACAACGGGTTTCTTCTGCGAAAAGGCAGAATAAAAAACCACTATAACAAATATTATTACAGCATTTATTCGTCGCACGGGGTCCCGGATACATTTCTATAATCAAAAGAAATAAAAAAATCGTTTGGTTGTTCCCGTGACGGATATTTTTTTCAGCATAGGTATTACGGGAAGCTTTCTTACAGGTCTTTTTTCCGGATCTGCCACCAGGTCAGGAAACCGAAAATCACCGAATAGAAGGCAGCCACCAGCATATTCACCCACAGGGAAAGGTTCTTGCCGGCCAGGCCCATGGCCTCAAAAGTGAGATCCTGTCCGCCGGAGCTGTTCCCGCCATTGCCGGAAGCAATGGAAAGGAACTCCGGTAGCGGTGTAAGATGACCGATCACACGGGCCGGAAACCACATGCGGGCATCCGGCGGGAAGAACCTGCGCAGGATCGGTTCGATCATGATAAAATAAAGCAGGAACATCACTATGGAGAGGGCGTTGTTGCGAAAAGTGACGGAGATAAGATAAGCCAGCAACATCACCGATACGGCTTTC
>CAZYPI010000262.1:0-4011 GCA_964649335.1 uncultured Rikenellaceae bacterium | reverse complement strand
CCGGCTTTCGCCGCCGTCGTCACCGTCCCCGGACCAATGAAAGCCGCAGAGAGTACCGACCAGAAAAGAATATTCAGAAGACGCTTTTTCATCCCGGCAAAATAAACCTAAAGATGAAAAATATTTTGATACTATATACCTCCGGCAACCAAATTGAAGCCCGATACCCGGTTGATGAACAACTGGAACATAATTTTTCTTGAAAAATATTTGGATTTATCTTAGAATTCTATAGGAACCTCAAACTTTTAACTTTAGCCTTTTAACAACATCCGGAAGCCCTGCATTCACCCTGTAAATCACCCAGCCCATGACGCCGCCGAAGGCGATGTGTGCCAGGATCACGGTGATAAGGAACTGGTAACCGTCTTTAAACTCCAACCCCAGGATGCCGATACCCAAAGAAGTGGTTGCCGGACTAATCATAAAGCCGGTGCCGATAAATATGCCATAGAGGATCGCTTTCCAGGGTTTTCCCTGCCCGAAGAGCAGGCTGAAGATGATACCGAAGGCCGCACCGTTCCAGAAGTGGTAGGCCCAGCCTGCCAGGTTGGACCATATATTCGGCCCATAAGCAAAACGGTTGAGGAGCAAAACACCCAGCAGCTTGGGCATATCGCCCGGCATGCCGCCCAGCCTGAAACCGGTCTCGCGGACAATCTCCAGCGCTACCGTCCCGGCCACACCGGCGAGGATGCCGTTCAAGATTTGTTTCTTCACATCTTCATACTTCAGGTAAGAAGACAACCACACCAACAGGAAAATAAGCACTACCGAAGGGATCAGCAGATGCGTCGCCAGAAAGGACATCCCGGCATATCCCGCCTGGGCGGCTGGAAACAGGTTGGGCGAGATGCCTGCCAGCCCGAGGACCAGGACAACAATAAACAGTTTTTTTCTCTCTTTTTTCATGATCATATCTTTTCTTAGTGTTAATAATCAGGATAAAAAAAAGGCCGGAAGGTTCAACCATCCGGCCCGGGACAGCGTCATTTTGCAATCATCTTCAACATCATCTCCAGCTTGCCGTTAAGCTTGTTGGCAATCATCTTCACCTTCTGGTTTTGACTGAAGGCAAGCAGATCGGAAGGCTTGTAATAGTTTACTTTCACCTTGCCGTTTTCTTCATATACATTCACCCGCACCGGGATGACCACCCCCACCGAAGGATCGGCGGAAAAAGCCATGTTCCCCACATTGGGGTTGCCGATGAACAGGGAGTAGGCGTTGATCTTCAGTCCCGTCATGGAGAGAATCTTCCCCTGGTTGATCTCGGCCAGCACCATCATACCTCCGCCGGAAACGGCTTTTTTGATGGCATCCAGCGTACCCTTGAAATCTTTGGAAGACTCGATGGTAACCGGTTTAACGGTCTGTGCCTGCAACCTGCCGGCAAATCCCATGCTTCCCAAAAAGAATACTGTCAGAATGAACAGTGCCGGAAATCTTAACTTTCTTGTTTTCATAACTTTTGTTTTTTAATGAATAATTTGTTTTACTTTTCGATACTTGTCCCAACACGTGAGATCAAACATCAAAAAAGTAGTCGCCACGGTTCCGTAAACCTGACAAAAAGAAAAACTAAGAGATGAGTAATGGGGAGAAAAAAACTGTCAGCGTGGCGGCGCAGCCGGCTCCTGACAGCGTTAGGCGCTTTCCCCTACGTAGCTGCCTACGTAGATATTTTGGGTGGGTCAGCCCCGCCGGAATTTACAATTGTTTATTCTTTGACTGTTTTTTTATAAAATCATCAAAGTAATCATTGTCAAAATACCGGGATCCCCGATCGGAGTGACGGATTATTTCTTCCCGTAAGTTATTCCTTTCCAATGGTCGGTACGGAAAGGAGATGCCGGCAAACCTGCTTTGTTATACAAATTACAAACCGGATTAGCGGCCCAGGCATATCTCACGGCTACGGGATTTTTTATTTTTTTACTCCATACGATCACATCATCGCCTTTAATCTCTGCATCCGCCCAGACAAACTTCTTATCTGCTCCTGCTATGGCAAATCCTTTGAGGATATTACCTCCTTGTATTTTCAGGCCCCCATAGGTATTGGTAAAAGTAAGACGCACTTTATTCCCTGATATTTTCATCGCTTTATACACAGGTCCGGAACAAGGGATCTTTTTCCCGTATACTTTAGCCAGGGCATTCAGTGCCAACCGCCTGCCAACTTCCTGCTTGTTTGTCGGATGGATATTTTGGGCATCTCCGATATCAATGGTCACCGCCATACCGGTATTGGGCAATGCCAATGCCATAGCCTGTGCCTCGCGGAGCTCCGCCCATGCATCTTCTGCAGGCTGAGGTTTTACCTTCATAAAGTTAGCAAGCTGTACAAACAAAAAGGGGAAATCTCCCTGTCCCCACGCTCTTCTCCAGTCTTTGATCATCATAGGAAACAAATCCCGGTATTGATAGGCCCGGTCGGCATTGGATTCGCCCTGATACCAGATAACCCCTCTTATTCCAAAGGGTATCAATGGGTTTATCATGCCGTTATATAATACGCCGGGACGATTCACCCCATAATTTTCATTCGGCTTTTCAGGTAGCTTGTGTACATCTATTTTAATGGGGTCAATTTTGTATTTCCATTTGCCAACCAAAGAAACCGATTCATTTTTATACGATAATTTCATGTCTTTTGCCGGTCCGTAGATACCCCCTACGTTTCCAATATCCAGCACCTCCACAACAATTTTGTTTTTCCCCGGTCTGACGAGGGAGCCGGGTATTTTATAAACCCTGGACTCAGAAACATCCGTTCCCCTTCCGACTCTGCTCCCATTAAACCAGGTAATATCATAATCATTGATTTTCCCCAACGCAAGAACCAGGTCTTTTCCTTGCCAGGATGCCGGAATATTCACCTCCCGGCTAAACCATACCACACCATCCACATTGATTCCGGCATCTTCCCAAATTGTCGGCAGGTTCATGGTCTTCCAACGATCTGTTCTGTAACCGGCTTTTTGATAACCATGTCCGAAGGTCCCTTTAGACTTTAATATACTTTCAATTTTATCAGGCCATTCAGCCTGTTTCTTTTTAATGGCGATGGCTTGCTCCTGTTTTGTACGGGTATCCGATTCAATCTCTTTTATCTCATTGGTAAACTCAGGGATTTTCTTTAATGTTTGTCCACTGGTCCAGGCTTCGACAACCGTACCACCCCAGGCTGACTCTATCAATCCGACCGGAACATGGAGCTTTTTATACAGATCGCGTCCGAAGAAATAAGCCACTGCTGAAAATTCAGGTATTGTTTTTGGAGAACACGCTTTCCAACCACTATTTTCTGCCGTTTTTTGCGGAGTGTTGGCCGTTACTTTATCAACCTTCAGCAATCTGATATTCGGGTAACCGGCATTGGCCACTTCTTCTTTATCATTCATCACTTTCGCCCAACTTCCCGAAACCGGCATCTCCATATTCGACTGCCCGGAGCATAACCATACTTCTCCCACCATTACATTCCTGAGCGTTATCGTATTCTTACCCTTGACGATTAATTCATAAGGGCCCCCTGCCGCAACCGGAGCCAGATCTACATGCCAGTCTCCGGCACTATCAGCAATCCCTTTTTGTTTTTGTTCATTCAGTACCACGGTCACTTCACCGCCGGGCTCTGCAGTTCCCCAAACCGGGATTTTTTGTTTCTGCTGCAGCACCATGTTGTCCCCAAAAAGAGGATTTAATACGATGTTTCGCGCCGGACGATGCAAATTTTGGCAACCTGACAATACAAGCAAAAAAAATAAAGGAATCAACAGAAAAGGTTCCATAGACTTTTTTAGACGCATTACATTTCTCATATTTTTTAATTTTTATAAATACGATTTCATTGTATTTTTCAAAAAAGAGAACCGTCAAGGGTATATCTTATCACAGCTCTTTGATCCCTGCATCCGGGTTCGACAACACCTTTTTTTCGGATTTCACACAAGGATCCGGCACGCTATCGGCATATACCCAGTCGAGACTTAAACGGGTGATATG
>CAZYPI010000261.1:0-4011 GCA_964649335.1 uncultured Rikenellaceae bacterium | reverse complement strand
ACCGGATGATCAACCGCAATCCGCTGGGCTCGGCGGCGGGCTACGGCTCGTCGTTTCCCATCGACCGCGAGGAGACCACGCGCCTGCTCGGCTTTGAAGACCTGGTGGTGAACCCCGTGTATGCCCAGGCAGGACGGGGCAGAACGGAGAAAGCTACGGCCGCCGCCCTGGCATCCGTGGCCTCTACTCTGGGGCGTCTGGCCATGGATGCGGTGCTCTTCATGAACCAGAACTTCGGGTTTATCTCCCTGCCCGATGCATACACCACCGGCTCGAGCATCATGCCCCACAAAAAAAACCCGGATGCCTTCGAGCTGATCCGGGGCCGTTGCAATCGAATTCAGGCCCTGCCCAATGAGATACAGCTCGTCCTGGGCAACCTGCCCACCGGTTACCACCGTGATTTCCAGTTGCTGAAAGAGTCTTACCTGCCGGCTTTCGACTCCCTGACGGGATGCCTGCAGATGACCGGGGTGCTGCTGGAACACCTGGAGATAAAAAAAGAGCTGCTGGAAAAAGATATCTACCGGTATCTGTTCAGCGTGGAGGAGGTGAACCGCCTGGTAAGCCGGGGGGTGTCTTTCCGGGAAGCTTACCGCCAGGTGGCGGAGCAGATAGCATCCGGCACTTTCCGGCCACCGGAAAACGTCACCTACACTCATACGGGCAGTATCGGAAACCCGGGATTTGACAAGATCAGGAAAAAAATGGAACAGGTGGCTGCAGAAGTCGATTTTGATAAAGCAAACAAAACAGCAGAGAGACTGGTGAGGCCGTCATAAAGCTTTTGCCGGAAAACACATGAGGCCCGGAGAAGCTGTCCCGGACATTCCTGTCCGGAGGATGAAATCCTGAATCTTGACCGTTTCAAAAAATTGCCGGAGGATCGTATGAAGGATGATATGATAAAAATAGTGGTGAAAGTGGAGATCAGCGTGTTGCTGGACGACCGCGGACGTTTTGATCCGCGAAAGATGGAACGTCTCTCGATGGTGTTGGCCAACGTGGCCAACAGCGGTGCGGCTATTCTCATCGTGACGTCCGGTGCCATTTTCCTGGGATCCAAAAAACTGGGACTGGAATGTCAGCCCGCCGCACTGGTGGATAAACAGGCGGTGGCGGCGGCCGGCCAGGCCGAGCTGATGAAACGCTACCGGCAATATTTTGAGGGGTATAACCGGACCGTGGCGCAGGTGCTGCTCACCGGGGATATCTTCGCCGACGCAGAGAAAAGCAGAAATGCCCGCAACACCCTTCTCTACCTGCTGGAGCTGGGGGTGATCCCCGTAATCAATGAAAACGATTCGGTATCCACCGAAGATATCGAACTCAATGACAACTATTACCTGGTCAGGTCGGTGGCGGCTCTGACCGGGGCCCATCTGGTGCTTATCAAAGCAAAAAAACCGGACCTTTACATTTTTCTGAAAGGAGGGGAGGCGACAGAGCCCCGTTTTATCCGGGAGAAAGAGTTGACCGATGAGATCGCTCTCATGGCGCCGGCACTGTTGCGGGAGCCCTCACCGGGACAGGCCTTCCCCGCTTCGCTGGACAAAAAACTGCTGGAGGTCTGATTCATGAAGCAAGAAAAAGAACATAAAAAACTGAAAAGGATCGTCGTCAAGGTGGGGAGCTCGACCCTCTCTTTTCCCAACGGCCGGATCAACCTGCAGCGTATCGAGCATCTGGCCGGCGTGCTCAGCGGCATACAGCAGGAGGGTTATGAGCTGGTGCTGGTCTCCTCGGGAGCCATCGCCGTCGGCGGGGGGCTGCTGGGACTGCAGAAAAAACCGACCGGACTGCCCGGGAAACAGGCGCTGGCAGCCGTGGGCCAGGCCGAGCTGATGAAGATGTACCAGCGTTTCTTCGAGCCCTACCGGCAAACCGTGGCTCAGGTGCTGCTCACCAAAGACGGTCTGCAGGAAGAAAATAAACGCCTCAACGCCCGCAACACCCTCAACCGCCTGCTGGAAATGAAGATCATCCCCGTGGTCAACGAAAACGATACCGTCTCGACCCATGGCATACAATTCGGCAACAACGACATACTGGCAGCTTATGTGGCCGAACTCATACGGGCCGACCTGGTGATCATCCTCTCGGATATCGACGGCCTCTATACGGCCGATCCGCGGAAAAACCCGGAAGCACAACTGATAGAAACCATCACCGATCTCACGCCCCGGATCCGCAATATGGCCGGAGAAAGCGGCAATGCTTTCGGCACCGGAGGCATGGCGGTGAAACTGGATGCCGCCCGCATCTGTATGGACGCCGGGATTGATATGGTGATAACCAATGGAAGAAATCCCGGCATCATAGCGGAGCTGCTGCAAGGCAAAAAAGTGGGAACGAGGTTTGTAAGACAAAAGATATCCCCCTTCGCTCCAGAAGAGCTACGGTGGACAAAGAAAGTAAAAAGATAAAAGTAAAAATAAATATTTCGAAATCATGCATAAAGAATTGGAAATTAAAGGACAGAAGGCAAAGAAGGCGGCAGCCTTTCTGAGAACGGCCTCGTCGCAGGCCAAAGATGAGGTGTTGCTGAAAGCGGCAGACCTGCTGGTCGAAAAAAAGAATGAGATCCTGCGTGCCAATGAGCAGGATCTGGAAGAAGCTGTGGAAAACGGCATCAAAGGGGCTTTTCTGGAGCGCCTGGTACTGAATGAACAGAGGATCGGTTCCATGGCCGACGGGCTGCGTGAGGTGGCCGCCCTGCGTGACCCCGTGGGCGAGGTGCTCTCGATGACGCGGCGTCCCAACGGCCTGATGATCGGAAAACAAAGGGTGCCCATCGGGGTGATCGGCATTATCTATGAGTCGCGGCCCAACGTCACGGTGGATGCTTTCGGTCTCTGTCTGAAGACCGGCAACGCTTCGTTGCTGCGCGGCGGAAAAGAAGCCATCCGCTCCAACCAGTCTATACGCCGCATACTGCAGGAGGCCCTGACGGCATGCGCCTTTCCGGCCGAAGCGGTGCAGGTCGTCGAAGACACCAGCCGCGAGAGCGCCCGCGCCATGATGCGCCTCAACAGCTACCTCGACCTGCTGATCCCGCGGGGCGGCGCCGGACTGATACGTACGGTCGTGGAGAACAGCTCGGTGCCCGTGATCGAGACCGGCGTGGGCAATTGCCATGTGTATGTGGACGCCTTTGCCGACATGGACAAGGCCATAGCCATTGCCGTCAATGCCAAAACCCAGCGGCCCGGCGTGTGCAATGCCGCCGAATCACTGCTTGTGCACAAGGATATCGCTGAGACATTCATCCCGCAGGTGTGCCGCGCCCTCGAAGAGAAAAAGGTGGAGATACGGGGAGATGAAACCGTGCAGCGGTTATACCCAGGCGCCGTGCCCGCCACCGAAGAAGACTGGGCCACCGAATACCTTGACCTTATCCTGGCGGTCAAAACGGTAGAATCGCTGGATGAAGCCATCGAACATATCTCCCGGTACGGTACCGGCCATTCCGAGAGCATCGTCACGGAAAATTATACCCATGCACAGGCCTTCCTCAACCGGATAGATGCTGCTGCCGTGTATGTCAACGCTTCCACACGCTTTACCGACGGCTACGAGTTCGGCTTCGGTGCCGAAATCGGCATCAGCACCCAGAAACTGCATGCCCGCGGGCCCATGGGACTGAATGAACTGACCACCACCAAATACATCATCTACGGAGACGGACAGATAAGGGAAGGATGAATGTTGAAGGATGAATGTTGAAGGGTGAAGGTTGAAGGATGAATATTGAAGGAGAGAAGGAATAGTGGAATCGGTTGCCGGATTTGATAATCCACTGCGTATTTCCTATTTTTGTTTTTTTAGAATCCTGCAAAAAAAATCAATATTTGATATGACCCCCACCCTATACTATCCGTGAGTCAAAACACGAAAGATTATCTTCCATCCCCCTCGACACCTTCGCTAAAGCTTCGGTGCTCGAAGGAGGGGGAGGGAAAAAGGGAGGGGGTTATCAAAAGCATAAGAAAAATATTATTATTGTAATAA